>JBHIXE010000079.1:4202-17155 GCA_041984905.1 Verrucomicrobiales bacterium | reverse complement strand
CTATGACGAACCGCCCGGCTGGATCCTGCCCGTGCGCCATGCTTTGGGGGCGACCTCCTCCCGCCAGGGATCTCTCTCGAACCGCCGCGGCACCTGCACCGTCACTCCCTTCTTCCGAAAGAACGCATTCTCTTTGGTTTCAATAGCATCATAGATTGGCAGTTCCTCTCCTCTGCGATCATATTCGCTCCAGATCTCAGAGATCAGATGTTCACTTGGTATCTCGGCGTAGTTCACTGAATAGGGATCCCTCCTCACCTGATCCCAGAAGGCCTTGCCCATCGCCACGATGCCTAGCGCCAACCTCTCCTCATCGTCTCCCTCCTCGCCATACTGCTCATAGTCAGGAATGTCCCGCAGAATCGCTGCAGGCAACTCTGGATTGTCGAAGGCCTCGTACCTAGCGTCTTCCGTGATCCCCATATAGAACTCTGCGAGCTCCAGGCTCGACATCTCTTTCAAGCGCGCCTTAAACGCTTCTTCACTTTCCAGCGAAAGATCGATCGCATCCCAGTATTTCTGCTCCATAACTCTCTTGCCTTTGGCGCTCGACACATGACCAAGCACCCTACACTTTGTCATTTTTCCTGCTTCCACAAAGCCAACCAACGTTGGCCCTTCAATTGCTTCTTGACAAAAGCTTAATAGATTTCAAACACCGATTCTTTCAGCCCCAAGAACCTAGCTATCATCAGATTGAGAAACAGCCAATGCGATCAGGCCATCCCTCCAGCTTTCAGGCCAATCATTATATACATCCCCATTTTGTATTATCTGTTTTGCCCGATCTCTAGCCTCCACTGACTCGCCAACAACAATACGCCAATGGACAAGCACTCCCAACTGTTTGGTCTCAGTTGCCTGATTCCATCCCTCCTTGCATTGCATTCGAATGGCTGAATACAGGACGAATTTTCGGAAGTCAGCAATACGGCGTGCATTTGCGCACTCATCCTTAAGTGCGCGCTCGAGAACGGCCGGGCTCGCCCCCTCAATTGCGAATTGTTTAGCTCAGTCTAGGCTGGTCATCTGAGGCTTGGCGTCCATTAAATCAAGCAAGGAATCATAGCCCAACGCCTGAAGAGCGGAATCAATTGGATTACCTTCTGGTCGACCAAAATCATTCACTTCCTTCTATAGGTTGTGATCTCGAGATGATCAATTCCATAGTAGATTCTCATCACGTCTACTACATCCCACATTTCATCAAACGTCAACAATCGCTCCCTAGCTCCCTCGATTTCCTTCAGTCTGGCCATAATATTGTGATTCCACTCATCTTCACTCAGTCTCCCCAGCTTCCAGGTTCCCCCCTCCATGGAGCGCTTCGTGTTCTGGCAGCGATAGTATTACAACAAAGTTGTCGATATCTTGATCCCCTGTCAATCCCCGTTCCTCAAACTATTTCCTTTTCTCTTGAGGAAACAGATGATGCTTATGTTTCGCCTGCACAGCACGCATCCGACTGGTGAGGTTGACCATTTCAATAAATTCTGCGTCACCGGCTTGCTCCTTCCATCTCTCAAGTTCTAGCTCTGCTTCAGAAGGCCCCCATTGATCGGATTCATCAGGCGCCATGGAATACGTCTCCACCGCCGTCTGAGCCCTCGCCTCGGCCTGCTCGACGATCGCCTGCATCTCCGCACCCCAATGCCTGCCGAGCGCCATGCGATAGGAGTGCTCCAACGAGTCCCGATACTTGCCTAACCAACAGCTTGGGCCCAGGTCTCGCTCCGGCCAGGGGTGACTCACCTCTTCGGTGATGCGGCCTGTCGTCTGGAGTTGCACGATCTGGCGCACGAACTCGTCGAAGGCTTCCGCCACCTTCGCGTCATCACTCATGAACTCTTCCAGGCTGATCGGCTTCAGGTCCGGTGAGTGCGACTTCGTGTAGGTTCGATAGGCTTCCAGCAACACATGCGGATACTCCGACACAAAGCGCTCCATCATCGCCTCATAGGCTTCCTCGACCTCGGCCGCCGACGGTTGCTGATAGGACTGCGCTAGATGCCAGTGGATCAGTTCCTCATCGATGATCGCATCGATCATGCGTCGCCGGTCGATCCGGTCCTCGAACTGGGTCGCTTCTTCTTCCAGGATTGCCGGATTGATCCGGATAATTCCTTCGTCCGGCTCGTACTGCGCGCCGGCGTCTTGCAAGGTGTCGTCCTCCACCAGGACAGGTCGCTGTCGCCCATTTGCTTGGGCCTCGCTCATCAACTGGAGCAGGCGGATCTGGGTATTGCGCGAGAGGCCCAGCCTCCGGACCAAATCGAGTTCAGCCGGACTGGCTTGTTCCTGGGTGCCTTGCAGCAGGCGAAAACGCTGGTTAGGATTCTCAGGTGCCAGCGAGTGTGTGGTCTCGCCAGGCTCTGCGGGCCCTATTGAGGGATCCTCCAGACTCTCAAACCTCGCTTCGGTATCAAGAATTACCGCCTTAAGTTCTTGGCCCCACTTGCCCTCTAGAACATTCTCACTAACAACTCTAACAAAAGTTTCATAGCCACCTCTCGGAGAGAATCCCTCCAAGACGGTCGGTTCTTCTACTTGTTCTGTAACGCGACCTGTAGTCCTGAGTTGTATTATCTGACGTATCAATTCCCCGAAAGCACGGTATCCATCCAACTTTGATCTTCGCAACTTTGCTACCGTTGCTCGAACCTCTTCGGGAGCATCTCTTGGTATTTGCCGATACCCATTCCAAGCCTGGACAAGCGCTTCGGCACGAGATTGGTCCTCCAAGGCCGAATCCGCAAGGTGAATGAAGCTCGCCCATCCATCCTCCCCCCTTTGCTTAACCGGCCACCTCTCTAAGTAGTGAATAATCTCTTCATCCAATAGTGCATCAATAAATCTCCTTGCGCCAATTTCGTCTTCTCCGAAACTCTGAAATTGTTCTTCGATATTGCTGAGATTCACCGAGACCTTCTCCAGCACTACATCCGCGTTTGCGTATGCCGCCAAATTTGGATCGTCTATGAGGAATCCTCTTCCGTCTTCTTCTTTTCGATGAGCTTCTTGAATCGCGGAAGAATCTCTATGTCTGGGACTTCCATTCCAGCGTCCAACATTTCCTTCCTCCGCTTCGCTGCTTGGTATTTGATTTCCGACATCGATAGGTGCAAACGCCTCATGAACTCTTCTAAGGTTATAGAGCCTTCTTTGAGGTCTTTGAGAAGGTCGGAGTCGGAGGAGGATTCGGAGTTCTTCTTCGGTGCCATCTTCTAAAAACTCGGGGATCAGTTCAAACTCGGCGTCCGGGATCTCCCCTCGTTCATCCCATTCGCTTGCCGCACTATAGTTTGTGGAGTCTTCCGCGGCTTGTAAAGTCTCGTTGTCAGGTCCGCTTATCTCGTTACCATCTGCGCGACCGCTGAACCCCGTTGTTTCCTCGCGAAAATGCATGCGGGCGGCATCTTGAAAAGATTGCTTTAGCTCGGCAGGCAGACTTTCGCTTGCCAAAGCTTCCCGGAGCATGAGAGCCCGCTTCACGGCCCGCGACAGGATCTCGGTGAGCTTCCGGAAATACTCCAAGACCTTTTGAGGCAGGTTGAGGCTGTGGTGTTGGTCTAAGAGATAGAGTTCGTAGAGATCTACCCAACCTTCCCGCGCGTAAGTCTGCAGTTCTCCAGGTTGGGTCAAGCTGGATAGATCCTTGCCAGACTCGCCCAGCTTCTCTCTCGCCGCGTTGACCCATCCTGCGACCTCTTCCCATGTGTAGACCCCATCCTCTACCATTTCCTTGAGCCATAGCTCGCCAAACTCGTGGGCCACCGTGAGGACATCCGCGCCGTTATACAGCTTGATCAGGGCACGCCGGTAGTTGCCTGCCCGCTGCAGCCGGTTGCTCCCTAGCACCCGCACTTGATCGAGCGACTGATTGCCTCCAGCATTTTCCTGTGCTTCACTCAGCGCTCCCTGTTCGAGAGATTCCCGAGTGAGGTCCTCGGCAACTTTCTGCGGGTCTTCTCCGAGACTCACCCGCCGGTCCATTTCGTCCTTGGCGCGCTGGAGATGGTCACGGATCTCCACCACAACGTCTCGCGAACGTCCCTTCCCTTGGGACCGCCGCTTCCGTCCTGACAAACGCACCCGGCGACGTGGTGCCCGGTCCAGCATGGACACGATGGTGCCCAAACTCTGCCCCACCGTTTCCGCCCTTTGCGCCTTGCCAGTCAGCTCCTGCCGATCTCGGTGTGACCGGCTGTTCTCGGCTTCCTGCCGATACCTGGTAGCTTGATCTGCAGCCCGTTGTTGGAGGCTTGCCGCAGTTTCCCGGACGACTGGCACTGAATGCGGCAAGGCTTCCAGTTCGGCCAAGCTTGCTTCCAGAATGTCCTCGTTGCGACGACCGCGCGGACGGCACGTATCACCCCTGCTACCGACTTCTCCGGCAGATCGATGGAGCGTTCCTCCAACTCGTCCATTTCCAGGAGTTTCAGTTGGTGCTGGGCCGCTTCGACTACTGCATCTTTGCTGGCCGCTTCTTGCGATAGGAGCCTCCTCTGCAGCACTTCCCGGCCTTCCCGCCATTGGATGTGGCCATCGACCATGGACTGGGCATCTGGATAGGTGGCTTCCTGGCCATCGGGATAGCGCACCCGGGTGCCGCCGTCTTCCAGCCGTTCGTACTCGATTCCTTCCAGGGCGACGTCGTCGGCTTCCTGCAGGTATTGCTGGGCCAACTCCATGCGCTTGACCGGATTCGAGGTGCCTTCCAGTTCCGCGATCCGTTCTTCCGGAACCTGGGCAGCGCGGAGGGCGTCCGCATCCCAGGCGTCCATGGCCTGGGCGGCTTTCTGGGCATGCTCCTTGATCTGCTGACGGCGTTGGACCCATTGAGCGCCACCTTCTAAACTGAGTGAGGTCGCCGAGCCCGCCACCTCTATCGGAGCTCCGAACAGTTCGATGGCCCCTTCTGCAAAGATCTCTTTCTGCGCCTGCCCCGTGGTGGGATCCTTGCCCTCGAAGAGGTAGGCCAGAAATTCCCCCGCAGATCCGCCCGCAGCGCCGACTGGTTGCGTGGCCATGAGGGAAGCCAGTCCGGCTCGGGTCTTGGCCTGGAGCGGCGTGGACTTCCAGGCAGAGCCTCGCTGAAAATTGCGAAAGATATCCGAGGAGATCTTGAAGGAGAGCGCGGAGGTGAATCCTTCAGTGACCGCCACCGCACCGGCGCCACGAGCGGCCCTGGTCCGGAGTTCCTTCATAACCCCCTCATCCCCCAGAACCCCGAGCAGAAGTTCAGCCCGGTCTTCCGCGGTATAGACCCGGGTCGAGACCAGTTCTCCATCCACCATGATGGGTTCATCCAGGGTGACCGGGCCATCCTGGTCCCAGCCGGGATAGCGCTTGTGCAGATGTTCCGCCACTTCCTGGTAGAGGCGGGCGGGATATTCCACCACATAAGCCGCTGCGCTGGAACCAATGGCACCGCCGATGGCCGCACCGGCAGGGTTCTCGCTCGCCACACCACCGACGGTCATTCCCACGCCAGCACTGAGCATGGTGACGCCCAGGGAGAAGCCGGATTCCAGGAAGAGCCCGCCCATGGCTTCCGCCCAGTCTTTGCCGGAGGCTTTCGCCCAGAAATCCCCCAGATCTTCGGCATCGCGAAAGAGCTGCGCGCCCTTCCAGCCGTGCCTCTGCTCGATCCGTTCCTTGCGCTCCTGCAGTTCCTCGATGAGCCGCGGCAAGTCCTGGTCCAGGTAGTTGATGCGGTTTTGGGTGATTTCCCGGGCGAGCTTGACGGGCACCTGCCGGACTTGGCGCGCGCCCCGGGCGCCGCCCGGTTGGTCTGAGAAGGTGACCAGGAGGTCTTCCGGCAAAGCGCGCCATTTGGCCAGATCTGCTTCCAGGCTGGAACGGCGCATCACCTTGGCATCCAGAGACAGCATGGCGTGATTAGCTCGAGTGCTTTCGTACGAGTTGAGCAGGTGTTCCTTGAATCCCCCCCAACCAGGGGTGGTGATGATCGGGAGAATCTCATTCTCGTAGAAGTGCTCATAAGCCCGTTCCCACTCCGCCTGGAACCCAGGCTGGGCACGGTAGCTGGCGGGGAGGTGCCAGAAGACGTGGCCCACTTGAGCCAAGGCCCGTTCCTCCCGCTCATCGCGGGTCATGGCGGCCCATTCCGGAGAGGCCTTAACGCTCGCCCAGTCCTCCACGGGTTGGCGCAGGGACATCTCCTGGTTGTAGATCCACTCATCCGTGATCCCTTGCTCCCGCAGGTCGCGGACAATATCCGCAGAGAGCCGCCGTTCTCCTCCCGTCCGAGCGAGCAACTCCTCCAGAGAGGGCAAAGACAGCAGCCCTTCGGCGCCGTCTTCCGCCTCCGCCGGCATCATCTCCAGGAGGCTGACCGGACTCATGGTAGGTTCAAGGGGTTCCGGTTCCATGATCCTTCAAAGGGGTTCTTGTTTGAGGACGGGTCGCGCGAGGAGCGTGCACCTTGCGCACTTGCCGGGAGGTGGGCTGATACTCAAACCCGCTGACGATCGCGGGCGGTAGCGAGAGGGATTCCCCCAGCACAGAGGCAGGCAGGGATTCCGCCGCCAGGGGATTGCTCAAGCCGCGCTCCCATTCTTCTACGGTTTTTGCCGTAACGGTAGGAACCCGGACCTGGTCGTGAAGGTAGCCCCTGGCCGCCTCGCTCGTCAGATTGTCTCCGTGCCGGGAAAGCCAGTCCCGATATCGCCGGCGGCTCTCCAGTTTCAATTGAGCGCCCAGGTGAAGCAGGTCGTCTTCATCTTCCAGCCCTTGAGTCACCAGCTCGACCAGCTGGGCATCGATGATTTGACTGATCATCTGATTGCCAAAGAGGAGAAACTCATCCGCCTGGGCAGATCCCGTACGACTGCTGCCTGGCTCCGTACGCGCTGCCAATTCATCCAGGAGCGCATCCCGGGATTCGCCCATCTGATGGATCTGGGCCTGGAGCCGGGTCTGGACCACCGGATTGTTGACAAGGTCGGAGGAGAGTTGCGTGATCGCTTCACTCAGTGCGATCACATCCACCGGATTCTCCCCCTCTCCCAGGGCTCTTCGACTGAGCCGGTCTTTCGCATCGGCAGAGAGAAAGGAGCTGGACTTGATGATCTCTTGGACTGTCGCCCGTTCCTCTCTGGTAGAGGGATCTGCCTCCAGCCATCGATTGAAGTCCTGGACTTCCCGTAGTTCCTGCTCCGCCTTATTCAGGGCGATCCATCCCCGGTAACGGTCGATCTGATCTCTGGATGCCAAAGGATCGGTTGCCCCTTCCTCACTGCCATCCTCCTCTATGGAGGCGTCGGTATCGCGGGCTTCATACCGTTCCAGATCCCTCTCCATCGTATCCACCATGGACTCCGCCTGGAATACATCCCGGTGAATGGCTTTTGCCACCAGCTGATCCCGCTCTTTGCGAGCGATCACCTGATACTGCCGGTTGGCCTCGTCCACATCAATGTCTCCCACATGCAGCTGGCTCTGAACCACGGACCTTGCCCCTTCGATGTCCCCCTGATCGAGCTTCTCTTGGGTGGAGACATCAAAGCGGACCTTCGTATTGAGTCGTTGCTGTTCCGAGCGACGCAGCCCCAGATCGTATTCGGTTTCCTTACGCCACTGGTCTACGAGGTGTCTGGCTTTGCGCTGATCCCTCTTGTTCCAATTCTGGTCAACGTAGTACTGCTTGAGCGCGGGTTCACGATGGCCTTCCCATCCGTCCAACCATTGCTCGGGATCTGCCGGTAGTTGCTGGAGGAAGTCCGAGTAGATCTTGTGGAGTTCGCCATCCAGTTCCACACGCCGGGAAACGTCATGGGCCTGCCGATCCCTTCTCGCGATCGCTTCCAGTTCCTGCCCGATGCTGTCAAAGGCGCGGCCCCAGGCTTGACCCGCCATCAGCGCGCCCTGTGCTTCCCCTTCCAGAGCCGCATTGGCTCGGGAGAAATCGATCGGTCGGCCTCCCGGTTCTTCCAAGGTGATGTTCCCGGGTGGCAAGGCCGCAGGCACCCCGCCAGCCCGCAGCTGAGGAGCAGCCCCTGAAACTCGCGCGGGGCCGGATGGGCCCAGCATTCCCGGAATTTGTGAGATAGGTATTCTAGCCATGTTAGAGTTTGCTGAATCCGATGGCGGCACCGCCAAGTGCGCCAAAGATCTGCGCGGAGGCCTGAGCTCTGGCGCCCGCTGCCTGAGCCTGCAGTCCCGAGGACTGGCTCAGGGAGTAGAGGTATTCCAATTGCCCCTGCTGACGGGTATCATCCGCCGCAAAACGAGCGTTCTGCGCCGCGACCGCGGCATCCAGTTGAGCCAACCAGGCGCTGGTGGTGAGCGAGTAGACTTCGCTATCTGCCAGGTAGCGCTGAACCTGGGCATTGTAGCGAGTGGCGGTCGCGGCGGTGTCGCCCTGCCATTGCGCCATTTCTCCTGAGTAGCGCAGCTTCTGGGATTCTTCCGTCGCGCGCACCCGCAGATCCATATCCCGAGTGGTCACTCTCCGGGCCTGCTCGTTCTGCAACGCCAAGGCGCTTCCTGTCTCCGCGATTCCCGAGCGCGTAATCCGATTACGCATCTGCCCGAGATCCAACTCTCCTTGCCGCTGTTCCCGCTTGCGCTGCTCCGCACTGTGGCGCAACAGGTTGTCCGCCTCATAGTCAAAGCTCTGCTTCTGCCTGGCGCCGAGTTCCTGCTCATATCCAGCCTGGATATAACGCGCCTGCTCCTCTAACTCTGCCAGAGCTTCGACCTGGCGCGCCTGGTGATTGAGACGGCGTTTCTCGTACTTGCCCCGCCACTCGATCCAGTCAGCTTGACGCTCGTAACTTTCGGCACGTCCCGCGTAGACCACATCTCGATTGTAGGCCCCCAGTTGGGTCGCCAAAATCGCGGACTGCTCATAAGAACTGGCTGCTTTGCGGGACGCTCCCGCACTCGCCAATCCACCCGCTGCCTGAAGTCCGACGCCTAAGGCTCCCAACCCCCCACCAGCTCCAGAACTCGCTCCTGCTGCTCCCGCCACCGCTGCGGCGGCTCCTCCGATGACTCCCATATCTCTAGTCGATCTCGGTTAACAACATGGCCAGGGCGGTCACGTTGGTATTCGTTTCCGTGAATCCTGCCCGCTGCGCGGCATCCGCCATGCGCGGGTCCGGGCACTGACAGAAGATCACCGTCGCCTGAAGTGAGTTGGCCCAGGAACGCAGGCACTGGAACAGGGCCAATCCGTACTTGAGACACAGTGGAATCTCTGGATTCGCCACAAACCAGTCCAGGTGCGCCACCTGGTTGACGGGATCATAGCTGAACCAGCCTGCACAACGCGGCTCGGGCCGGCTGTCGTAGATCACCACGCCATAACAAGGCAGCAGCCCAGGCGGTGGCGGATCGCTCTCATGCCCCCGCCACCAGGACGCGACCATGTCGTAGTGCTTGCTGTGGTCCCACTCTTCATAAGTGGCCGGCTCTATATAGTTTGCGTCACGTCCCATTTCAGTGTGAGTGCCAGGATGGTGGCGGGTTGAGGTTGGGTTTGGCGGAAGGCCAGGGTCACATCGAAGTCGTAGTGACCGGCTGCCGTGATATCGACTTTCTCCGTTCGCAGCGGCGGCGGGGCATCCATCACGTCCCGGGTGTTGCGAAAGGGAATCCGTTCCCAGTCCGCCGCCGCTGCATCCGCGCCCCTGGTGCTGAACTCCAGGGCACGCGTTCGGTAGAGATCAAATATGGCGCGATGGATCCGGCTCTTGCGTCCTTTGCTGGATCCGATCTGTGTCGGACCGACCAATGGCATCGTCTCAACCTGAGGCACATAGGCCAGTCCCACGGAGATCTCCGTGCCGGGATAGTCCAGAGTGATCCCGCCGCCACTCACGGCCTTCGGAGGATGCGTCGCGCCATCCACTCGGATCGACACCGTCTCTCCTTCCAGGTGGTCCAAACCGGTTATGCTGGTGGAAGCGGGATCATTCGTGATCTTGAGCCCGGCATCCTGAAACAAAAGTTGGGTTTCATCCGTACTACTGTCCTCCGTGGATACGAGATGATGCCAGGAAGTATAGGGCTCCAGCCTTTCCAGGTAACGCACCGTGTTACCATTGATGCTGCGCCGGACGCTGACCCAGACTTCGTCCGCATTCTCCCCGGGAATGACAGCGACGCTCTCGAATGCCCCCTCCGTATTGTGCCGATGCCAGGCCAGCACTTCCTGATCCCGCTCGTAGGTCAGCCCTATCAGTGATCCATCTGCCGTGACGCCCCAGAGAATGCTGTTCGGCTGCTGGGAGAAATCCATCTGCTGGATGGAACCCATGGTGATGTGCTCGGCGAACAGCGTGATGTCACGTCCCACCTGGGAATCGCTCTCCCAATCGTAGCGATATTCCCGGATCTTTCGGCTGAGCCGCTGCAGGAAGACCATCGAATCATTGATGATAAGTCCCTGGAGAAAGGCGCCGCCGTAACTCGACTGTTGCCTTACACTGACGGTGCTCGCGCTGATCGCCAGTTCCGGCGACCGGGAAGACATGGTGAACTCCCCGCCCGTGGTGCCAATTGTCAACGCTGAGCGCTGGCTCACCATCCACTGAATGAGGTTGTTCCGGGTGCTCGCGAGGACAAAGTCCACCGCATCGCTGTCATTCACTCCAAGCTGGAAGTTCTCGTAATCATCGATCGCACTTCCCCAGACTCGCAGTGGTTCCTCCGCGGTGCCGCCATACCAGACCCGGTTCTCATGCAGCGCGATCGTTCTGGGATACCCCTGTGCTGCACTCCAAGCTCCTTGAGCCCAGTAGTCGGTGGGATCCGTACTAGCCAACTCATGGAGGACATCCACCGTTACTTCCGTGGCCGAGGTGTATCCTGTGACGCGAACGATGCCGCGCTGATAGGGATCCTGAACTTCCAGCACCGCTCTCGGTGCAGCGATCGCCCAGAAATCGGTGGCGTCTTCGCCAATGCCTGGCTCGTTGTCCCCGGCTCCGTCATCGGCCCCTGGCGTGGCCAAAGCCTCCGAGGTGTGGGTGGCGGTACAGGTGTAGAGCACGCCACCATGAGTCACCTGATCACCGGTCTGGTAGTCCGTGGCGTCCGCCCACGCGGTCACATCGTTGTCGTAGTCCAGGCGCAGCAGGCTATTGGCAATGATGCTGTCCGTAATGTTGGCGTTCCGGTCCGCGCTACTACTGAAACTCCGGATCGTTTCCCAGGTGCTCCCATTATCGAAGCTTTGCTGGACTCGCACTTTCCCAGCCCAGGTTCCCGTGGTCTCCAGAGTAAACACGCCGCGGCACTGGAGTGCGGCGCTCTGCGCGTCCGCGATGAGGCTCAGCTCCACAAAAGCGTCCTCTCGCCGATGCGTAATCTCCCAATCACTTCCTACGTGATCCTCCGTAAAGGGCGCGTGACCGCTCGCCGTCAGCGTTCGCCCGGACCCACTGGTATGGCTGCAGGTGAGTGTCTGAGTCTTCTCCGCATTCTCGTCCAGTAACGCCGGCCGGTCGAAACGAACCGCCTCCATGGACCAACGATCATCTGCCAGCCTAACCAGTTTACGAGGGCGATGAGCAGGATGAACCAGATACACCACGTCCTTAATCTGCAGGAACTGAATGTCGAAGAGTTCCGGCTCAAGCCAGGGCGCTGGCAGCTCGAAGATCGCCCCGCTGAGCGCATGCCAATAGCCTGATGCGTCCTGGCCGTAGCCTGGTTCGTTGTCTCCGATTCCGTCATCGCTGGCGGGCGTTCCTCCGTTGTCACTGGTGTGGGCTTCAATACAGACATAGTTGGTTCCATTGCTGCTGACTTGATCTCCGAGAGCGTAAGCTGCGCCATGCATCCAGGCGCTCACTCCTGACACGCTCACCTGCAGGCCGTTGCTATAGAAGCGGAGATACCCATGCCCCACTTCCACGATGAAATTCGTCGACGTGCTGAAGCGGAAGGGAATCAGCCGGCACTTCCGGTCTTCGTACCGAGCGTCCGCGATGTATTCCGTGCCGGGCCGGTTTGCCACGCCGCCGTACGGTAACGCGATGAAGTTCTCCAGCTTGCGACAGGCGGAGAAGTATTTCTCCAGATCGCTGCGCGACTCAAGCCGCCGCGAGAACTCTCCGGCATTAAAGGAGTAAACCTGGTGATACTGCATGGTTCAGTCGGAGTACCGGGCTCTCACAAGGTCGCTATCCAGCACACGATTGACCCGCGGTTCCCGCGATTCACTGGCGTGCTGCACTGCGGCACGAGGCAACTGGACCCGCTCGTATTCTTCTCGTAGAACCGCGCCGACACTGAGATTCCCGCTGACCGGAGCGCTCAGTTTGGAAGCCAGCAGCGTTGCCAGAGCTTCCACAAAATCAGCAGGATAGGTGCTGTAGTCCTTGTTCAGATAGACATAGCGCACCTCGGCGGTTTCCGCATTTGTCAGGATGTGGCCCGTCTCAATGACAAAGGGTTCCTGGGCGTGACGATCCCAGCTGTGGCCATTGCACTCCAGCACGTGGATGCAATCTGAAGGCAATGGGAACTGATAGCTCCACTCAAAAGCGGGCGTCTCCGTACTACGTGCCAGTGAAGCGCGCTTAATCGCAAAGTTCCAAGGCCGTGCCCGGAGTATCTCCTTCAGGGATTGGTCGAAGAAGAGCTTGCAGAACCGCGCATTGCGATCCGTGTCACTGGCCAGATCCACCAGCCGGTCCGCGCCCAATCGAGCCAGCGCCAGGTTGCAGATTTCGGTATCACTCGTTGCCATAAGAGTTCGTTCAAGAATGAGTGGTGCGCATGTCAGGGGCTTGGGGCAGGCGACGCAACACACCCAGACGTCGCCCGCCCCGTCTACTACACTCCTCTGTGGTCCCCTAAGACCTAGACCGCGTAGAGGAAGGGCATCACCAGGGTGATGCGTTTGTCCGCCACCGTGCTGGTGACGGTGGAAGGATCTGAGATGATCCATCCTGCCCGCGTCCGGGGAGTCAGGG
>JBHIXE010000079.1:0-4192 GCA_041984905.1 Verrucomicrobiales bacterium | reverse complement strand
GGAGAGGAAGACGATCCCCTCTGATGCCAGATCGATGTCGTCACCGAAGAGGATGTCGCTATCCGCCGTGCCGTCGTCGTAGTTGCCCTCACCCACATCCAGAGTCAGCGCCGTGGAGGCGCCGGCTTCCACATTGAAGTGAGCCAGCCCGGGGATGAAGATCGCTCCAATCGGGATGCGTCCCCAGAGGATGCGATCCGTTGCGGCTTCACTGCCGCTCAGGGTGTAAGTGGCCGCCATCACGTGAAGGTTGCCGCTGGTCTTCTGCCCATCACTGCGATAGGCCAGATTGCCCGAAGGACCAGTTCCGCTTTGGTTGGATTGAAGGGACGCAATGTCGCTATATAAGTCCGCCATGATTATCTCCTTTCGTCAGGGTTGGATTTACAAGTCCTCGTCGCAGAGCACCTTGATGACTTTCTTCTCCTCCGTACGAACACCACCGTTGCGGCATCGCACCCGAATCTGGGTGGCGTGACTGCGCTCCGGCAGTGTATCGATATCCACCCGGTGATCGCCCTGGCTGAACTTGATGCCGCTGCGGACCCAGGCCAGACAAGTGCGCACGTTGTTGGCATCGATGGCGAGCCGTTGTGTGCGGACGAACTTAATGCCGAGAAACGTGTCCACCTCGCCGCTCACCAGCGCCTTCACGGTGTTGAAGTCCGTGGAGGTCACCTCCGTGGTGCGCAGTAGAGACGTCAGCTGACTCTGCGCCACGGCCATGACCACGGGTTCCGTGGCAAAGCCGGACAGGTCCTGCCCGTAGACTTCGTTCTCGCCGAAGATTTCCATGACCCGGCGCAACTTGCCGATGGTCAGGTTACTATCCGTGGCGCTGCCTGTTTCCACATAGTCCACCGCGATCTTTTGATTGGTATCATCAAAGTCCTGGGTGGAAGTGCCTTCCTTGCCCGTGTAGGCGGTTTCCGTCGCCGCTTCAATGATGCGGCTATCGCAATGCCGAGCGAAGGACGCCATCATGGCTTTCAGCACATCACTGTTAGGACCGGTGACTTCGCCGAGCAGTTCGTCATCCCATTCATCAATGAGATGGGCCATCTGCCAGCCCTTGGTATAGATCCAGCGGTTCTCCGTGCCGAGATCCGTATGCTCGGTGGCTCCCGCCCGCTCGCTGATGAGGGTGGGATCGTCGTCCGGGTTGACCAGATTGCATCGCATCCGCTCCCCGGTGTAGTTGCGAATCTCGACGTACTGCTTCAGCCGGTCCTCCATTTGTTGGGCCTTGTGAGTCCAGTTCGTCTCGAACTCCGTCGTGTAATGATCAGGTATCGTTGTCAGCGCAGCCATAGCGCAGTTCTCCTCCTTGTGAGGGGTTTCTCTCGTGGATTTCAGAAACGGTCCCGGAGTGCCATTCCCACGCAGAACAGATGGGGAACGGGTCCTGACAACCTAACTCAACACGCTGAGCTAAGCGGTAGTCCGGGAAGCGGGTCCACGAGATAAGAGGAGTGCCGCAGTGACTACATGGATAAGATACGCCAAGGTGTGGCGTGATTCCAATTTAGTTGGATAAGTCTTAGAGAGAGCTCCAGCGTGGAGCCATCGAAGAAAAGCACCGGATACCGCTACTCCACGGTAAGGCCTGGCTCCAGGGAAGCGGCGCCGTTCTTGGTGAGGATCACGATCGGATTTGGGCCTGGTGACAGATCACTTTCGATCATGGCAACGACCTGGTTGGTCCCTACCTGTTTCAAGGCCATGGGATGTCCATTGACCAGGACTCGCTCCACCTCCTCACCGTTGCCAAACCTGCCTTCAATCAATAGGGCACGTCCCTTCGTATCCCCGGCGGGAAGGGTGTCCGGCACCACCTTGGTAATACTCACACTGTGGTCGATGGAGACCAGCTTGAAGTTCTTCTGGGTAGACTGCCCGCCCTGAGTAATGATGGAGAGAACCGCATCGCCTTCCTGGAAAAGTCTCTCCGCATCTGCAGGAAGACGATAGCGTAGTTCGAAAGGTTGCGGTCCAGAAGGACGGGGCCTGGCCTTCTGGGCTCCCATGATCGCCGTATGACCGATCATGGCCGTGGCAGTCGGCAGCGTAGGGGTAACCGCTTTTGCAGTCAGCGGTTCTGATTGCGCTAAGAACTGGGCCTCCAACAACTCAAACTCAGCACGGGCCTTCTCCAACGCCGCCAAGGATAGATCGAATTGTTCCTGAGCCTGGGCGGCATCGGCTTCGGCGGTAGCAATTCGCTTCGTCAGATTCTGGTGTTCCTCAGTTCCCTCGGCAACGGTCTTAAGCGCTTCCTGCATCATCTTCAGTTCACTCTCTGTCCGCCGGGCTTTCTCTTCGGCCGCCTGGGTCTCCCCTGCCAGATCCCGCCAAGCGTTATCCGCCTGTTCCAGTTTTCTCTCCAACTTGTCCAAAGCTTCTGGATCAATGGTTGGTTTGGCCGGGTTCTCCATAACGGCGTTCACCGTAGGAGTCGACGGTGCGATTTGGGCGGCCCCATCCGGCTCTAACGCTACTCCGTTCAGACTGACCAATTCAATGAACTGATCGTCAGGCTCGTAGTTCTGAAAGAAGCCGCTCCCTGTAATGGAAATCATCTGGCCTGGACGAATGAGAATCTCTGATGAAGGAGATATCCCCGTGATTTCCGGCTGGGGTAAGGGCAGTTCATGCACCAGGTTGTCCCCACCTGCCAGGGTCACGATATTAATATAGCGATTGTGCAACTCCGAAGCCAGTGCCTCCGGAAACCCTGGGCGATTCGTTTCCCCTAAGGCGGAGTAAACGTTGGAAACCCGCCGAGCCATATCGAGCCGGTCCCGATTGGAATAGGGAATGCCTCGAATGTAGGTGAAGCGCGGCACATCGATCGCCTGATTGAGCAAGTGCCGTTTCTGGGCGGGAACAAACCGGGTAGACACCATGATACTTACATGACTCCAGTACTGCAGTTCCTCCTTGGCACAGGCCAGGACAAACAAGGTGGGCACGCTATTGGCCTTGAGCAGAGTCGCGGGCTTGGACTTGAGCACGCCTGGCTCTTCCACCGCGTAGAGGGAGGGATCAAAGCGATAGGTCAGTTGCAGGCCATCCGAACTGGGCACCAGCAGAGGCAACGCGCTGCGGGTCTTCACGTTCTGGGTCATCTCCCGGTGTTGCTCCAGCAGGAAGCGGCCTGTGGATTTCTGCCCCGCCGTAAAGGCCTGCCCTGCAAACTCCAGGAGCATGTCGTACTTGCGGGACTCATCGTAACTCTGATCCAGTACCTGGGCATCCAGCAGCGGAAAGGCGGAGAACACGGAAGGCTGCTCCACATTTGCCATCTCCCCAGAGGCGTAGTTGCCGTATCGATCCACCTGCAGGGAGCTGAGCAGTTCCCCATTCACCGATTCTTTAGCATAGAGGGGGCGCATCTGGATCTCGCAGAAATAGTCCTTCTGCGTCCGCCAACCTGGAGACACACTGACCTGCGCCAGCCCCATGAACATCACATAATTGGATGCTGACCCTGACGGGTCCGAGAACTTGTTCAGCACCGTCTTGCTGACATAAGTGGATGCCGCGATCTTATCGATGACGGAAGGCGAGAGCGTTCCACCGCTTGCGGCTTTGGTCGCTGGCTTGAAGTTGGGTCCAGTGGCACCTTTGAGGTCAGCAAGGGAACCACCAGGCTTGCCGGTGGAATCCGGAATTGGTCCGCCTTCGCTCAAACCGGGAGAACCACTATTCAGTCCCGCGTCCACAGCGGCCTGCGCTTCGACACCAGTCTGTTGCTCGAATGTGACATCCACCGATCCCGCAGTGTGAGTGGCCAGCTTCTCCAAATAGGTATCGACTTCCGTCTCATTGTTTACGCCGAACTCTCCATTGCTGGGGAAAAGGACCAATCCACTCATGGAACCATGTCCCCACTCCTCCAGGTCCCGCTCAATGTTATTCAACTCCGCGGCGGCACTGTTGGCGATCCGTCGAGCTTCACTCTCACTCACGGGCTCCAGCATCACCGCTTGTGTGCTGTTGGCCTGTGCTTCGTCCGCCACTACGAATTTGCCGTTGCCCGCGATGGCGAAGGCTTTTGAGACGGCCCGATCTTCTTCCTCGGTGATTACCTCCTCCTCGCTGCGCTGACTGGAGAAAATTCTCTGGAAAAAGCTGCGGTTGTCTGGCTCCTCGGCCTGGACCGCAAAAGGGCCGCAAAGCAGCAGAATAC
>JBHIXE010000078.1:0-17268 GCA_041984905.1 Verrucomicrobiales bacterium | reverse complement strand
GGAATTGCAAAGGCTCAATTGAAAATTGGAAAGTGCAAATTGGGGGCTGCTGGCGGCGTCCTCAGCCAATCTACAATTTTCAATTTCCAATTTAGAATTTTCAATCTCCCCAAGTTAGCGGCGTTTCCATCTCGGGATGCAGGACGACCTCGGGAAGGTAGTCAGGCACGAGATCGGCTTGAGTTTTGGGAGGGTGCCCGTTATCCCGCTCATATCGGATTCTGGCGACGCGGAGCTGGGTCTCTCGCGTTTCATAGGTCAGTTTCACAAAGTGATCGATGACTGAGAGGGTGGCTGGAGCGCTGACGTCCACGAGGATTTTGCCGATCGCATTGCGATGGAAGAACTTAAGCGGGCCGTCCAGGGAGTCCTCAAAGAAGGAGGTCTTCTCTTGCTGGGCCGCCTCGACAGCACTCAAGGCTGCTTTCCAACCATGGGAAGACGCCTCGGCGACTGGTTGGATTCGGTCCAGGTAGAGCGTGAGCGATTCGTTCATGCGAAAGTAGGCAGAGTTCGCGCTGCCCATGCTCTTCAGCTGTTCTTGGAAAATGGCATACTCACATTGCACCACAAAGGTGAGGGTGGAGGGCTCGGGCTCGACCCGGTCCAGCGTGTCAGCCAGCGCCTTGAGTTCGGAGCCCGAGAGCGAGTCAGGATCGGCCAGAAGTTCGTTGACCAGGAGTAATCCGGTGGAGATCGCGGACGATCCTACGAATGCATGATGGATGGTGCCGCGAGACTCGTGGAGTTTCTTACCAAAGATCAGGAGTTGGCCCGCCATGACAAGCGACCTGGAGGTCTGACCCTCGACGGCTGCACGTCGGGACTCGAGTCCCTGAAGGCGAATCAGATGCATGAACTCCTGCAACTGATCGGTAGAAGGAACAACGGAGATCAGTGCCGCTTGCTCTCGCCATTGCCAAGGGTGGTCCGCTTGGGCAATGAGTCTCCGAAACTGCTCCAGAGCCTTCGAGGCCGCTGCGATGGTAGCTTTGGTCTCTGGCTTGTTCCAGGCGTTGGGTTCGCTCCAATTTGGAAGGGTGGCCCGGTCCGGCAAGGGACCGTGGTTCTCCAGCCAAACCTGAAACTCGGCCAGGGGATTGCGAGCAAGGGACGTGTCCCATTGCGGCAGCATATCCTGGTCGTCAGGCGGCGCGGAATCCGGAAGCAGCACCCAAACTCCAAAGCCTAGAATCGCAAGGAGCAGGAGACCAACAGGCACGGTGAGCAGGCGGATGAAGGTGCGGGCAAAGCGGCGTTTCTTCTGCGGGTTGCTCATTGTTGGAATTGCAAAGGCTCAATTGAAAATTGGAAAGGGCAAATTGGCTCTGTTCGTGGAGCATTGGGGCAGATTGCCCTTTGTCAGTCGTATTCAGATTGTCGTTGTCCTCAAAGAATAGGCGGCTGTCTTCGCCTTTCTTGCGTCTAACGGAAAGGGATTGCCGCTGGCGCCTCGCGAAGCGTTCTGGCAGACTGCCGCAATTTCATTCAACAACTCGCGCTCTTGGCTCTCTAAGAACCTACCCAATGCAGTTTCTCAATCCATGGCTGGCCCTTGGCCTGTTGGCGGTGTCGATCCCCGTCATCATCCATATTTTGACCCGCCAGAGCGGGAAGTCCGTGGATTGGGGCGCGATTCTGTTCCTGCGAGATTCCCTAGTGATCCGCAATCGCCAGATCCACCTGGAAGAGGCGCTCCTCATGGCGGCGCGATGTCTCCTGCTGGCGCTCTTGGCCCTGGCCCTGGCGCGTCCCTTCATCCCGCCCGGCTCGAAGATTCCCTGGTTTCTCGTGCTGCCAATGTTTCTGGCGGGCGCGGTCTGCCTGGGGGTCGCCGTCGTGTTCTCGGATTCCAAGAAGTGGCGCTTCCTGCTGACCTTGACCGCGTTGACTCTGTTTGGATTGTGCGCGGCGCTGACCGTCTTTGAGAAGGTCTTTAACCTGAGCCGGTTCAGCCGGGGGGGGCGACAAGACATCGCGATCATCATCGATGCCTCGACGTCGATGGGGCTGAACTACCAGGGACGCACGAATTTCGAGCGGGCGGTGGATGAGGTGCGCACCATCATCAAGCAATCGCCACGCGGGAACAGCTTCAGTCTCATCCTGGGCGGGCCAACGCCTTCGGCGCGGGTGCTGATCCCGACCGCCGATCGCGAGCAGGTGGCGCGACAACTCGATGATATCCGGCCGCTGGAAGGGGGCATGGCGACCTATGATTGCCTGACCCTGGCATCGCTGGGCCTGGCTCAGGGGAGCAATCCCGCCAAGCAGATCCTCATGTTCACCGATGGCCAGAACGTGGGGTGGGGAACGGATAAGCCAGCGCGCTGGGATTTCCTGCAGGATGCGTTGGAGAATTTGCCCAGTACTCCGCAGGTGATCGTACGAGAAATGCCTTTGCCCACGAATCTGCGGAATCTGGCGGTGACAGAGATCAGCTATTCGCGGGAAGTGGTCGGGATCGATCGTCCCGTGAAGATTTCGGTCACAGTCGAGAATACAGGTTCCGAAGCCGTCTCTCCTCGCCAGGTGGAGTTGACGCTGGAGGGGGAAACCCTGACGGACCGCACGCTGGGACAGATTCTGCCTGGAACAGAGGAGACCCTGGAATTCACCCATCAGTTCAAGTCTACCGGCGCGCATGAACTGAGTGCGAAACTCCTGGTGGATGACGAGATTGAGCAGGACAACGTCAACGGCAGTGTCCTCAATATCGTGGACAAGCTCAAGGTGCTGATCGTGGACGGGAATCCTGGGGGAGCGTTCTTTGATCGGGCGGGAAGTTTTGCGGCTCTGGCATTGGCTCCAGGACCGCAGGTGGTGGCGCGGGCACAGGGACCCGCCGGAGAGAATGGCGAGGGCGAACGACGGTTCCTGGTCGATCCCGAAGTCATCCCAGCAGTGGAACTGTTGACCATTCCCAGCCTCAAGGAGTACGACGCTATCATTATTGCAGACGTTCCGCGACTGCCCCAGGATCTGGCGGACCGGGTCGAGCAATATCTTCAGGAAGGCGGCGGTGTGCTCATGGCGGTAGGACCGCGAGCGGCGGATGATTTTTACAACGGTTGGCTCGACCAGAACGGAGCTCCGTTTCTGCCGGCTCGGCTCATGAAACAGGTGGTACCGAATCCGAAGGACGCACCCATCACTCCCTCCTTGAGCACCTTTCGCCATCCCGCCGCCAAGGCCGTGGTGGACCGGAAAGAGAGCGACTTCGAATCCGCTGCGTTCACGCACTATTGGGCCCTGGATCGAGCCGAAGCTGCGGACTCCGTCATTGGCGGCCGGCTCAGCAATGGGGATGGCTATCTCGCCGCGCGAAAGGTGGGGCTCGGCAATTTGATCCTCCTGGGTTCCTCGCTGGACCTGCGGGCTGGAAATCTTCCGAGTCGTCAGTCCTTTGTCCCGTTGATTCACGAGCTGGTCTATTTCCTGGCGAATCCCGGGAACTACGAACTGAACCTGGATCCCAAGTGGGAACTTTCGCTTCACCTCGCAGGGAGCGAGCACGCCTTCGCGGGGCACGGACTGCGAGGGGAGTACTACGCAGGTCATAATGAGGACGAGCCGAAGGTGGAGCGATACGACTCCGCGGTGCAGTTCAACTGGCGCGGCGGTTCACCTGCGGATGGTATCCCCAGCGATAAATTCAAGGTTCTCTGGCGCGGCAAACTGCAGGCGCCGCGCTCGGGTCGTTACAAGTTCTACGGCGATGTCGACGATTACGTGCAGGTCTTTGTGGATGGTCAGAACGTGCTGCGGGGACAGGACGGAAAGAACATTCGCTCCAAGGACATCTGGCTGGATGCGAATCAGCTGCACGACTTCCGGGTGGAATATCGGGAGGATTCCGGTGATGCGAGAGTGATTCTCTCCTGGGATTCCAAGGAGCTGCCGCGTCAGATCATTCCGCCGGAAGCCTTCCGCTCCTTCAACAGCGACAAGGACGAGGTCATCGCCAAGTACGAGGTGACTGGTCCGGCGGGCGAGCGTCGCCAGGCCGTGATCCAAGCCACCACGGGAGGAGCCATGGCCAAGATCCAGGGGGATGTTTCCGCGGGCACTTACAAGATTCACGTGCCGGATGAGGAGCGTGCTAAGTTTGGCGATTTGCTGGGCGAGGGTGGAGATGCCATTCCGTTCACCGTACGTCGTGACCCGGCGGAAAGCCGGCTCGAACCT
The DNA here is from genome assembly GCA_041984905.1 of Verrucomicrobiales bacterium. Lineage (GTDB taxonomy): Bacteria > Verrucomicrobiota > Verrucomicrobiia > Verrucomicrobiales > DEV007 > JBHIXE01. The sequence continues at coordinate 13,080 of JBHIXE010000078.1, read as the reverse complement.
CTAACGCCCAAGGAGCGGGAGTTCCTGGCGAGCTACGTGGGGCTGGTCATGCCGGAAACGCCGGAAGATGTGGTGCAGATTCTGTCGGGCGGTTCCTATGGAGAAGAGCTGTGGAAACAGCTGGCGGTGGGAGCGCTCTTCTTCCTGCTGGCGGAAACCGCCTTGAGCCGTTGGATCGCAAGATCTCGCCGCACCAGCGAAGACCACGCCGTGAAGTTTGAGCAGAACAGCGCCGGCGAAGCTTTCAAGGAACAACTGGCTAAGGTGCGCAAGAGTGCGTGAGGAGCCTGCTCGCTAGGGTTGGATGACGTGGCCGTCGCTATCGAGATCCAGATACGACAACTCGCCCAGGCAGATGAACTGGGTTCCATCGGAAGATCCCATCCAGTCGCGGTGATGATGACCGAAGAACCACAACTTTGGCGCATGCTGTTCCCAGAGTCGCGTTAGGAACTGGTTGGTGCGCGAGGGGAGAAAGCGGCCTCCGGGTCGGGGCGGCCCCTGCTTCATGGCGTGGCTCCAGGCAAGTTCGGCAATCCGAGAGGGAGCGTCGTGGGTGAGGACAATGGCGGGTTGCGTCTCCACATAGTCCCTTTCGGCTGCCGCCATTTGGGCTTCGTCCAACTCTTCCTCCTCAAACCAGAGTTGGGCGCCGAGCTCCTCTCCAAGTGCAATGAGGCGTTCCTTATCGAAGGAGGCGGCTCCGCGAAGGAAGAAGAGCTGGAGGTTCCCATGAGTCACCGTTCCAAAATCGCCCAGACAATGGGGCGGAAGATGGGGGAAATGATCGTGATTACCGGGAAAGAATCGGTGCTTGCCAGGATCGACCGAGGCGCGGAGTTCGTCATAGGTCTGCTTGTCTCCCATATCGCCGATTTGGATGGAAGTCTCCGCCTCCGCAATCAAGTCGAGATAGGGTTGGGCGACTCGCAGAGAGAGGTCCTCCGCTGTGATCTGACCGTGAACGTCGCCGATGATCCTTAGAGTGCTCATGGAAGGGCCCACACTTGGTTGGCCCCCATAGAGACGGAGCTACGAGTTCTGCTATTTAAACGAGATCGAAATTGGTGGTGAGGATCCTCAGACTGTGAGGGGCTTCACCGCTTCCATGACGGCCCGATGAACTGCATCCGCTGCGTCTTCACCTGCCACACTCAGGACGAGGTCCGCGGCCTGGTAGTAATCGATGAGAGGCTCGGTCTGAGCGTGGAACACTTTGAGCCGGGAAGTCACGGTCTCTGGATTGTCGTCGTCACGCTGATAGAGCTCACCCTGGCAATGGTCGCACTTGCCCTGCAACTGAGGGGGCTTGAATTGGAGGTGGAAAGGGGCCTGGCATTCTCGGCAGATCAGGCGTCCAGAGAGCCGGCCGATGATGGTTTCGTCGGAAACGTCGATGTTGATCACAGCGGAGATCCTGCGATGCAATCCGTCCAGCATCTCCGTGAGGCTTTCCGCCTGGGCGAGGGACCGGGGAAACCCGTCGAGCACGAAGCCGCGCGTGGTATCGTCGCGGGACAAGCGTTCCTGGACCATGGACTCCGTGACCTCATCAGGAACCAGTTCTCCTCGGTCCATGTAAGTCTTGGCGAGTTTACCCAGATCCGTTTCCTGTCGCAGATTCTCGCGGAATAGATCGCCAGTGGCGATGTGAGGAAGTTGGAGCTGTTTGCATAGTTGCTCTGCCTGGGTGCCTTTGCCGGAACCAGGACCGCCCAGCAAGACCAGATCCAACTGAGGGAAGCGCTCGGCATCCGCTCGTGGCGCCTGGCCGACGGAAACATCCAGATGTTCCAAGACTTTCGGGGGAGGGCGAAACTGCGCGAGGTAGCTCACGGTGTGGGCAATTTGGGCCACGCTTCCACCAACTTCGAGAATGCCTTGATCCGCCGGGACGGATTTGAGTCTGCCCGTACGATGGTAATAAGAGAGAACAGGGCCAATCTCGCGATGGAAGACATGGAGGCGCTTGGCGATCAACTCGGGTGTGTCGTCTTCTCGCTTCGTCAGGGGTCTGCGGCATTGATCGCACTTGCCTTTGCGGCGCGGCGGATTGCTGCGCTGGTGATAGACGCGGCCGCACTCCAGGCAGTTCAACCGACCGCTCAGTCGCTCGATGACCACTTCATCGGGGATCTGAAAATAGATGGCCGCATCCAGGAGTCCGCCTCGATCCCGCAGGATTCGATCGAGAAAACGCGCCTGGTAAACCGTGCGGGGAAACCCATCAAAGATCAGGCTCTTGCCCATTTCCTGGGATTGGATCCAATCTTCCATCATGGCTTCCACCAAATCGTCGGGCACCATCTCGGAGGCTTCCATGTAGTTGCGGGCTCGTTGTCCCAAAGCGGTCTGATTCCGGAGATGGCTGCGCAAGAGATCGCCCGCACCCATCGTCGCTCCAGCGGTGATCTGCCCGAGAGTTGAGACGTGCGTTCCCTTGCCGGAACCGGAAGGGCCCAGCAAGGCCAGGTTCACGGCTGGTGGTGGCCCCGTTTTCCCTGGCGGATGTTTGAAGGGACTAACGTGGCTCTTCGATCGAGAGAGGAAACGAGACTTCATGGGCGAGCTAGGTCTGCCAGTGCGTGGCGGTCCGAGTGGGCCGGAGGCAGCAAAGCCCGTGCCACGTCCACGACCTGTTTCCGGTCGGTGGGGAGTCCTGTCTCAAAATCCTCGACGAGCGGAGCTTTTGGGAGAATGAAGACAGTGACAGGATTCGAGTTCTCGCCCCAGCTATGCCAGCCGAAACCAGTGTGTCCATTGTGGTTCTGAGTGATACCCACGGGAAACATCACAAGATGCAGCATCAGGTTCCTCCAGGGGATCTTCTGATTCATGCGGGAGATTTCTGCTCGAAGGGAAAGTTGCCAGAGGTCGCGGATTTTGCCGCCTGGTTCGGGTCCTTTCCTCACTCACACAAGGTCGTGATCCCGGGCAACCATGACCGGGCGGTGGAGGAACGTCCTGGCGAATGCCGGGGCATGTTCGCGGAACATGGGGTGAAGCTGCTGATTTCAGAGGGAATCCAGGCAGCTGGGTTACACCTCTATGGCTCCCCCTACACGCCCAGATTCAACGACTGGCATTTCATGCTGGAACGAGGGAGAGAGCTCAGGGCGGAGTGGGCCAAGATACCGCTGAATACAGATATACTGGTCACTCACGGGCCACCCTATGGTCACGGCGATAAGGTCCTGCCACGCTCTGGAGTCGGTGTTCGAAAGGCGGGATGTCTGGAACTCTTGGAACGGGTAAGAAAGGTGCGCCCCCGGCTTCATGTATTCGGCCATATCCACGAAGACTATGGGGTCACCTTGTCCGATGAGATTCCCGAGACCCAATTCGCGAACGCCTCCATCTGCGACCGGACTCGCGCTGCGGCGAACCCGCCCTTATCCTTTGAGATAGATCGTTCGTGATGCCCTTCGGCAACTGTTCTCATGACAAGGTCCAAGGCTTTGAAGTAGGATGCCGGAATGCGTTGCAGATCAATCCCCCTGATGGTGGCGCTCACCACCGCCTGCTGCAGTTCTCTCTGGGCGGAAAGTTGGGACCGTTTACTGATTCAGGCCGCCTCGGATGGAGACACCGCACTGGTCCAGGAATGCTTGAGCCATGGGGCCAGGCCAGACCAGATCGTGACCAATCCCCGCGATGAGCGACCGTGGAACGCGCTCTTGGAGGCGATTCTCGGGGGGCACTATGAGGTGTTTGAGGTTCTCCTTGGAACTCAGCCTGACCTGGCCTACATCCGGCGAGCTCGCCTGGACTTGATTCATGGAGCGGTGAAGGCGGACGACGATCGATTTCTTGAGGCTCTCATCGTGCAGTCTCCCCACGCTGAAACGGTGTTGGCGGACCTGATCCGGGCTCGTGAATATGAGAAAGCTGAAGGGGTGCTGGGCCGTCTGGAACCTTCACCCATCTTGGAGTCTGGCTCGTCGTTACTCATGATCGAACCGTTGTTTCTCACCATCGTTCGTAGTGCGGGCTGGCACCCCTATGATGAGGATCGTTTGATGGAACTCGCCCGCCTGGCGATCGAACGGGGCGTGCCGCTTCCTCAAGATGGAAGAATTGGTGGCGCTATCGATGAGGCCTACAATGCTGGTCTCACGAAGTTCATCGCGCTGTTGGATCCGAACGATGAATTCTCGGTTGAGATTCTCCGAAATCCAAACACTCCAGAGCGACAATTGATCGCTGCGGTCAGGGCAGGGGTGATTGAGGAAGTGGATCGACTCTTGGAGCAAGGCGTCAGGCCAGACTTCTCCGCGCCCGAAGTCATTGGCTCATTCGCGCAAGACCTCGTGGGTGTGTCATTAGAGGAACATGAGTGCAGTCAGGAAATGCTGGACGTGTTCCGGAAACACAAGATCCCATTGGGCGCGCCATGCATTGGTTCGATTCAAGATCTGGAACAATGGGAGTTGTTGAAGAGGGAGGGGCTGAAGATTCCTGACGATGCAGTGGCGCTGCAACAGATGCTCACCTCTAGCTTTCTCGCAAGACCGGAAGCCGGAGAAGCCATTGCTCGAGAGCTTCTCTTTGATTACGGCGCGAATCCGAATCCGGTTCACGAAGGAGCGCCGCATCCCTTGGTGGCGGCCATGAGTCCTCAAGCGCAGTGGGACGCCATGGGCTTGCTTTTAGAGGCAGGAGCCAAGCCCGATGCGAAGGGTGCCGGTGGGGAGTCTCCGGTAGATGAGGCGGTTCGGAACCACGATGTGGCGGGCTTGTTGCGGCTTTTTCCTGATGGGTCCCATCCATTTCTCGAGAAAATCGGGCCCAAGACACCTGACTCGGAGGTCGCTGGGGCGTGGGCAGTGGAAGGCACGGATGGCAGCAACATCGCTCTCATCTTGTGGCCGGAGGGAGCCTGCCTTTATGCGGCCACCGCCCAAGGCACCCTGGGTTACTGGGAAGAATTGGAGGAGGGCGTGAAAATCACCCTGGTCTTTGCGTCGCAGGGGGATCAGCCCGCCCAAACCAGCGAAGCGGTCGTCAAATTTGAGCCAGGCACCCGGAAGATTGAGGGTCTGGAGAAGGTGCGCCTCTCCGTGAGCTTTTGGGATTGGCTGGATCGTAGGAGGGGTGGGCCGACCCGGCACCGAGAGACCTTCGAGGAAACCGATCCCGCCCGACCGTTTGAACCTCCGCTCGAGAACTACCTGATAGGTCCAGGACTCCTGGAACTCCGGGACTCGATGCTGGAAGAGATGCCAGAGGGCGTGTGGGATATGGAGGACCTGGTCTATCTTTCCGCTGCCAACAATCGGCTTGAGGCCCTGCCAGGTGACGTTTCTCGCTTGGTCAATCTGCAACGTCTCGTCCTGAAACAGAATCAATTGACCGCGATTCCGGTGGAGCTGGGAACGCTTCCCCTCCAGGCGTTGAGTTTGGAGGACAATCTGTTGAAGGATCTTCCCGAGGACTTCACCTATCCTCCCAAGATCCAGTCGATCAGTCTTTCGCGGAATCTCCTCGAGAGAATCCCGAAGTCCGTGCTGAACCAGAAGACGGCCTCCAGTATCAGGCTGGGAACGAATCGGATTTCGGAAGTGCCCGAATCGATTGCAGCTTTTGAGAATGCCACGCTCTTGGATCTGTCCGACAATCGGCTGACAAGCTTCCCATCGGCGGTAATGGGGATGCCGAACCTGCAGAAGCTGCATCTGTCCTCCAATGCGATTGAGGAGGTGAGTGGAAGTTCGGCGACCTTGCGCATTCTCGACCTGACGGGCAACCACCTTGAAGCGTTGGACGCTGCCGGGCTGCAGATGGAGCACCTCACTAGCCTGCATTTGGCAAACAATCACATTGCCTCCATCACGGGAGATTGGAGTGGACTTCCTGCGTTGAACTGGCTGAACCTGGATTTCAACAACCTGTCTGAAATCCCTGAGAGCCTCTACTCTTTGCCTCAAGAGACGGTGTTGAGTCTGAAAGACAACCCCATTGCTGCGGAGGCCCTCAAAGATCTGAAGTCGAAGCGGCCGGATCTGCAGATCCAATTCTAGGTGTCAGCGCCGGTAACGCTTCCGATAAGCGAGCGGAGTCATGCCCAATGCGGCACGGAATCGCTTGGTGAAGTGGCTCTGATCATAGTGTCCCGTGGAGAGGGCAATCTCCGCGATGGGTTGATCCGTGGTTGCCAAGAGCCGCTGCGCTTCCTGGATGCGAAGGGAATGTACGTATTCCATGGGGGAGAGCCGCAGCAGTTGGCGGAAACGCCGATTGAAATGCGGCACGGAAATTCCGGCAATCTCCGCGAGACGTTCGACGGTGATTTCATCCAGAAAGTTGCCGTCGATGAACTCCATGACGCGCTGCAGTTCCTGGAAGTGGGTGCGCTGATCGTCGGGCGTGGTGATGGGATGCATCAGACCGACCAGGCCGATGACCTCCCGAGAGGTGTCGAAAATGGGGGATTTGCTTGAGTTATACCATCGTGGGGTGCCGAAGATGTTGGGTACGAGCCATATTTCCCCAATAACGGGTTTCCCGGAGCGCATGACCCGTTCGTCTTCGGACTCGTAAGCCTTCGCAAGCAGAGAAGGGAAGAAGTCCTGGTTGCGCCGGCCAATCAGTCCCGCCTCGTCCTTCAAACCGTAGGTACTGAAGGCGGGAACATTCGCCCGGACATAGCGGCACTGGCGGTCTTTTACGAAGAGATACCCCGACGGCACGGTTTCCATCACGGAGATGAGCGATTCCACGCCGGGACACCGGCCAAAGAATTCGGCCTGAAACCTGGCGGCGGCATCGGGAGTCATGATTGATTCATACCAAAAATTCTGAAGTCCATACAAGATTCCTTCCCGGGCCACCGTGATGATGAGAAGAACCAGAACCCCATTCGCTTATGTTCGACTTCCTTTCCGATACGCCTCCCCGGCTTTGTGGATCACGGCTCAAAAGGCGCGAGTTTCTCCAAGTTGGGGCATTGGGAGCGGCGGGCCTCTCTCTTCCTCAGTTTCTCGCCGCCAAGCAGGCGATGGGCGTGAAGCCCGGGCATGACGAACGGTCCTGCATCATGATCTTCAACCTGGGTGGTCCGAGTCACATCGACCTCTGGGATATGAAGCCCGATGCACCTTCGGAGATCCGGGGACCGTTCAAGCCGATCCGCACGAAGTCGCCGGAGATCGATATCTCCGAAATTCTGCCGCTGCACGCCAAGGCCGCAGACAAGTTCTCGCTGGTGCGGTCCTGCCACCATGAAGGGGCCGCAGTGCACGATGCGGGCTGGCAGATGATGCAGACGGGGCGCCGCTTCACGGGCGGGGTGCATACGCCGCACGCCGGCGCCGTGACGAGTTACCTGATGGGGCGGAAGACGGATTTGCCGCCCTTTGTCGTTCTCCCGGAACTCATGGGACGGGGAGGTGGCAATCTTCCCAACGGACAGGCGGGTGGATTCCTGGGGAAGGCGCACGATCCCTTTGCGCTGATGGCGGATCCTTCTCAGGCGAACTTCAAGGTTCCCGACCTCTTGCCTCCAGATCAGTTTGGAGGAGCGCGACTCGATCGACGCCGCAAGATGCGGGACATCGTCGAAGCCACGGTGAAAGACTTTGAGGCGAGCGAAGATGCCCGGCTCATGGACGAAAACTTCCACTCGGCTTTCCGCATGATGACCAGCCCTCAAGCGAGAGAGGCTTTCGACTTGTCACGGGAACCCATGTATGTGCGGGAGCGCTACGGGATGAACCGTTTTGGCCAATGCTGCCTGTTGGCGGTTCGACTGGTGGAAGCCGGGGTGCGGTTTGTCACCATCAACACCTTCCTCACGGTCTTCAACGAGATCACCTGGGATATCCACGGCTCCAAGCCTTTCACCTCCATTGAAGGGATGAAGAACATCGTGGCGCCGCTTTACGATCAGGCCTACACCGCGATGCTGGAAGACCTGGAACAGCGTGGGCTGCTGGGAGACACCATGGTCGCGGGGCTCTGTGAGTTTGGCCGTACGCCAAGAGTCAATCCCGCTGGCGGACGGGATCACTGGCCGCAGTGTTTCACCGTCTCGTTTGCGGGCGGTGGCGTGCAGGGCGGCCAGGTCGTGGGGGCCAGCGATCCCATCGGCGGAACACCTGCGGAGCGTCCTGTCGATCCCGGCGATATCGTGGCCACCATCTTCCACAGTCTCGGGCTGGATCCGGAATCGCATTTGCCAGGGCCTGCGGGCCGACCCTTCCCGCTAGTCGACTTCGGCAAGAAACCCATCCTCGAACTCTTCGGCTAAGCGAGATGAAAAGGATTCAGATCTTTCTTTGGTGGGCCCTTTTGTTGGGCATGGCTCGCGCCGAGTTGGCGATCCTGCCAGGGGACATTACCTTATCAGGGCCGGAAGCGCGTCAGCGCCTGCTTTCGGTCAATCTAGTCGATGGGGAGAGTCGTGGGGAAGCTCACAATCCCGTCTACAAGATTGCCGACAACGGTGTCGCGGATATTGAGGATGGATACGTAATCGCCAAAGGCAATGGCGCTACCAAGCTTACCGTAAGTGCCGAAGGACAATCCGCGGAAGTGATGGTCATTGTCCAAGGGATTGGCGAGGACTGGGATTGGAACTTCCGCAACCACGTGCTGCCAGTCATGGCGAAGGCCGGCTGCAACACGGGCGCCTGTCACGGTGCCTTGGCAGGGAAGGGAGGGTTTCGCCTTTCCCTGTTTGGCTATGATCCATCCGCCGACTACCACACTTTGACTCGAGAGGCCTTGGGTCGTCGCGTGGAATTCGCCGCACCGGAAGCCAGCCTCGTCCTCACCAAACCCTCAGCTATGGTCAAGCACCAGGGCGGAGAACTGCTGGACCCAAAGGGCCGCGACTACCGGATCATCGAGGAATGGATTGCCAATGGGGCCACGCCTCCCTCAGATGAGGATCCGGAGTTGGATTCGCTTCATGTGTATCCGGAAGTCTCGACTCTGGAACCTGGGAAGAGCCAGCAACTCATCGTGCAGGCGCAGTACACGGATGGCCGTGTGGAAGACGTCACGCAATGGGTGCGCTTCAGCTCCGCAAACGAAGCGGTCGCCAGCGTGAACGAAACAGGTCAGGTAGATGTGGTCGGTTATGGCGAAGGGGCGATCACGGTCTGGTTCTCCAGTCGCCTGGTGATGGCTCGTGTCACCGCGCCCTATCAGCATGGGATCGATGAAGCTGTTTTCGCCGAAGCGCCCCGCCGCAATTTCATCGATGAGGAAACCCTGCGCCAACTGCACCGGCTGAACCTGGCGCCTTCTCCGCGATCGGACGACGCGGAGTTCCTGCGTCGCGCCCATCTGGACACGATCGGCGTGATCCCGACTCCGGAAGAGGTTCGCTCCTTCCTGGCGGATGAATCTCCTGGGAAACGAGACCGGGTGATTGAGGAGTTGCTGGGCAGAGAGGAATTCGTCGACTACTGGACCTACAAGTGGAGTGATGTGCTCCTGGTGAATGGGCATTTGCTGCGCCCGGAAGCCGTGAAGGCCTACTACACCTGGATTCGAGAACGCGTGGCGGAGAACACGCCCTGGGATGCGTTCGTGAGGCAGATCGTGACCTCCAAAGGCGGCAGCCTGGAGAATGGCGCGACCAACTTCTTTGCCGTGCATCAGGATCCGGAAACGATGGCGGAGAACGTGAGCCAGGCGTTCATGAGCCTCTCCATCAATTGCGCCAAGTGCCACAACCATCCGCTGGAGAAATGGACGAACGACCAGTACTACGCCTTTGCGAACCTGTTCTCGCGCGTCCGTGCTAAAGGCTGGGGCGGCGGCGGACGGAATGGGGACGGAGTCCGTACGCTGTATGTCGTGGATCGTGGGGAGTTGATTCAGCCAACGACGGGTAAGCCCCAGCAACCGGCTCCATTGGATGGGGAAGCGTTGGCTTTTGAAGCGGCCGGAGATCGGCGAGTTGAGCTGGCAGAGTGGCTCACATCACCTGACAATCCTTACTTCAGCCGTTCTATCACGAACCGCGTCTGGGCCAACTTCATGGGGGTGGGCCTGGTGGAATCAGTGGACGATCTACGAGTGTCAAATCCCGCCAGCAACGAGGCGTTGCTGCAACAACTGGCCGATTACCTGGTGAATCATGACTATGATTTGAAAGCCTTGATGCGGGCCATCCTGCAATCGGAAACCTACCAGCGCAGCAGTAAGCCCTTGCCCGAAAATGAGGAGGAGAAGCGCTTCTATTCTCGCTACTACCCACGCCGGTTGATGGCTGAAGTGCTTCATGATGCAGTGGTGGACGTGACTCAGGTTCCCACAGAGTTTACGCAGGTGCTGTTCCCGGGTGGGGACGTGCAGAAGACGGACTTCTACAAGAAGGGGACGCGCGCCATGGAACTCTATGACTCCGCGGTGGAATCCTATTTCCTGAAGACCTTTGGCCGGAATGAACGAGCCATCACCTGCGATTGTGAGCGCTCCAACCAGCCCAGCATGGTCCAAGTGTTGCACCTTGCCAATGGTGACACGGTGAATGAGAAGCTGAGCATGAAGGAGAGCCGGGTCACGGAGTTGCTCGCCCTCAGCGATGCCAAACTCATCGAAGAAGCTTATCTGCTGACTCTCTCCCGTTTCCCCACGGATCGGGAACACGCTGCGTTCACGGCGGTGTTCCAGCAGGCGAAGCCGGAGGAACGGAGAGAGGTCGTTGAAGACTTGTTCTGGTCCCTCATGACCAGCCGCGAATTTCTCTTCCAACACTAGATCCCTCCCCGAATATGAGACCCCTGATTTGCCTCTTACTTCTGGTGACGTTTGGTGTGGCGGCACCTTCGGAACGGCAGACGAATGGCCCTATCACGGGCGCTGCCTATTCGCCGGATGGCAAGACACTTGCGACCGCGGAATTCAGCGTGGTGATCCTTCAGGATGGGGAAACCGGCAACGTCCTGCGCACCTTCACAGGGCATCCGGGCAAGGTGAACGCGGTGCATTTCTCCCCTGATGGAAAGCAATTGCTGGCGGCCACCGGAGTCACGGGAGCCAACGGCGTGGCCGTCCTTTGGGATGTGGCTTCTGGCGAGAAGCTGCGGGAATATGGAAGCCATCGCGATGTGCTCTACGATGCGGAGTTTTCCCCGGACGGAACCCGGATCGCCACAGCAGGGTACGACCGCCGCATCCGCATCTGGGACACGGCGAGCGGCAAGGCGCTCCATGTAATCGAGGTCCACAACGGCGCCATCTTTGATCTGGCTTTCAGTCCGGATGGATCCGTGCTTGCGAGTGCGAGCGCCGATGAAACCGTAAAGCTTTGGAACGTGGAATCCGGCAAACGTCTGGATACCCTTCACCAGCCGGAAGGAGAGCAGTACACCGTTACCTTCACGCCGGATGGAAAGTATGTCCTGGCGGGAGGAGCGGACAACCGCATCCGCATGTGGCGCTTCGTTTCGACGACCACGCCGAAGATCAATCCCTTGATTCGCTCCCGGTTCGCTCACGAAGGCACCGTGGTGCGCCTGGTGGCGACCCCTGATGGCAAGCATCTTGTCTCCACCGCAGATGACAAAGCGTTGAAGTTCTGGTCCTTACCGGATCTGCAACAGCGCAGCAGTTATCCGGTCCAGCCGGACGTGGTCAGCATGCTGGATATCTGCCCCGGCGCCGAGGAACTGCTGGTGACCCGGATGGATGGCAGCATGGAGCGTTACTCACTCTCGGTGAAAGAAGAAGAGGAGGCAAAAGGACAATGGCAATCCGGCAAGGCCGTGGCTGATGCGGCAAAGATTCAGGAGATTTTGGAAGCTGAGCCTAACAACAAGGTCGGTGAGATCGAGGCCATCATGGTGCCGGCGAAGATCTCGGGGGTGATTGGTCAGGAAGGGGACGCGGACCTCTATCGGTTTGCGGCCAAGGCAGGGGAAGAGTGGGTGGTAGAAGTCAATGCGGCTCGGCAGAAATCGTCGCTGGATTCCAAAATCGAAATCCTGGACGCCTCAGGAGAACCGGTCGAGTGGGCCTTGCTTCAGGCGGTGCGGGATTCCTGGATCAACTTCCGGGGGATCGATTCGGATACCAGTGATGGGCTGCGGCTTCACAATTGGGAGGAGATGGAGATCAACGAATACTTCTACTTCAATGGTGAAGTGGTGAAGTTCTGGCTCTATCCACGGGGGCCTGATTCAGGCTTCAAGCTCTATCCCGGCTTCGGCAATCGCTATACCTACTTTGGCACCACGGCCCTCGCGCATCCACTGGGTGAGCCTGGTTATATTGTGCGGCCCTTGCCACCTGGCTCGGACCCCAAGCCTAACGGGCTCCCAACCTTCCAGACGTACTATGAGAACGATGATGAGCCCATGCGGCGTTGGGGAGCGGACTCCTACCTTCTCTTTACGGCTCCGTCAGACGCCGAGTACGTGGCCTTGATCCGGGATGTGCGAGGCTTTGGGGGACAGGACTACAAGTATGACCTGACCATTCGGCCCAGTGCCCCCGACTACAAGATCAAGGTCGAGCAGATGAATCCCAAGGTCGCAATCGGGAGCGGCCAGGAGTTTGTCTTAAAGGTCGATCGCGTTGACGGCTTTGAGGGAGAGATCAAGGTCGAGATCGAGGGGTTGCCGCCAGGCTTTGGCGCCAGTTCTCCGATCATCATTGAAGCGGGACAGGATATGGCTCAGGGCGTGGTCTATGCCGCTCCAGATGCTCCGGCATTGACCGAGGAGAACGCCAAGGCTTCCAAGTTGATCGCAACGGCGGAGATCCGGGGAGAAACGATCCGGAGAGAGGTCGGGACTCTTGGGAAGATCGAACTGGTGGAAGCACCCAAGCTCTACGTGGAGATTCATCCCTCTGAGGGGAAAGCGGAACCAAGCAAACCAGTGGAGTTTGTCATCGAGCCGGGCGAAACCATCACGGGGCGGGTGGAGATCAAGAGAAACGGTTATGACGGGCGTGCCTCCTTCGGAAAGGAAGACGCGGGCCGGAATTTCCCTCATGGGCTTTATATCGACAACATCGGGCTGAACGGTCTCATGATCACCGAGAACGAGACAGAGCGGACTTTCTTCATCACGGCCGCGAAATGGGTGCCGGACACGACGCGCATGTTCCATCTCAAGGTGT
>JBHIXE010000077.1:0-17316 GCA_041984905.1 Verrucomicrobiales bacterium | reverse complement strand
CGCGGATGACCCCATGTCCCTGATCGTGGGTCGACAGGCAAGCGCTGTTGCCGCCATGTCGACCACCCTCGGCACCGCCGCCAAGCCAGAAGTCCAAGAGGTCAAGCGCGCCAGTTCGCAGGTGTCCGCGATCGCGATAGCCGTGATTGCGCACCTTGTGGTTCTCGCCGCCCTGGGATTGGTGGTGCTGAATATCCCCACTCCCCAACCGCCCGAGATCTATGCGTCCGCGGCCCGGGTGGAATCGGAGACGGACGTGGCTACCGCCAGTATTTCCAACATGATGGGCCTGAGCTCGGAGGCAGGCATGGACTTTGGCATGTCCTTTGCCGACGGAGGTGGTGGCGCTGGCATGGGGAATATCCCTCCTTCCATGGCGGGCCGCTGCAGCATGGGCCAACGCATGGCCCGGCTTACGGAAAGCGGAGCCAGCGCCAAGTGCGAAGCAGCAGTGCGGCGGGCTCTCACCTTCCTGAAAGAGAATCAGAACGAGAACGGCTCCTTTGGCGTGGAATACCCCGTTGCCATGACCGGGCTCTCCATCCTCGCTTTTCTGGGCCACTGCGAAACGCCTGACTCGCTGGAATACGGCTCCGCTGTCGTGAACGCGACCCTCTACCTCCTGGAGCGGGGCCGCAGTTCCAATTCCGGGTCCATCCACTCCCCCAACAGCAATCGGAGGGCTTACGAAAATGCCATCGCCACCTATGCGCTTGCCGAGATCTACACGATGACGAAGGCAACCGGAGACGCCAAACGCATCCCGCGGCTGGAGTCCGTCATGAGAGATGGCGTCAAGGTGGTCATCGACGGTCAGATCCGCAGAAATGGAGGTTGGGACTATAACTACGATCTCTCGAAACAGGATCCAGACAGCTCCGTGAGCGGTTGGCAGTTCCAGGCGTTGAAAGCTGCCTACAACACCGGAGAATCGATCGGAGGACTGGAGCGGGCCCTCGACAAGGGCATCGAGTACTTCAAGTATGCCCAATCCAAGGATGGCGGATTCTCCTACCGGCCTCTGAGAGACCGGAACGAAAAAGGCAGCCCCCAACCCCGTCCTGGTCTTGGAGGCGTGGGCGCTCTGACCTTTGAGATGTGGAAGATGGAGGACTCCAAGGAATCCGAGCAGGCCTTTGACTGGCTCGCCAAGAACCGGCTCGGGAAAGGGAGCCTGAATATCTACGATTGGTACTACACCATGCAGGCCTATTTCCTGGACGGCGGAGACCGCTGGAAGGAATGGAATGATTTCGCCATGCCACGGATCCTGGAAGCGCAGATCTCGGACGGGTCCTTTGCCAAGGCGCCTGAAGGGCACGGCCCCAAGAACCCCAGGGACATCGTCATTTACAAGACCTGCCTGTGCACCCTCATGCTGGAGGTCTACTACCGCTACCTGCCCACCACGCAGAAAAATCTGGGCAAAGGCTAGAAACCGCTCCGCTTTTCTCCCCGATCCTGGCCCTTGAACTTTCGGCAGCGAATTCATTGAGTCGCAAGGTCTGTGCTTTTCCACTTGCGCTCTCACCAAGGCTTCCTAAGATCAGCCCTCTTACTTGCCAGTTCGTATCAGGGCTGACCGGGGACTCGTAACCAATTACAAAATCGCAGATAATCCCTTGTGAAATTTTTCACAAGCGATATACGTAGGCCGATCTTATGGGTGTATTCTTTCCACGCTGGACCAATGTGTTGCCACTCAAGTTGGCACTCGCATTTCTTGTGCTGCTAGTGGGCGCCACAGTGGCAATCGCCAACTACTGGACGAACCGCTACAGCAAGGTGGGTTACCAGCCCGACCAGCCAATCCCTTACGACCACGCTCTGCACGTCGGTCAGCTGGGGATGGACTGCCGCTACTGTCACAGCTTCGTTGAGGAATCGACACACGCCAACGTTCCCACGGCTCAGACCTGCTGGAACTGTCACCAGTTTGTGAAGAAGGACAGTGAGAAGCTGGTCCGCCTTCGGGAAGCGATGGACACCGGCTACGAAGGTTACACCGGAGAGCCCATCAAATGGGTCCGCGTCCATCAACTCGCCGATTACGCCTACTTCAACCACCAGGTTCATGTGAACCGCGGCGTGAGCTGCGTGAGTTGCCACGGCAACATCAACGAGATGGAAGTGGTCTATCACCATGAAACCCAGACCATGGGATGGTGCCTGGACTGCCACCGCAACCCCGCCCAGCACCTGCGTCCTCTCGACCAGATCACCAATCTGGACTGGAAACCCGAGGACATGAAACGGGAAGATTTTTACGCCTACCTTGCCGCGCACTCCGACAAGACGCCTGAGCAACTCATGGAAGAAGCATGGGCCAGCAAGGCATTCGATATGTCCGGCCCGCTAACCCAGAAGGAAGTTGGCACCCAATTGGAAGAAATGCGGGGCATTCAGCACCATGAACATTGCACCGCCTGCCACCGCTAGGCCTTAACACCGCAGCATCCTGGAATGAAACGAAAGTGGCAACACCCAGAGCGTGAACCGGTCGGAACCGATCGGGAATACTGGCGCGGTTATGAGGAACTGGAAGACACTCCACAATATCGGGAGTGGCTGGAGCGTGAGTTCCCCAGCGGCGCGGCAGAACTGGCCGAACAACCGGACGAGGAATCGCGCCGGAATTTCATGAAGATCATGGGCGCTTCCGCAGCATTCGCAGGCTTGGGCCTGGCTGGCTGCCGACGTCCGGAATCCTTCATTGTTCCCTACAACGAACACGTCGAGTGGGTGGTTCCCGGCAAACCCCTGCTTTATGCCACTGCCTTTCCGCGTCCCGGCGGCTGCGTGCCCCTGGTGGTGACCACCCATGAGCACCGCCCTACCAAGGTAGACGGCAATCGCCTTCATCCTGACTTCACGGGTGGCTCCGATCATTTCATCCAGGCCTCGATTCTCGATCTCTACGATCCGGATCGCTCGAACGGATACCTCTTCGAAGGCGAGAAGAGTTCCGCGGAAGCGTTTGAGACGGAGTTTCTCGCCAAGTTCCGCGAAGGAGACGGCGGCAAGTGCGCCATTCTGCTCGGTGCCAGCACCTCCCCGACCCGGGCACGAGTGCTCAAGCAGCTCAAGCAGAAGTATCCCAATCTGAAGTTCTACGAGTACGAGCCGCTCCTCTCCGTGGGACGCAAAGCGGCGGAAGAAACGCTTTGGGGCGCTGGGGTCTCCGCGACTCCCTTCCTGGATCGTGCAGATCGCGTGCTGACTCTGGACGCCGACATTCTTGGCCTGGATGCGCAGGGAGACGAACCTGAAGCTCGCTGGGCGAAGCGGCGCGACCCCGAGGGCGACATGCTTCGGCTTTACGCGGTGGAACCCGCGTTCACCGTCACCGGCGGTGCTGCCGATCACCGGCTCCGCACACCCGCCAGTCAGGTAATCAAGGTGACCGCCTTGATCGCCGCCAAGCTTGGCCAAACGCTCGGCAACGGCGCTCTCGCCGCAGCGGCCGACAAATTGACGGGCAAGTTCAGTGCCGAGGTCTTCAATCAAGAATGGATCAACGAATGTGCGGCGGACCTTGCCGCGGCTAAGGGCAAGTCCCTCGTCGTCGCTGGCTCCCGCCAACCAGAGGCCGTGCACATCCTCGCCGCGCTGATGAATCAGGCGCTCGGCAGCATCGGTGCAGGCAAGCCGATCGAGCTCTTCAAGCACGATCGTGAGTCGCTTCCCGGCATTGTGGAATTGTCCGAGGCCATCGACAAGAATCAGATCGACGTCCTCATTTCCCTCACGCCCAGCGATCCCGCCTACGACGCTCCGGCGGACCTTAATTTCCGCGAGAAACTGGAGAAGGTCGCAAACCTCGTCCATGTGGGTCTCCGCCGGAATCACACGGCGGCAGCCAGCCTCTGGCATGTGCCGGGCGCCCATTACCTGGAGAGCTTCGGTGATGCCTACAGTGCAGGCGGCGTGCTTTCGGTGATTCAACCGATGATCGACCCCGCCTCCCTCTTTGGTGCGGTGTCCGAGTTGGAACTGCTCCTTTCCCTGCTGGAGGCGCCTGCTCCTGCTCCCGAGTTTGTTCCTGGAATGCCCAAACCCAAGGCGCCCGCTCCCAAGTCTTACGAAGCCGTTCGCGAAACCTTCAGAGGACTGGCTCAGGGCGACTTTGAGAAAAGCTGGAACCTCACCCTGCGCGACGGTTTCCTGAACGGGTCATCCTTCCCGGCCCTGACCAAGGCGCCGGCCGGCAACGCTGCTGCGAAGCTGGACGACGTGGAGATCCCTCCCTATCCCTATTTCACAGAGAACGACGCCAGCTACGAAGTGGCGCTCACCCCCAGCGGACACGTCTGGGATGGTCGCTACATCAACAACAGCTGGCTGCAGGAAGCTCCGGACCCGATCACCAAACTGACCTGGGACAACGCCGCCGTCATGAGCATCAAGACCGCGGAACGGCTCGGGATCAGTGAAGACGGCCAGATGATCAGCATCACCGTGGGTGAGCGCACTCTGGAACTGCCTTCGTTCCGGATTCCAGGTCACGCCGATTACTCAATCAGCATCGAGCTTGGATACGGTCAGGGCGACGAGGCCATGGCGGGCCGCGTAGGCGGAGACACCGGCTTCAACGCCTATCCGCTGCTCCTTTCTGGAACGACTTCCCCCATGATTCTGAATGGCGCCAAGATCGCCCGGACTGGCGGCACCTATCCGCTGGCCGCCACGGCGATTCACTGGAGCATGGAAGGACGCGCCATCGCCCGCGAGGGCACTCAGGAGATGTTCGAGCACGATCCGGAGTTCGCCCAGCATCAGGGCATGGATTCCCACATCCCGCCGAACATTTCGCTCTACAAGGGCCCTGACTACTTCAATCCCGAGAAGGAAGCGGAGAAGGACGAACCACTGCGTCGTGACGATTTCAACTTCGTCGACCCCGATCACCAATGGGGCATGACGATCGACCTCAACACCTGTATCGGTTGCAGCGCCTGCACCATTGCCTGCCAGGCGGAGAACAACATCCCTGTGGTCGGCAAGTGGGAGGTCATTCGTGGCCGGGAAATGCACTGGATCCGGATGGACCGCTATTTCTCCAGCCCACGGGACAAGGGACTCGACAAGGGTCAGAAAGGGATCAACAAGCGCGGCCGGAACATTCCGGACGATGACCAGGTCGAGATGCTGACGCAGCCTGTCGCCTGTGTGCAGTGCGAGTCCGCACCTTGTGAAACGGTCTGCCCGGTGAACGCCACGGTGCACACGCCCGACGGTCTGAACGCGATGACCTACAACCGTTGTATCGGCACGCGTTACTGCGCCAACAACTGCCCGTATAAGGCACGCCGGTTCAACTACTTTGACTACAACAAGCGCCGCCGCTCGGATCTGCGTCTTGGCCCTCTGGCCGAAGAAGCGGGTCTCGGCACCACGTCTCTGATGATGCAGAAGAATCCGAACGTCACCGTCCGGATGCGAGGCGTCATTGAGAAGTGCACCTACTGCGTGCAGCGCATTCAATCCGCCAAGATCGAAGCCAAGTCCAAGGCTCGCGATTCCAAGGACGTGCAGGTGCCAACCAACGCCGTTCGCACCGCATGCCAGGATGCCTGCCCGACCAACGCCATCGTCTTTGGCAACCTCAAGAACGAGGAGGACGACGTCACCAAGATCCAGACGACCAATCCTCGCGCCTACACCCTTTTGAAATACATCGGCACACGGCCACGCACCCTGTATTTGGCCAAAGTGCGCAATCCCAACCCGAAGATGCCTGGCGCCGAATACATCGGACAGGCAACCGCTGATCTGCACTAAGCTGCCATGGCAAACCCGGATATATCACAACAGGATTTGCGTGGGGTCGATCGCGAACCCCTGGTGCTCAACGGCCGTGATTACAAATGGATCACGAACCGGATCTGCGGCATCATTGAGAAACCACAACCGCTCTACTGGTGGATCATGATCTGCCTCACGGGCACGCTCGTGGGCGTTCTCCTCTTCACGCTGGTTTATCTGGTCTCCACGGGTGTGGGGATCTGGGGCAACAACCAACCCGTTGCCTGGGGTTGGGCCATTACCAACTTCGTGTTCTGGATCGGTATCGGTCACGCTGGAACTTTGATTTCCGCCATTCTCTTCCTCACAAGGCAGAAATGGCGAACCTCGGTGAACCGGGCCGCGGAAGCCATGACGCTGTTCGCGGTGGTCTGCGCCGGCATTTACCCGGGCTTCCACGTGGGACGATTCTGGATGGTTTGGTTCCTGGCACCCGTGCCGAACTCCAACGCCATCTGGCAGAACTTCAAGAGCCCGCTCCTGTGGGACGTGTTCGCGGTGGGAACCTACTTCACCGTATCGGTGATCTTCTGGTACATCGGCCTGATCCCGGACCTCGCGACCATTCGGGACCGTTGTAAGCCGGGCCTGAAGAAGGCGCTCTACGGCACCTTCGCCCTCGGTTGGCGCGGTGGAAACCGTCAATGGCGTCACTACGAAATGGGCTACCTGCTCCTGGCTGCCCTTTCCACGCCGCTGGTGTTGTCCGTGCACTCCGTGGTGTCCTTCGACTTCGCCACCTCCGTGGTGCCGGGTTGGCACACCACCATCTTCCCGCCCTACTTTGTGGCTGGTGCTATTTTCGGCGGTTTCGCCATGGTGCTGACCTTGATGATTCCGGCCCGCTCGATCTACGGGCTGCAGGATCTCCTCACGCCTAAGCACATTGATAACATGGCCAAGATCATCCTCCTGACGGGAACGATGGTCGGTTACGCCTATCTCATGGAGCTGTTCATCGCCTGGTATGGTGGCAACAAGTTCGAGCAGGACGCCTTCCACATGCGGGCCCTTAGCGGTCCCTATGCCTGGGCCTACTACACCATGATGACCTGCAACGTCATTTCACCCCAGCTCTTCTGGTTCCCCTGGTGCCGCAAGAACCTCATCGTGGTGATGTGTGTGTGCATGGCGGTGAACGCGGGAATGTGGTACGAACGTTTCGTCATCATTGTCACCACCCTGGCGCGGGACTTCCTGCCTGGTCAGTGGGGTTACTACAAACCGACCTGGGTCGAGATCTGGATGTTTATCGGCACCCATGGGCTGTTCCTCTTCCTCTTCCTGCTCTTCATCCGGTTCCTGCCGATGATTGCCATCAGTGAAGTGAAGGGCGTACTGCCGCAATCCAATCCTCACTACCATCCCAAACACTAACTTTCAGGAACCAAGGTGAGCCAAGTTGAACCAGTAAAACGAGCATGGGGCTACGTCGCGGAGTTCGAGAGCGCATCCGCGATCTACGAAGCGGCCAAGAAAGTGCGTGACGGCGGTTACAAGCGCTGGGATGTGCACAGCCCTTTCCCAATCCACGGCATGGATGCCGCCATGGGCCTGGGTCCATCCTATCTTTCCCGCCTCGTGTTCTGTGGAGGATTGACCGGTGCACTCACCGCAGTGGCGCTCGAGTTCGGCACGCAGACCATCCTCTACCCGACGATCGTTCAGGACAAGCCTGCCAGCTTGTTCACGATTCCCGCGTTTTTCCCGATCACCTTCGAGCTGACGGTGTTGTTTTCCGCATTCACCGTGCTCTTTGGTCTGCTGGGCATCATCAAGCTGCCCCGGCTGCACCACCCGCTTTTTGCGTCCCCGGTCTTCACTAAGTTTTCCGATGACGCCTTCATCATTTCCATTGAGGCCCGCGATCCCAAGTTCGCCCGGGAAGGGACTCGTGAGTTTTTGGAATCGCTCGGGGCGAGCCAAATCGAGCTTGTCGAAGAAGAACTCTAAGACTGGACCCAAGGGAACAAGAACATGCGTTGGTTTTTTCTAGTATTCATCCTTTTCGCGATGCTCTTCGTGGCCGTGTGGGGATTGCCCGAGTCCAAGTCCAAGAACCGGCCGGTGCTCCTCTTTCCGGACATGGATTTCCAGTACAAAGTGAAGTATCAGAAATCCAGTGACTTCTTTGCCAACGGCCAGGCGGCGCGCCTGCCGGTCACGGGAACCGTTCCGATTGGGTTCGAACTGCCGGACAAGCCGGTTTCCGAAGGTGGACAAGTCACCAATGGATTCGCCACTTCCGATGACTATTGGAGCACGGGGCAGATCGGGAATGTCTTCGGCGATGGCTTCCCGGCGGAGGTCACCGTGGATGAGAAATTCCTCGATCGTGGTGAGGAACGTTTCGCGATCTACTGCGCCATTTGTCACGGGGACTCCGGGAACGGAAAAGGGGTGGTTGCCAACTACTGGCCCGGAGGTCAGCTCACTCCGAACGCCAACCTGATGGGAGACCGTGCGTTGGGCCTTCCCGACGGACAGATCTTCTGGACCATTACCCACGGTAACGGCGGTCTCATGGGCCCCTACGGAGGCAACATCCCGGTGGAAGATCGCTGGGCCATCACGGCGTATGTCCGCGCCCTGCAACTCAGCCAGAAAGCCGACACCTCCAAGGCCGATATCAAGAAGGCCTTTGAAGACTCTCTCAAGGTCACCCCGCCGACCGAGTAACCTTTTCTCCTTTAGCGATACTTTTCCCATCAATCATTCATGAGCGATCACAAGTCAGTCAAAGATCTGCCTAAGGGCGGAGAGAAAATTGACGCAGCCAAGGTCAAAGGACTGCAAATGCTCCTGGGTCTCATCGGGATCGTCTGCCTGGGCATCGTGTGGGTGTTCATGTTCATGCCGGGATCCAAGGAAGAAGGCTCTGAAGAGGCGGTGCAGAGCCTGATGAGCAACTCGGCTTCCTACTCATACCTCTTCGCCGTCATGTTCGGACTGACCATCGGGGTCGGCGGGCTCTTCTGGACCATTCTTCACCACGCCACCAACTCCGGTTGGGGGATCGTGGTTCGTCGCCAGATGGAGAACCTCGCGGGGATCATTCCCGTGGTTTTCATCCTTATGATTCCCTTCCTCTGTCCCCAGGTTCGCGGCGATCTCTGGGAATGGACGACCAAGGTCGAGAGCATGAAGGAATACGCCAGCAAGCACCTGGAAACCAAGCTGGCCGAGGAAGTAGAACACTGGGAAACGCTGGAAGAGAATGCCATGGCCCTGGTCAAGGCAGAGAAAGACACGCTATCCAAACTGGAACTGGTCAGCGACCAGGGCATCCAGCAGGACCGCATTGCAGAGGCCGAAGCCATTCTGGCCGAAGTTCAGGCCCATGTGCCGACTGAAGAATCGGTGAAGAAGCATCTCATGAAGGAGTACGACGGCATGCTGGCCAACAAGTACTTCGGCTACTTCAACTGGTCCATCATCCGGCTGATTCTCATGGCCGCGATCTTCGTAGCGCTCTCCTTCGCGATTCGCTCCTGGTCACTGCAGAATGATAAGACCGGCGATATCCGCTATTTCCTGCGTTGCCGTTACTGGAGTTGCGGCTTCATCTTCCCCTTTGTGGTGGCCTACACCCTGGTTGTCATCGATCTGGTGATGACCCTGGACTACAAGTGGTTCTCCACCATGTGGGGGGTCTACCTCTTTGCGGGTGCCGCCCTGAACTCCATGGCGCTGATCATCATCCTGGTGACCTGGTTGCGGGACCGCAACGCCGGATTCAAGAACATCGTCACCATGGAGCACTACCACCTCATGGGGAAACTGATGTTCGCCTTCTGCGTGTTCTGGGCCTACATCGCCTTCAGCCAATACTTCCTGATCTGGTATGCCAACATCACGGAAGAAACCTCCTTCTTCCTGCTTCGGAACAGTGGCAACTGGCAGAACCTGAGTATCTTCCTGGTCATCGGCCACTTCTTCGTGCCCTTCGTCATCCTGCTGTGGCGTCCCGTGAAGAAGATCCCCAAGCTGATTGCCCTGGTATCACTCTGGAACCTTTTCATGCACGTGATCGACATGTATTGGATCGTGATCCCCGAACGTGGACCGAGCCTGACTGCCGGTTCTGGGCATCCTACCCTGTGGCTGAACGATGCTGAAGGGAAACCCTTGATGTTTGCCACCGTGGGCCTGGACATCCTGGCTCTGGTGGGAGTGATCGGTGTCCTGGGCTTCATTTTGCTGGGTATCGTGAAACGCTCCAGCCTGTATCCCTGGCAGGATCCGCGCCTGGAAGAATCCATGAATGCCATCAACTAACATGTCGACTCATCCCGGAGATAAACCCGTCTTGCGATTCGTGGCTCAGTTTTTTGGCCTAGGAGCCATCGTGCTCTTTGGCGTCCTGGCATGGATCCTGGTGTCCATCTCAGACGTTTTCCGTCCGGACGTGGCGGATACTGAAGGCGCTTCCCAAGTCGCTGATCGGGCGGCCTTACTGAAGAAAGTGCGGAAGGAACAGTCCACCGCGGTGAGCCAGGCTTCCTGGGTGGACGAGAAAGCCGGCATCGCGCGCATTCCCGTGTCCAAGGCGAAGGAACTCGTGCTCGCGGATCTAAAGAAGAAGGCTCCTAAAGCCTCCACCGCTCCCGTTCCCGGCGCAGCACCCGCGCCGGCCCCTGCTCCAGCTCCCGAAAAAGAAGCTGAGAAGCCCAAGGCGGATGCAGCGACCGAAAAGCCAGCTGAGACGGCCAAGCCGCAAGAAGCACCGAAGGCAGATGCTGAAACCAAGGAGATGCCTAAGGGGACTCCGAAGGCTGAAGGTAAACCAGCTGACCAGCCTAAGGAAGATGCCAAGGCCAAACCTGCGGACGCTTCCGCCGAAGTGCCCGCCGCGGATCCTGCGCTGCTGGCGGATGGCGCCACCGTTTACAGTTCCTATTGCATCGCCTGTCACGGTCCCGATGCCAAGGCCAACATGGTTCCCGGGATGGCTCCGTCCCTGGTCGGTTCTCAGATCCTTACGGGACCAAGCGAACGCGCTGCCATGACCCTCCTGCACGGGATCACTCCGGAAGCTCGTTTCACCGGTGTGATGGTGGCCTGGAAAGACATACTCAATGACCGCCAGATTGCCGGCGTCATCAGTTACGTGCGTTCCAACTTCGGCAATTCCGCTCCGCCCGTTACGCCGGAGCAGATTGCATGGGCCCGCAAGAAATACGAGGGCAAGACCGATCAGTTCAAGCGCTCCGAAATCGAAGCGACCGAGTCCAATCTGCCTTACCCCGTTCCTCAGTAATTCCTTCTTAGTGAACCAATGAGTTCCGTTTCCACCAACACTTCTGAAGACGTCGCCTTGCGCGCGGAGATCGATCGCTCCCTGCGTTACCCGCTCCTGTTTTTCTTCACCAGCGCGGTTGCCTGGCTGATCTTCGGATGCTTTCTGGCGCTGCTCTGCGCGGTGACCTTGAATGCCCCGAGCTGGTTTGAGGCCCTGCCTTTCCTGAGCTATGGCAAGATCTACCCCGCCCAGATGAATGCCTTCGTCTACGGCTGGGGCATGCAGGCCGGATTCGGGGTGACTCTCTGGATCATGGCCCGGCTTTGCCGCGTCCCGCTGCGAAATCCCGCCACGCTGGTGGTAGCCGGTCACGTCTGGAACGCCGTCACCATGCTGGGACTCCTCTCGATCCTGGCGGGCTGGGGCACCTCCGTTCAGTGGCTCGATTTCCCTGCCCGGTTCTGGCCGGTGATTCTCGTCACCTACCTCTTCATCATGATCTGGACCCTGGGAATGTTCGCCTCCCGGCGGGATCAGAATGGGTTCATCTCTCAGACCTACATCCTGGGTTCCGTGCTCTGGTTCCCCTGGATCTACATCACTGCCAATCTTTTCATCCATCACTTTGACGGAGCTGCCGTGGCCAAGACCGCCATCGACGCCTGGTACATCCATAACATGATTTACATGGTGCTCGCCCCCATGGCTCTGGCCGCCTCCTACTACATTGTGCCGAAAGTGATCGGACGCCCCATCTTCAGTTATGGAGTCGCGAGTGTGGGATTCTGGTCCCTGGTTCTCTTCGCGGGATGGAGTGGCATGAACCGCTACATGGGAGGTCCTCTTCCGGCCTGGATGCCCAGTGTAGGGAGCACCGCCAGCATCCTGCTGATCATTCCCGCCTTGGCCGTCGTTTACAATCAGGTCCAGACCTTGGGAGATCGCGCTGGCTGGACGAATTACAGCCCGTCACTCCGGTTCAGTGTCTTTGGAACCGCCGCCTTCCTGGCGACGACCATTCTGGGCGCTCTTCTAGCCATTTTCCCGGCCGCCAAGTATCTGCAGTTCACTCTGGCTCAAACCAGCTTCGATCTGCTGGCCATCTACGGTTTCTTCACCATGACCATGTTCGGGGCCATCTACTTCATCGTCCCGAGAATCGTGGGATGTGAGTGGCGGCACGGTGACCTCATCCGGACTCACTTCTGGCTTTCCGCCTATGGAGTGGTGACCATCGTGGGATTCATGTTCTTTGCCGGCTACGCGCAGGGTTTCATCATCAATCGCCACTGGTATACGGACTTCCTCGTTTCCGTGGAGCGGACTCGTCCCTTCCTCATTGCCCTGACGCTTGGCTGGTTCTTTATCACCCTTTCCAACTGCATTTTCCTCTATCAGATCGCGCTCATGGCTTTTGGCAAGGGACGCACTGGTGAGGGCCCGACCCTGATTCACAAGAACCCTGAGGACTACTTCAACGAACCTCTGGTAGCTGAGAAGGGAGCAAACGCATGAATAATCTGAAGACCTTCATCATCCTGCTGGCGATCCTGTTCGCGTTGCCCTGGCTGTTCCTGATTCTATTCCCCTACCTGAGTCTGGCGGAAATGACGCCCGTGCCGTATTCCGAGGATGACGGCACCCAGGTGGCCTGGGGTTACCCGGCCGGAGCAACCGGCATGGCCACGCGCGGCGCTGAGATCTATGCCCGGAACGGTTGCGCCTACTGCCACACCCAAATGATTCGTCCCACTTATGCCGGCGCCGATCGCTGGCGTGACGGTTGGGCCGGACGCGCGGGAGATGGTGACGAGAACATGATCCGGGAAACCCGGCCCCGTGATTACATGTATGAGGACTACGCGCCGCTCGGAGTCGCCCGGAACGGCCCGGATCTGAGCAACGTAGGCTGGCGCATCACGGACGAGTCCTGGCACTACCAGCACCTCTATGATCCCCGCTCCGTTCGGGAAGATTCCTACATGCCCGCGTTTCGTAACCTCTTTGAGAAGCGTAAAATTCAGTTACAGCGCTCTGAGGACGCCCTGGACGTGGAATTGCCTGAGGGAGACGAATACGAAATCGTTCCCACCGAAGAAGCTCGGGCCTTGGTGTATTACCTGCTTTCTCTGAAGAAGGATGCCAAGGTTCCTTCCAAGATCGCCTCTTCCAAATAAGCCATTCAGCCAACTGTAACTCAAGATCGTGGACGACAATCACAAGCCCATACCCAATCTGGACTACAATGAAGGATCCAGCGTGGTGGAGATTCACAGTGCGGTAAGCCGGGAGAAAGCCGAGCCTGCCGCGGGTCTGGAGCCCGTTTCCATCTGGGCCTTTATCGCTGCTGCTCTTGTTCTGGCAGGCGGGGCTCTCTATCTGGGCGCCTACAACGGCGGCTTCGACAACAACAACCTCTACGCCGCTGCCTACACGGATAAGGACAAGATGCGTCCGGAAGTGCCCGGCCTTGCTGGCGCCGCCGAGGATCGGCCCTGGATCGATGTGTGGATGGATAAGGGCAAGAACGTCTATGCTTCTTGCGGAGCGTGCCACCTGCCCACAGGTGTCGGCCAGGATGCGGCAGGCTTCCCTCCGCTGGCAGGGTCCGAGTGGGTCCTGGGAGGCACCGAACGCCTCGGAATGATTCTCATGAATGGTCTGCACGGCCCCATCACGGTGAAAGGCAAGGAGTATGGCACCCAGGTGATGCCCGCTCAGGGCGCCCTCCTCTCGCCTGCTCAAATGGCGCAAGTGATGACCTACATTCGCCGCAGCTGGGGGAACGATGCCAGCCCAGTGACCGAAGAAATGACGAAGGCGGTCTACGAAGCCCATTCAGGGCGCACCGCACCTTGGACCGCAGCAGACCTGCTCGCGGTACCTGAAGATTCCATGTTGCCGGGACCTGAGGTAGACTTGCAGACTGGATTGCCACCTGGGGAGGGCGGCGATCAACCTGCTGGGGAAGAAGGAGCCTGATTGGGCTTGTTTCAATTCGGGGAAAAATAAGACTGAATTAGCGAACCAAATCGATAGCCGGAACATTTTAAATTATGAGCTCACACGAAGCGACGCATGGTGCGGATGCACACGCGCACGATGATCATCACGATCACGACCTTCCGTTTTGGCAGAAATACATCTTCTCCACGGACCACAAAATCATTGGAATCCAGTACGGCATCACCGCCCTGCTGTTCCTGGCGTTTGGGTTCTTCCTGATGATGGTGATGCGCTGGAGCATCGCCTACCCGGGCGAGCCTCTGCCGATGATTTCTGACTGGCCCTGGTTCCAGAAGTGGTTGAACGACAACGGCTCCGTCAATGGCGAGGTCTACAACATGTTTGGCGCCATGCATGGCACCATCATGGTGTTCCTGGGTGTGGTTCCTCTGGCTTTCGGCGCTTTCGGCAACTATGTGACGCCCCTGCAAATTGGTGCGCCGGATATGGCCTTCCCCCGGCTGAACATGGCCAGTTACTGGCTTTACCTGCTGGGAGGTCTTCTCATGTTCGCCAGCTTCTTCCTGGATTCCGGTTCCGCAAAGGTGGGTTGGACCAACTATTCCCCCCTGGCGACGACCACGGACGTAACCTTCCGGGAGCTATTCTGGACCGGCCAGACGCAATGGCTCATGGCGATGGTGTTCCTGATCAGTTCTTCACTGCTGGGTGCCGTCAACTTCATCACCACCATCATCAACCTGCGTGCTCCGGGCATGACCTGGATGCGGATGCCCTTCTTCTGCTGGGCCATGCTGGTCACCGGTTTCCTCCTTCTGCTGGCTTTCCCGCCTTTGGAAGTGGCCGCCATCATGCAGTTGATGGACCGGATGTTCCACACCTCCTTCTTCATCCCCACGGGGAACTATGTGAACGGGGAACTGGTCTACGCGACCGGTGGTGGTAGCCCGCTCCTTTACCAGCACTTGTTCTGGTTCTTGGGTCACCCTGAGG
Organism: Verrucomicrobiales bacterium; assembly: GCA_041984905.1. GTDB lineage: Bacteria > Verrucomicrobiota > Verrucomicrobiia > Verrucomicrobiales > DEV007 > JBHIXE01. The sequence continues at coordinate 2,309 of JBHIXE010000077.1, read as the reverse complement.
TCTACGTTCTCATTCTTCCGGCGATCGGGATCGTAGCCGAAATCGTGACCAACAATACCCGCAAACCTCTCTGGGGCTACGGCACCATGGTGGCAGCGGTGATGGTGCTAGGATTCCTGAGCTTCATCGTCTGGGCCCACCACATGTATCTGACCGGGATGGGCACGGCCATTTCCACGTTCTTCCAGACCACCACGGTCCTCATCTCCATCCCCTCGGTGATCCTGATCACCTCACTGCTGATCTCCATGTGGGGTGGATCCATTCGCTTTACCGTGCCCATGCTGTGGGCCACCGCCTTCATTCCCATGTTCGGGATTGGCGGTCTGACAGGTCTGCCTCTGGCCTTCAGCCTGATCGACTATCACCTGCACGATACTTACTACGTGATCGGGCACTTCCACTACGTGGTTGCTCCGGGCACCATCTTTGGCCTCTTTGCCGGGATCTACTACTGGTTCCCCAAGCAAACCGGCCGGATGATGAACAACACCCTGGGGCACCTCCACTTCTGGCCCTCCCTGATCTGCATGAACGTGATCTTCTTCCCCATGTTCATTCAGGGGATGGCGGGGATGCACCGCCGGGCCTATGACGGTGGCGCCGCTTATGAGACCATCGCCAAGCAGGTGTATCTGGATGCGGACCACTGGATCTCCCATCTCTTCAATGCGGTCTTCCGTGGCGGCGAGCATCTTCCGGTTCACTTCATTGACTTGAACCTGGTGACCTCGTTTGGAGCCTGGGCTCTGGCGCTCGCCCAGATCCCCTTTGTGATCAACCTCTTCATGAGCATCTACAAAGGGAAGAAAACGCATTCCGACAATCCCTGGCATGCCACCACTCTGGAATGGTCAACGCCGACTCCGCCTCCACACGGCAACTTCATCAAGGACCCTGTCGCCTATCGTGGCCCTTACGAATACAGCGTGCCTGGAGCGGACACCGACTTCACACCGCAATTTGAACCCGACCCTGACGCGGCTCCGGAGATTTCCCCGGAAAAGACAGAGGAACAACCGCACTAAGGGGCAGATCGCACCAACGAAACCTCGTTTTCAATCATGGAGATTCCTTATACCGTAGCCAACCGTCGCGACACTGGCCTTTACAATGCCAAGGTCGGCATCTGGCTGTTCCTCGCCTCAGAAGTGATGCTCTTTGGGGGCCTCTTCTCCGGTTATGTCTTCCTGCGCTCAGGAGCCCAACCCGGGGTGGACATTCCCTGGCCCAGTGCCGCGGAAGTGCACGGCCCCCTCGTGTGGCTCGGCTTTACCAATACGCTGGTGCTTATCGCCTCCAGTGTGTTCGTGGTCATGGCCTGGGCCCAGCTCAAGCTCCGTAACTGGAACAGTTACACCCTCTACATGACTCTGGTTCTGGCCTGCTCAGCCACGTTCATGGTCATCAAGGGGATCGAGTACAACTCCAAGCTGAACAAGCACTTCGGGGTGCGGCTCGTGGACGGCACCGTTATCGACGGGAAGTTGAAGTATGACAAGGGCTATCACGGCGACCTCATCGCCTTCAAGGCGACCGGGGCAGACTTCTCACTGGATGCCACGGGTATCTCTCGTGCAACGGACCCCTACTTCCTGAAGTTTGCCGAAGACGAGAACACCAATTACAAGCTGACCTTCTATAACCCAGTCGTGAATGACGGGAAGCTGGTCTTCGAAGAACAGGATGAAGCGAAGACCATTGCAGGTCCGGAGATCGAAGCCGCTCTTACTGAAGAACGTAAGAAGCTCTTGGCCGCAGCCGAAAGTCACTACCAGGACGTTCGCAAGGAACTGAAGCAGAAGATTGCCGAAGCTGACGATTCCGAGAAGAAAGAACTCCTGGAGCAGCTGGAGTCTTTGAATCCGGTGGAGATTCCCTCTCGCGTCAGCGCAGTCGTCGACAAAGAAGGTGGCGAGACCTTTGTTTTCAAGCGGAAGGATGTCTTCCGCCGAGACATTGGCCAAGACGCCATCAACTTCTATCGCGGGAACCGGATCACGGGTGAGCTGGTCGATTCCACGATCGACCTGGAAGTACACGCCATGGATTTCCAGATGGTGCCGAATGAGGATGAATCACTCGCGTGGAACTATCTGGATGAAGGCTACAAGGCTGGCTACCAGCACCACAAGGAAACGGTGCGTGAGAAGTATCAGGACTGGGTGGAAAAAGGCGGGGTGATTCCAGCCGACAAGCTTCGCATCTGGCATCACGTTCATTCTCTGGATGAACATGGCGGTGAAGGCGCGGAGAAGCATGACTCTCACGGCCACGAAGACACCAAGGTCATTCAGGTGGCTGAGAGT
>JBHIXE010000076.1:14157-17396 GCA_041984905.1 Verrucomicrobiales bacterium | reverse complement strand
AGGCTCATGAGAGAAGGAGTGGTTCCCAATCTCATGGTGATGCATGGTGATCTGCCGCAGCGCCATGTGGTTCTTCTCCAGGCTGGCGTCCTTGCCCACGATGAAGAAGGTCGCCGGAAGGCGAAACTCGTCCAGAACTTCCAGGATGCGGGGAACCACCACGTCCAGGTAACTCGGAAACACCTCCCAGCCCGGGTCACCATGGGTCTTCATATAAGACCACTGGTTATCCAAATCCACGGAAAGGCTTGCCAGAGGAAGGTCCGGATGGGGCATTGGCTGACTGATGGGGCTGGTCTCCGGAGACAATAGTAGACCGTTCCGAGAAGCCGCTACGAGGAGGGCTTATCGATCAGGCTGACCGTTGCCAGAGGGAGAGGTTGGGGGGTATCGGGAAGGTTAAAAAAGGGAAGAAACTCAGGCAAAAACCTGCGGAATCATCAATTATGGAATTTATAAGACAAGACCAGCAAAGCAATTCCTTTTATCATATTTTAAAGAATGCGCAGAACCGAGACAAATCTGCTTGAACGCTCGATTTTTCTGTTTCGCAGGTCTTCCCAACCTCAGGGGGTGAGTAAATCCCCCACTCTGCTCAAGCCGCCAAAGAGGGCTTCCAACCAGCGCGGACGCCGGGTTTCCCGAATGGTATATTGATTCAGGTCCACGACCAAGCGACGCCCCTGATTAATCGACTGCGCTTCATCCATCAAGGTGCGCAGGGAAACATCCTTGTAGGTTTGGGGATAATATCCAGGCAGGTCCAGATTGCCGTAATCCATCTCCACCTGGAGTTGCGTTCCGCCGGACAAGGTCTCCGCGAAGTCCCGGGCCGAGTGCAATTCCAGGTAAGGGATTCTCAGGTCGAAGAGATTGGCCGGCGCCTGGTTGGCTTCCGGAAGGCCAGCCAGTTTCGGAAGGCTGTAGAATACGCGATCAAGCGCTGGCCAGTAACGCACCTGAATTCCGGCAATCTCTTCCGGGGCTGACGAAGTAAAGACGCAGGCAATCCGTTCCTGATCCGGCCAGCCAAAGGAGGCTTCGCCAATGCTTTCTCCGTCCTTGTTCAGGAGGCTGCATTCCATGGAACGCCAAAGCTGAGGCGAGTCGGAGGTGAGAAACACCGTGGTTCCCTGGGGGCCCATTTGTTTGGATTTATGAGCCACGGCGTACTTTCCGCTCGTAGCCGTGCGCACAGGTTCCATCATGTACATTCCCGGTGCGGAAGCGACCACCTTCACCATGCAGGAGCCGAAGTCCATTTCCGCCCCGGGCTCGATCGGGCTCTCCCGGATTTCGGTAGGACCGTGAGCCATGTCCCAGACAAACTCGATGGGACCGTCATACCAGCGGTAATCCCCGGCATAGGCGATGACGCGGGTGTCACTGATGGGTTCGACGCCATTCAACTCCCATTCCCAATAGGTATCCGGCGAATAAGGTCTCAAGCCTCGGCACTGCTGAAAGGGGCCCTCAAAGATGGCGGCGGCGAAGAGTTGCCCGGACTTCACCCGAGTCTCCCAATCCACCATGCGAACTCCCAGTTCCGCCAACTCGGACTCCAGCAGTTCCTTGGAGCTGCCCGGCCGGAAAAAGTGGAAGCGCCGGTCCGCGGGCTCCATCCCTTCCGAATACATGACTCCACTGGCCAGCAGCTTCACCTCTTCCTTGTGGCTCAACTCCACCGTGGCCTCCCCCGGGAGATTCTTCGCTGCCTTGTCGTATTGAAGCGTCGGGATCACGGTATTCTCAGCCACCAGCTCAAAAGCCGCCGGATCCTCTCCCTGAGTCACCGTAATCCCCTTCGAAAGCGAGACGAGGGTTCGCCCCTTTCCCTTCAGAGGCGGATCCTTCTGAGCTTTGTAAGCCAGTTCACCAAAAGGCGGACCACCTTCCGGCGGTCGAATCCACACCTCGCTGGTGGGCAAACTCATGACCACGCCGAAGAAGAGCAGCACCCCGGCAAAGATGAACCCCGCCATTCGGCGATCCAGCTTGAGTTTGGGAAGGAGTCTCATCACGCGTGTCGGGTCATTGGACCTTTCCCAGCATCGCTTCCTTCACCTGGGAAGTCGATTCCCAGCCGGGTCACTTCCCGCTGAGATACTCGACTCGGCGGTCCACCTCTCCCTTAAACTTGGAGAAGTCGACCTTGCTGACATCAAACTTGTAGCCATTCGGCAGGTCATTGAGGAATGCCGCCGTATTGAGAGTCAATAGGGCCTCCACGTCTGAGTTCGTCTTGTTCAACACATCATACAAAATTGGCATGGTATCCTCCACTTTGAGCATGCCCATAAACTCGGCGGACCGAACTCGCACCATGGGCTCCGGATCTGAGAACAGTCCAAAATCATGATCCGTCAGAGCCATGGCCTCTTCACCAAATGACGAGCAAACAATGAGTCCCCAGTAACGTTCCCATGGGTTTGGCGACTTCAGCGCCGACACGATTTCGGGCCTTGCCTCGCTGAAAGAAAGCAGACTCAGGTCCGCGATATCCACCAAGCGGCCGATCTCTTCCTTGTGCTTCTGGCCGAAATCCACCGGATTATCAAAGGCGTTTTCATAGAGGTAGCTCTCCGGATACAGACTGAGATCCGGCATCCCCTTGACTTGAGCGACCAATCGGCCACGCAGATCCTTGAGGGTATCCGCATAAGCGGGATCATCCGCCAGGTTCTTCACTTCATGAGGATCCGCCTCCGCATCGAAGAGCTGTTCCGCCGGCCGCGCCTCAAAGAACTGGGACTGAGCTTCGTTCAGCTTGCCTTCGTGATAGAGCGTACGCCATTCTTCATAGGCTAGCATCTTGTAGCGGTAGTTGTTCTGAAGTCCGTCCGGGTAGAAAGGCTGGTAGTTGCGGATGTAGTGGAATTTCCCTTTCCGGATAGAGCGGCAGAGGTCGTACTTCTCATCAAACCGATCCGCATAGCCGAAGCTTTCATCGCGCTGATTCACCTCCGCTATGGTCACGCCCTCTCCCAGAAAGGGTTTGCCATCGACCTGTTCCGGCACCTTGACGCCTGCCAGGTTCAGAACGGTAGGCCCAAAGTCGATGAAGCTGACAAAGCCGGGAACGCGGGTGTTCGGCTGGGCATCGACCAGGTGCGCCCAGTTCTTGGGAATGCGCACCACCAGGGGAACGTGCAGACCCGACTCGTAGATGTAGCCCTTACTCCGAGGCAAGACGCCACCGTGATCGCCAAAGTAGAAGATGAAGGTGTCTTCCAGCAGAC
>JBHIXE010000076.1:5074-14147 GCA_041984905.1 Verrucomicrobiales bacterium | reverse complement strand
TCCTCCTCCAACTGCCCTACCAACTCACCCACGGCATCATCGATCACTCCCATGCGATCGTGATAGCGGGCATGAGTGTAGCGAAAGAGCGGAGTGTCCGGGTGATAATCAGCCAGATGAACGGAAGCGAGGTCCGTCTTGGTGGGCTCTTCCTGGAAGGTCTTCTCGTTGAAGTGCAGGGAGCTCTCATGGGAGAAGGTGTAGGTCTGGACATGAAAAAAGGGCGCGCCCTCTGGCCGGTTTCTCCAGGAGGCTTTCTTGGAAGAGTTGTCCCAGACATCCTTGGATTTGACCGCGTTGTAGTCTTCCTTGCTGTTGTTAGTGGTGTAGTACCCTGCTTCCCGGAGGTAGGCCGGAAACATCTTCAGCCCCTCCGGCATCTCGGCGGTCTTGGATCTGCGATGGAACTGCGTTCCAATACGAGGGCCGTAACAGCTGGTGATCAGCGTGGTGCGAGCAACCGAACAGACCGGCGCATTGGAGAAGGCGTGCTCAAAGACCAGCCCATTACTGGCGAGAGCCTCGATGTGGGGAGCCGGCGCACCGTGCTCGCTGAAGAGCTTCAGGTAGTGCACCGAGTTGTCCTCTGACATGATCCAGAGCACGTTGGGCTTGTCAGCCGCGTGGAGTCCCGCGGGGAGGAGAAGGCAGAAAGCGAGGAAACGGGAAAGCAGTTTCATAGTGGGGTTGTTGCTGATCTCATCCTTCAATGCCCGCACTGGAACTGTCAACCACCGCGAAGCGTGGTGACGCATCGCTTTCTAGTGGCCTCCTTGCCCTGTGCATGGTTCAATTTAACCATGCATCGATTGCTTATCCCCCTGAGCCTTCTGTTGCTGACCCCTTCCCTCTTCGCGGTGGATGTGAAGAAGGAGGACGTTCAGGCCTACCGTAAACTGAGGATGGAGTTTGCCCAGAGTGAGAACTTCAACCCCATCGCGCTACAACTCCTGGAGCGCAAAATGGCGGATCGGGCCGTGGAACTCTGGAAAGAAGGCAAAGCCGGGGATGCCGTCTATTTCCTCAACGAACTGCTCAGCCATTATCCCCTCAGCATGGAGGCCCAGATCCGGCTTGCGGACGGCTACAAGGTTCTGCTGGACTCGGGTGACACGGAAGACGATCTCATCGACCAGTACGTTGAGGCGGAGCGAAACCATCGCTATGTCTATGAGGGCCTGATCCAAAGTGTTCTCGTGGATGCGGACGGAAAGACCCCGGAGACCGCCTTCAAGATCATCACTCCGGCGGAAGAAATCTGGGTTCTCAGGCATCTTCGTCTGAAAGGACTTCAACGTATTGAGGACCCTGATCTGCCACTGGTGGCTTATGAGGCAGTGGATCGGGAAGGCACGCCGCACACGGTCTACTTTGATGTTTCCATAATCCTGGACGCCATGAAACGAGTCGCGGAAGCGACCAAGGAAGAGAAAGGTGAAGCTAAGGATTGACCAGCACGTCCAATCATCGGCAACTTTTCAAGCGCATGTCGGAGACTTACATCCAGAATCTTGGCCACCTCACCACCCTCTCCGGTCTGTTGGGAGGCTTCATGATCTCAGTGGTCTTTCAGCTTCTGGCAATGCCAGAGAGGAAAGCAGGCACATTCATGACCGTCCTGATGGCGCTTCTTTCCTCGGGAACCTTCATCGTGTGCGCCTTTCTCTGCAGCTTCCTGATTATTGGTTCCAATTCCTTGATGAAGAACGGGATCGATACCATTCCCCTCTCCTACGGAAGCGTCTTCGCCTTTGCCATCCTGGCCTTTGCCGTGGGAAGTCTGACCTTCAGCGGCACCATTGCCTTTGCCGGTTGGCTACATTCCAAACTCCTGGGAATGGTCGGCTTCTGCGTGGCGGCGATATTGACGGTGGCCATGATTACGGGGGCCTGGGTCCTGGTCTCCGGCTATCAACAAATCCTGACGACGCCCTGATCGGCTCGCCTGCCGACAACTGTCGTTAGCTTTTCCTCCAAAAGATTTCCGAAAATCCATTTGGATTCTTCGGGGATCCCGAGTCTATCGTACGGCTGGGAGACGGATCGCGCGAGATCGCCCGAATACTCAACGATCCCCATCGTCTGAAAGTACCAGAGGGCGCTCTCCGTAAGCCTCCATTGTCGGTAATTAACCCCACACCTCTCCTCTAACCATGAAGTTCGCAAAACTGCTTCTCATTCCTCTGGCCTGGGCTGGAGTCATGGCCTCGGTGTCCGCGCAAGAAGCCGCGGAATCCAACACCAAGGACCTCACCGTTCAGCAGTATCCCCGCTACTACTACTCTAACCAAACCCGAACCCCTGGGTTCACGATTCTCTTCAACCAGGAGATGGCGATCGACAAGGCGGCCCAGTCCATGTTCTTCGAGGACAAGGACGGCAAGGCCGTGACCGTGGATGTCCGACAGGCGAACGACACCGAGATTGCCGAGCACTGGAAATACTATGGCGGCACGGACAACAACTCGCCCCCTGCCAAGCAGTTTCTGCGAGTCAGCCCCAGCCGTCCGCTCCCTGTGGGCAACTACTGGAAGCTGGTACTTACTGATGAGCTGACCGACAAGGGAGGCGACTTCAAGCTGGCCAAACGCCACACCTTCGGCGCGGGAACCGTCCGCCCTTTCCAGATCACCAGCGCTTATGTGAGCAACCCTTACAATGAAGTGCCCACGATGCGGGTCTACTTCTCCAAGACGATCGATCACTCGATTCGGACTCAGTTAGAGGACCGCTTTATCAACCTGAGCCCGCGCCCGGAGAATTTCCGGATGGAGGTTGAGGACCGGGGTGTGACCTTCTACGGCGATTTTGAATATGGTAAGCAGTATGTCCTGGATGTGAAAGCCGGCCTGCTTGGCACTGATGGACTGGAGCTGGAAGCCCCTTACAAAGCCAACCTCACGTTCCAACCTCGGGAAGCCTTCATCACCCTTCCTGACTATGACATTGCTCAGCCTCGCACCGGCGAAGGTACCTTCCGCGTCCTGACCGGCAATCTGCAGAACGTCCGCGTCCGAGTGAAACAACTCGACGGAGATTCCCTGATCTACGCTCTGCGCGGTTACAAGGTCTACGATCCTCAACATGTCGACTGGGAAGTGGGTCAACGTCTCCCCGCCTATGAGATGGTCGCCGGACGCACCATCTATGATGAGACCTTCGAGATGAAGGGCAAGATCGATACGACGGAAGACATGGAGCTCAAGTGGGAGGACATTGTCCCTGACGGCAGTTCCGCCGGACTCTACCTGAGTGTGGAAGGCGTCTCCCGGGATCACCCTGGCATGTCCCTTCATCGCGTCGGCGCTCACAGTATCATCCAGCTCACGGACCTGGGCATGGCCTGGAAGCAGAGTCGCAAAGACGCGCTCTTCTATGTGTTCTCTCTGCGCACCGGCAAACCCATGGCCAATACCGAAGTGACGCTCTACGACAGTGAGAACCAACAGCTGAACGCTTACCGCACCGGTTCAGACGGCACGGTCCAAATCCCGCTGAGTGGTCCTAACGAGAAGACCAACTGGGTCATTGCCAAGACCGAAGACGACCGCTACGGCACCTCCTTCGAAGCAGGCTCCCAGGAAGGCATCTCCACCTGGCAGTTTGATATTCGGCAGCTCTACTGGGGCGAACCCTCGGTTCGGCTCCGCTCTTACATCTTCTCCGACCGGGACATCTACAAACCCGGCGAAACCGTGCATATCAAGGCGATCACCCGAGTCGCTGACGGGGAGGAACTCGCAGTTCCGAACAAGGCCAAAGGCTTCAACGCCAAGTTGGTGGTCACCGATGGTCGTGGGCGCGAGATCATTGACCGGGAAGTGACTTTCACTGAGAACGGCACCCTGGACTACTCCTTCGGTCTTCCCCGGGACAACTATGGCTACTACCAGGTGCGTTTCGACTTTGAGGAGATCGCCAAGGAGTTCGCCCTGAGCGAAGACGATATCTACGATCAGTATGCCTATCACGGCTTCAACGTGGCCGACTATCGCCCGAACACCTTCGAAGTGAGCGTTGACGCTCCCAGCACCGTCTCACCCGGGGAAGACGTTCAGGTCTCGATGAAGGCCAACTATTACCGCGGCAAGCCTCTCTCCAAGGCGCAGGCCAACTGGTATGCCTCCTTCCATCCCTCCAACTTCCGCCCGGACGGTTACGAGGGCTATGTATTCGGAGAATGGGATTCTGACAACAACTGGACCAGTGATGCCAACACCGTGGAACTGGCGGAAGACGGTACTGCCAAAGTGAACCTGGACTTCATTCCCCGGGACACTCTGGAACAGCCCGTGCGAGTCTCCTTCAACGCCGATGTCACGGACATCAACCAGCAGACCATCTCCCAATCCCAAAGCTTCCTGGTGCATTCTTCCAGCTACTACCTGGGCCTGAAGCTGCCCAACGGATGGCTGGATGTGAAAGACCGGATCAAGGTGGAAGCCCTGCCCGTCACCACCAAAGGAGACGTGATGGAAGCCAACCTCGACTCACGTCTCGTAGTCGAACGGAAAGTCTGGAACAGCATCAAGGTTCAAGGCGCCGATGGCGAGATGCGTCACCGCAACGAATGGAGCTTCGAGAAGGTGGCGGATGAGCCTTTCCCGCTCCAGTCTCGCAAGGACGGCGATGCACCTTCCACGATGGTGAAGGTCGACGAACCCGGAGAATACCGCTTCACCCTGACCACCACGGATGAAAACGGCAAGACCATCAAGACGGTCAGCAATCGCTACATCTACGGAGACAACGATGTCTGGTGGGCGCAGAAAGACGGCGAAATCATCGACCTTGTCGTCGAGGACAAAGAATACACGGTTGGCGAAACGGCTCGGATCATGGTGCGTTCCCCCATTCTGGGGACCGCGCTGGTGACCACGGAACGCGCCGGAGTCTATCGCACCATCCCGGTCCAACTGACCACCAAGAATCAGTTCATCGATATCCCGATCACCTCTGGCGACGCTCCCAATCTGTTCGTCTCCGTGATTGTGATCCGGGGTTCGGCGGACAGCACCCACCGGTTCCAGGATACGGATCACCGGATCGGCTATGCCGAACTGAAGGTCCATCGCCCAAGCGATCATCTGGAGGTTGCCGTGGAGGTCGCCCAGGAGGAGATCCTTCCCCAGCAAAAGGTAGATCTCGTAGCCACCATCATGGACTACCAGGGTGAACCGGTCCGGAACGCCGAGGTCACCCTCTACGCAGTGGATGAAGGCGTGCTCAGCCTGACCAACTATCAGAACCCAGAGCCTTCCGAAACCTTCCTGGCGCCTTACCCGCTCCTGGTTCGCACTTGGCACACGCTCTTTGATGTGCTGCCGGAGAATCCGGATGAACGGTCCTATGGAAACAAGGGCCTGCTCATTGGGGGTGGCGCTGAGGGAATCGATGCCCTGAGCGAGCGGACCCGGAAAGACTTCCGCGCCACGGCCTACTGGAATGGCCAGTTGGTAACGGATGATGATGGCAAGGCCAAGGCCAGCTTTGAAGTGCCGGATAACCTCACGGAGTACCGCATCATCGCCGTCGCCTTGAATCGCGCGGACCAATATGGTGTGGGCACCAGCAAGATGGTTGTGACGAAGCCGGTCATTGTGGAACCAGCCATGCCCGCCTTTGCCAATGTGGGTGACGAGCACATGCTCCAGGCTGTGGTTCACAATACCACCGACCAGGCCGGCACCTTCGAAGTCACCCTGAAAGCGGATGACAAGATTGAAATCCTCAAGCCGGACTACCAGATTGTCCCGGCAGCGCTGGACTCTCCGACCAGCGAACCCAGCGTCTGGAAACAGAAGATCGACTTGAAGGCTGGCGAAACTTCTTCCCTGCCGATTCCCGTTCGCTTCACCAGTCTCGGCGAAGCCTCCTGGAGCTGGAGCATTGAGGACGTCGAGAATCCCAAGGGTCGCAAAGACACCATCGAGACCAAGCTGAATGTCGGGTACCCCGTGCCCCTGTTGCGGGAGATGCACCACGTCAAGATTGAGCCCGGCCAACCGCAGAATCTCCTCGCCTCCTTCGGCAAGGATCTGCTGAACGGAACCGGAGAGATCGACGTGACCATCTCCAACAGCCGGCTTCTGGAAGCCCAGGACGCCCTGGAGTTTAACCTGGAGTATCCTTATGGCTGTGTGGAGCAGACTACTTCCTCCACCTTGCCCTGGCTGACGATGAACAATCTCTCCAAGGTGTTCCCTTCTCTGGACAAGGACCCTGAGTATCGGGAGAAGGCGATCAACTACGGTCTCAACCGGGTGCTCAGCATGCAGACCTATGAAGGCGGTCTCGGCTACTGGCCGGGAACGGATCGTCCGGACCTCTGGGCCAGCGCCTGGGGTGGTTTCGGCCTCATCGTGGGCCAACGCCAGGGCTATCCCATGCCGGAGGAACGTTTGGATGATCTTTGGAAGTGGATGTCTGAGAATCTGCGGAACACCGATGAACTGGATGAGCCCTATGAGCTTCATCATCGCTGTGTAGCGCTCTACACCCTGGCGCTCGCAGGTCATCCCGAGCCGGCCTATCACGAGTTGCTCTACAACAAGCGCAAGAGCCTCGCACCGGAATCCCGCGCCTTCCTGGCGTTGGCGATTCTCGAGGGCGGCACTCCGGCGCAGCGCAGTCTTGTCGATGGTCTGCTGGTGGCTGATAAGGATGCTCCAGACGCAGCGGCTCCCTGGTACGGAAAAGGCATGCCGGTATCGGCCAAACTGATGGCGGAGCTGAAGCGCAATCCGAAGGGTGAATCCGTGGATCAGCTCCTCAACGAACTGCTTCGCCTGCGCCGTCCTCCCTATGGTTGGGGCAGTACTTACGCCAACGCATGGCCGCTGGTAGCGCTGTCCAAGCTGGCAGATGTTGAGGGTCAACCCACTAAAGCCTCTCGCGCGGTGCTGGCCTGGGATGGCACGGAAACCCCAATCGAGCTCGGCAAGCAGTTCGAGAGCCAGGTCGCCACATTCTCTTTCGATGGAGATGTGAAAGACAATCCTCTGGAAGTGGTCGCTTCTCGTGGCGAAACCCTGCACGTGAACCTGGAAGTGTCGGCTTACCCGGCAGAGCTTTCCGCCGAACCGCAGGACAAGGGATTCAAGGTACGCCGTAGCTATCACAAGCTGGCTCCGGACGGATCCATGGAACAGGCCACCAACTTCACCGTGGGTGACCTGGTCGTGGTGAACCTGGAGTTGGAGATTCCCACGGACAATGAGGATTATCTGGCCATTGATGATCCACTGCCTTCCGTCTTCGAAGCGATCAACCCGGCGTTTGAAAACCGGGCCAATGCTGACACGCCTCTGAATCGCTGGAAGCAGTTGCCTCGCGACTTCGAAGAGATTCGCCAGGATCGTGCGCTCTTCTTCTGTGATCACCTTCGCAGCAAAGACACCTACAGCGTGCAATACCTGGCCCGTGTCGTCGCCTCGGGTTCCGTGACTGCGCCTCCGGCCAAGATCGAGGCCATGTATGAGCCGCAACGTCACGGTCTCTCCGCCACGGAACGCATCACTGCGACCCTGCCCAAGAAGGCTGGCGACGCTGTGGCGCTGAAGTAACCGGCGAAAAAGTGACTTGATTTGGGTGGGTCCACGCGTCAATGCGTGGGCCCGTCCCGAATCCCCGAACCACCTCACCCACCGATGAAGACGAACCCCAAATCGCGAAAGCTGATCGCTGCCGGTCTGCTCTTGCTCCTGGGCTTTGTCACCCTCAACTACATCGTTCCCCTGGCCATGCCCATGCCGGAGGGACTCGTGGAACCGGAAGATCCATCCACGGTGATCACGGATCGCAATGGAGTGCCGCTCCGCCGTTTCCTGGTCAATGACGAGGAAGTGGTCAGTGCCTTCGCCACTCTGGACGAGATCCCAGACGGGTTGATCAACGCCACCATCGCAGCCGAGGACAAACGCTTCCATGACCACAATGGAGTTGACCCAGTTGCCATCGTCCGCGCCATGATCGGTGCCTTGAAGAACGGCCGAGCCGTTTCCGGCGCTTCCACCATCACGCAGCAGCTCGTCAAGATCTCCTCCCCACCGCGAGGCCGCACCCTGAAGACCAAGGTCGTGGAAGTGTTCACGGCTCGGAAAGTGGAGATGAAGCTGACCAAGGAAGAGATCCTGGAGAACTATCTCAACCGGCTTCCCTACGGCAATCTGCGTACGGGTTGCCGCACGGCGTCGGAGGGATACTTCGGCAAGCCGCTTCACGACTTGTCTCATGCAGAGTGCGCTTTCCTCGCCGGCCTTCCCAACAAGCCGACTCGCTTCAATCCCTACAAGAATTTTCGCGGGGCCAAGAACCGGCAACTCTGGATCCTCGATCGAATGCTGGAGGACGGTTATCTGACCGCTGAACAGTATGAGCGAGCCAAGACGGAGAAGCTCGTCATTGTGGAAGGAGCGTCCGTTTTCCGCGCCCCTCACGCCGTGGATCTCATGGTGCAGACAAGACGGGAAGCGCTCCATCCCGGCGTGGTCCAGTCCACCCTGGACCTGGATATGCAGCGCTATGCCGAGGACGCAATCGACCGGCAATTGGCCTTCATCACTGGGCAACGCCACGTCTCTCCCTACCTGCATGCCGCCGTTGTGGTCATTGAGAACGCTACCGGCAATGTGCGAGTTCTGACGGGTTCCCGGGATTATTTCTCGCCCCAGGCCGGCCAGGTCAATGGGGCCTGGGCCCGGCGTTCTCCCGGCTCGACCCTCAAGCCTTTCACCTACCTGTTGGCCCTGGAACAAGGGTTCTCGCCTTCTTCCATCCTTGCGGATGTCCCCACCGAATTCATGACGCCGGGAGGCATGTATCGGCCAGTCAACTACGATCACACTTTCCGCGGTCCCGTTCGGATGCGTTTTGCCTTGGCCAACTCTCTCAACATTCCCGCCGTGCGCATGCTGGAAATCGTCGGAGGCCCACCGGTGCTCTTTGATACCTTGCAGAAGCTGGGCTTTACCGACTTCGACCGCACTGCCGCCGATTACGGCTTGGGCCTGACGATTGGCAATGCGGAGGTTCGCCTGCTGGAGCTGACGAATGCCTATGCCTGCATCGCGCG
>JBHIXE010000076.1:0-5064 GCA_041984905.1 Verrucomicrobiales bacterium | reverse complement strand
TTGGCGGACGAACCGCGGGAGGAACCCGTACGAGTCTTTTCCGAGGACAGTTGTTATCTGATCGCCGATATGCTGAGCGATCCCGCTGCTCGAGCTCAAGTCTTCGGCTGGAACAGTCCTCTCCGCGTCGATGGGATCACCGTGGCCGCCAAGACAGGGACCAGTTCGGATTATCGCGATGCCTGGACCCTTGGCTTCACTCCCGAGTTCACCGTGGGGGTCTGGCTTGGGAACTTCGACAACTCTTCCATGGACAAGTTCTCCGGTTCCGCGGGTGCGGGCCCTATCTTCAATGAGGTCATGACCAAGCTGCACGAGACCACCCCAGCCACTTGGTATGATCGCCCGGACTCCATCACTGAGGTTCGGATCGACCCCACCACAGGCAAGCGCGTCGATCGCAACACGAACTTCCCCTTCCGCCTACCGAGAACGGAGAAGGAACTCGCGCCCCGGAGTTCCTTGCCCATGGCCGCCACCATCTCCGACTACGACGCGACGGGCCGTCCCCTCTTGAAAGACGTCTATCGTCCCTGGTACGAGAACTCCCCCAAGACGATCACGGAACGCTTTGCCATGCGCCCTCCCGGCGACGATGAGCCTCAACCCTTTGAGATCACCAGTCCGCTCTCAGGCATGACGATCTATCTGGATCCTGACATGGCCAACCAAGGGCGCCGGCTCCGTCTCTCCACGACCAACGCCTCCAGCGTCGAGTGGATTTCCGATACCCTGCAGATCGATGAGGAAGCTGGCATTGCCCTCCTCGTTCCCGGCGAACACGAACTCACCGCCGAGGATCCCGCCACTGGCTACCGCCAAAGCGTGCGGATTCATGTGCAGTCGCTCTGAGGACTAAGAAAGGGCCCCTCAGAATCGTCTCCCTGGACAACGCGAACGCGTTGAATCAGTGAGAGCGCCTCTATCTACGATCATTTACACGCTGGCTTTTGCCTGGGCCGGAGTTGCCTTTTGGGTCCTTGCCTCTCAACACCAGAAAGCAGCGACCGTGATCATTGACGCCCGTGACTCCCAGGCGGCCTCCGCCTCCGCGATCGGACTTCACCAGTATCTGCGAAAGCTGTCGACCCAGGGCGGGAACTCGACCCTGGCTATCAAGCTTTCCACGGGTGTAGTTTGGACTCCCCTCGTTTCTGCGGAGCCTCTCATTGAAAGCTTTAAGTATCAGATACTCCATGTGGATCTCGTGTCTGGAAGCCGAATTCATGCCTGTGGAGAACTGGTGGAAAGCGAGGAATTTCAGATCATCCTGGATGGGATCACGGACGCCTCTCACCTTGCTGATCTCCAGACGGTTGTAGTGCTGGACTCACTCCACAAATCCAGCTCGATCAGTGATCTCGCTGACATTGTGAAGCGATGTCAGGAAAACCACGTCATTGTCGCCTTCTAAGGCGCAATAGCGCTAACCCAGCTGTCTTGCTCGGAACGCTCTACCTGAAGGTCGGCACAATCCGGGCTCGTCTCGAGTCAAGCGGGATGTTTTTCAACCACCTTCTAGCAAAAGCCCCAATTCTTCTGGAGTATGGGCACTGATTTGAAGGATCATCGCCCAAATGAAGCCGAAGCATTACTGGGTCCCCGTGGTTCTGCTCATTGTATGGACTACGGCCTGTGTCCTCGTGCTTGCCTCCATCTATCGAAAGCCCGCCGCCCTGACACTCGATCTACGGGAACCCGGCATCGGGGACTCTTCCGCAGGGCCGGTGTTCCAATACATCAGCGATTCCTGTGGCAACCAGCATCCCTTCACGCTCCAGATCCAGAGCAAAGCAGGGCTTCTCCGACACACCTTCTATCCCACTAACCCGACAGTCTGTGAACCCTTGGTCCTCCAGTTGATCGGCGAAGAAAAGGTCATGCTCAATGACACCATCGCTACGCGTCGCGAACTGGAAGACGATTTGCGAGTGTTTTCAGAAGCAGCGGAATTGGTCGATAGCGTGCCGGTCTTGCTCTTTTCTGGGGTGCACCAGGATTGGACACTCACAAGCTTCGCCGAAGTCCTGAGAGAGCTCGAGCAGCACGATTTCCACGTGGTCATTCCCACTCCCTAGAGAGGAAGACCTCAAGAACTGACCACCGGCACGAGGCTGCGCTGGTAGGAGGCGGAGTTCACCAGAATCTGACGCGCCGTTTTGCGGATGAGATCTTCGGCCAACCCAATGGCCTTCTTGGCGGTTTCCTCGCCCGGCTCGGTGAAGTGCACTGGAGGCACATCCAGATCCTCCAACTGCTCGTGATAGTAGAGCTGATCATTCCGTACCTGCAGAAATCGCTTCACGACGCCCAAGTCATCCGGCGGCGGGGCATAGACTTTGAAGGTATGCCCATAAAGCGGATTCGACTTGTCCTGGATTTCCCGGCCTTCGGTGAGACTGAGGATCAACGCGTCGAGATCGCCTTCGCATTCCTGGACCATGTCCACACCGGCAATCAATGCGGCATTGGTGATGGCGACGATCGCCTGGGCATAGCGGCGGGAATCCATCACGCTTTCCGCCCACAACCGGCGCTCCAACTTCTCCAGGGACGCCCCATAACGGACCGTGGAGAATCCATCCCCATCAGATGCCAAAAGCTCGTTCACAGCGATGGGATGCGAACGAAGCTTGAGTTCGTAGTCCGAAATTGAGAGATAAGGCAGGATCCTTTCCTGATCTTCTTCACTCAACTTGAGAGCCCGAAGTCCCCGCATCTGCGGTGCCTCCATCTTTTCCAGGCCCGCAGCTTCCGAAGCAAACTGTACCGTCTCACGCAGTTGGTAGACTCCCATCTTGGCGTAGTCCAGCCCCACATTTTTCGCGGCATGGACAAAGGCAACCAGCTTTGCGGCTAACGGTTCGTATTCTTCCCGATGCTTCAAGTCTTCCAGGAGATCGACCCGATGCACGAGCTTGCGGCGCAAAGTGAAAATGTCTGGCTCAGCGGAAGAAGCTGCTTCTGAGGACAAGGCGTAGCCTTCCAGCAAGTCGTTCTTGGCGTCACTCCGCTCTTTCGTGGAGATCGGCGTTTCGACCGAAGGAACCGCATCTCCCGTCAGAACCTCCCGGAACTGGTCAGCCGCATCCACGGTCGTTCGCGGGTAGGAAACGGCAAAGAGGAGGCCCAGAACCAGTGTGGCTCCGACGGTGACGAGGGCCAGCGTCTTGCGCTCGGAAAGGTCAAATCGCTTCGCGGCAGGCGCCTTCGGCCGATAGTTCAGAGCTTTGGCGAGCGCTTCGGATCGCTCTGCAGAAGCAGTTTCCGGAGCTGTGAGTGTGCGAATCCCGGGCTGTTCCGTTCCCCGAATGGTGGCGAGACGAGCATTGGCGTTCTCGATCCGGGCCCGAGCCATCTCCAAAGCCACCGGATTCACCTGGATCGTGTGCCGCAAGGGCGGTTCCACATCCGGTTGACGATCGTTGATGACCTTCTGGAGCGCTTTTCCATCCACCAGGCGCACTGGAAAGTCCTTCGCGGCCTCAACTGCCAGCCGCTCGAACTTCCCCGTTGTGATTAATTCTCCAGAACTGCAGCCGCACGTCTCAATGTTCCTGCAGAACTCAAGGACTTCAGCCTGGAACACGATCGGCATTTCGTCGTCCACCATGCAACCGACTGCGATCCCGGCCCCCTCTTCCCCCGAACGTTGTCGGGCCACGAACGCCACACAATCCGAACGGGAGGTCATGGTATTCACCACAAAACCGGCATCTGCGTAGAGCTGGGTCAACGCGTCAACAAGCTGGTCGCGGGTCCAGGTCTGGACACTGCTGTGGAATTCGATACTCACGAGGGATGGCTTATATCAATAGTTTTGATAATTTCAATATCCGTAAAATCAAGAAGAAACTAGTTCTAACCCGGTCGAACACAAGCGGCGGATGGACTGCCAGAACAGATTTGAACGCCCCTTGGTAAAGGCTGTCAGAGTCGACAGCATGTCCCGTCTCACACCACTCTCTCGTCGTCAGGTCCTGCGTGGACTCGGAGTCACCATGGCACTGCCCGCACTGGAAGCCATGGGCCCGGTGCGTTCCTTTGCGGCTTCCGCAGGGAAACCTCCCGTTCGCATGGCTTTTGCCTATTTGCCCAACGGGATCATCATGGAGCACTGGACCCCCAAGGCGGAAGGCCGTGATTACCAATTGCCCAAGACTCTGCAACCACTCGCTCCTTTCCAGAAGGACATGCAGGTGTTGACCGGCCTGGATCAGGACAAGGCCAATCCGCATGGCGACGGCGGCGGGGACCACGCTCGAGCAAATGCGACCTTCCTCACCGGCGCCCAAGCCAAGAAGACCGCAGGTGCGGACATCCGCGTGGGCGTTTCCGTGGACCAGGTGGCGGCCCAGCAACTCGCTGGCCAGACCCGTCATGCGTCCCTGGAATTGGGCTGCGACGTTTCCCGGAAAGCGGGGCGCTGTGACTCCGGCTATAGCTGCGCTTACCAATTCAACTTCTCCTGGAAGACGGAATCGCTGCCTATGCCTCCGGAAATGGATCCCCGCGTTGTATTCGAACGCTTGTTCGGCAGCGGCGTGTTGGGCGATTCTCTGAAGAACCGGGAAATCCGCGCGCGTTATCACAAGAGCATCCTGGACTTCGTGACGGAAGACGCCAAGAGCCTGCAGGCCAAACTGGGCCGGGGCGACCAGGAGAAGCTGGATGAATACCTGACCGGTGTGCGGGAGATCGAGAGGCAAATCGAACACGCCGAAAAGTTCCGCCAGCAAATGCCGGACGTGAACGCTCCTTCAGGTGTGCCGGACAACTTCCAGGATCACATCCGTTTGCTTTACGATCTGATGGCCACAGCTTTCCAGACTGACACGACCCGGATTGCGACCTTCCTCGTGGCTCACGACGGCAGCAACCGCACCTTCAACAATGTGGGCGTCTCCGAAGGGCACCATTACCTCTCCCACCACCGGGAAGATCAGGCCAAGAAGGACAAGCTGGCCAAGATCGACAAATTCTATGTGGAGCAGTTCGCCTATTTCCTGGGTAAGCTCCGCAGCATCAAGGAAGGCGAAGGCAATCTGCTCGACAACAGCATGA
>JBHIXE010000075.1:14145-17514 GCA_041984905.1 Verrucomicrobiales bacterium | reverse complement strand
GTTGGGCGTGCCCGGAAAAGGGCTGACGAAGACGGAAAAGTCGACCGTGCCCGAATACGTTCCTTCCGGCAAACCTGACTTGACGCTGAAGACCATCACCCAGGAACCGTCGGCCTGCTTGACGGGTTTCACCTTGTCGAAAATCTTGCTGGCGCCCGCCAGGGCGTCGTCGTCACTGGACGCCACCATTTCCTTGGGCGCTTCGCGCATCCCTGCCTTGATCAAGGCTTCCATCACAATCTTGTTGTAGGCAGGCTTGTCATGGGTGCCCGCCAGAGAGGATAAGAGATTTCCGGACGGATCGGAGATCACAACGATGGGAGCTGCGGATACGTCCTGCTTGAACCGCTCTTGGAAGAGTTTGTCATGCGCCGCATCTCCCGCGCTGCAGGTAACCACGACAAACTCATCCGGGCTCAGTTCCAGTGAGTTGTCGTTCAGCATCCTGGCCACAGCGGCCGAGGCATCCGACTCCGGGTTGAGAAGCACGAAGAGCAAGAGCCGGTTGGAGGCGCGGGCATTCTGCACCGCGGCATCCACGTCCGAGAACATGCGCAGACTGGCCGCTGGAGCGCTCAGAAGTAGAGCTCCAAAAAGGAGTGAGAAGAGAAATCGAGTTTTCATGGGGGTGAAGGAATGGTTCTACCAAAGGGTAAACACCGACTGGCTTCAATCATTAGAAGTTTGTGATGCGTCGACAAGTGCCTGGATGGAAGGCAGTAAGCGCGCATCCTGGTCGATAGCTTCCAGAAAGTTGGGATAGTCAGGCGACCAGCCAAACTTCCGCATGGCCTCGTTGCGGATCCGCTTGTGAGTCCAGCCTCGTTTGCGATTGAGGTCCCGGGGCGCCTCCGGCGGCGGCCTCTTGCCGAAGCGGTCGGCGAGTTTCTCGTAGCACTCGCGCTGGGTCATGGGATGGCCGTCGGAAACATTGAAAACTCTGCCAGAAGCCAGGTCCCGCCCCTCAAGCAAACATGCCAGGGCAGAGGCCGCGTCATCACGGTGGATCTGATTCAGATACCGGCTCACGCCTTCCTCAATCACGGCGCTGCCATCAAGGAAACGTTTCAGGATCACAGAGCGTCCCGGCCCATAGATCCCAGCCAACCGGGCTACAATGCCGCCCTGCCGCAGCACCACTTCTTCCGCGCGGCGCAGCATCTTACCGGTCTCCCGGTCGGGCTCCGCCAGAGAATCCTCCGTGATCCATTCTCCCTCTACCTGCGGATAGACACTGGTGCTGGAAGTAAAGAGCAGGGTCGACTCTGGAAAGGCCTGTAGCAGGTGCTCGCAACCTCGCAGATAAACCGCTTCATAGCGATCGACGCCTCCCCTACCGGAACTGGCGCAATGCAGAATCCCCTGAGGGGCATCGACTCGCCCTGACAAGGCCTTCACGGAATTCCGGTCGGCCAGATCACAGGTCTCGACTGGAAAGGATACTTCAGCACGTAGCTTCTCCGCCGATTCCTCCGAATGAGTCAGGCCAGTCACCCGATGCCCGCGAGCCAGGAGCTGTTCGGCCACCTCGCTTCCCACGTATCCGCAGCCGGCAATGAGAAAATGAGCGCTCACTTGGCCTCTTGATAGGTGCGATTCTGCTGGAAATACTCGACCAGCCCCAACGTCACTGAATTGGCGTATTCCTCGTAGATATTCATCATCTGGATGCCGTCGAACTCCTTGGTTCCCGGATACTCACCCGCCTGGACTCGATTGTAGACCTGCTCGTGGTTCATCACATAAGGTTCAAAGAAGAGCACCGGGCAAAGATACGTGCGGCTGGCGAGTAGATTGCGGGACCAGACAAAGGGGCTGTCCGATACGCTCCGGGCATTGGAGCGGGTGTAGGTATAAGGCGGCAAGCGATTCTCCTGAGCCATCACCGCGGCCACGGTATCGGACATGGCCACCTCCGGCCTGTGAATGCGCTGCAGCAATCTCAGCAGCATATCAAAGCGCTGATCGTCCTGGAGCATCTCTCCTTCGCTATAGCACCCATTGACCAGCATGTGGAAATGGTTGCGACTCACGAAGTCGGGGTCCGCGGGATTACCCCAGTCTTCCGCGTTCACGTGGAGACAAAGGACCAGGTCGGGACGGTACTGCTTGTTGATCTTCTCCGCTCGAGCCCGGATCTCAGCCGTCAGATAGAACAGCCGCTCCGAGGTCTTGCGGAGCCGGTAGTTGTCCTCCGGTTTCGAATCCGCAGGGAGCCCATACACCTCCCGAACGTGATCGTAGAAATCCTCAGGACGCTGATCGGTCACCGGTTTGGTCTGCCGCCGCACCAGAGCCACGCTTGCTCCATAAGTGGCCAGTTTCTTCTCCAGAAGTTCCGCGACGCGAAGAGTGATCTCCCCTTCTTTTACCGGCACGTCCGGCTTTGGAACTTCCGGTTCGGGAAGGGGCAATTCTCCTTCGATCACTTCCGCAGGCGTCTGACCTTCAACTCCTGCGACTGCGGTGTCCGGTTCCTCCTTCTCCTTGGGCTTGATGCGGACCCATCGCTCCTCCATCTGCGCCCAGTTCCCCCCAATATGCCCGGCATCCACCACAATACGCACGCCTTCGAGGGGTTTCTCACGGCTCTTGGCGGGAGGAAGCTCTTCGATGCTCCGCCAGAATCGGCGCACCTTGGGTTTGGAGCCCTCCTTCTCATCCGCGAAGTAGAGGTCGTAGGGATCCTCATCGGGCCGCCGGCTGTTGGTCACAATCCGGGCCCTTTCATCGTTGATGTCGATAAACTTGGCCCAGTAAGGCTTGGGAGGTTCAGGTTTGGGTGCCTGGTCCGCTTCTGGTTCCTCGGAAGCAGGAGGCGTCTCGGGGACGACAGCGCCGTCTCCAGGTTCCAAAGCTTCTTCCTCACTGGCAGGAGCTTCCGGTTGAGTTGGCTCAGGCTCCGGGGTTGGTTCCGGACGCCACTCGGCATAGTTGTAGATCAACTCCTGCTCGAACTCCGCGCGAGTGATGGTCCGCTGATAAGGATCCAGCAGCGTCCAGTCCGGCACCTCACCGAGCGGAGCCAGATACCGGTTCGACTGAGCTGCCGCCTCCCGGACAATTGCCGACGAAAGCATGGACAGAAGGCAAATGTAAGTCCATGGTCGGGAGCTGAATAAAAAAGAACGGGAAATCAAAGGCATGGATCGGGGGATGCCGGGTGACGAGTCGTTCACAACGAAGCTTTGCTGGTATTGAGACCCCACCCTCCTCGTTTTCATTGAACTGCCGTTTAGGAGATGGTGCGAATTCTATTTTTGGGGGACATTGTTGGCGAGTCAGGCCGCAAAGCAGTCATCCACAATATCCCGAAGCTTAAAGCCGAGCACGAAGCGGATTTCGTGATCGTAAACGGGGAAAACTCAG
>JBHIXE010000075.1:7593-14135 GCA_041984905.1 Verrucomicrobiales bacterium | reverse complement strand
CAGCATTCCACGGTTTAAGACGGACCTGGAGGCAGATTTTGTGATCGTAAATGGAGAAAATTCGGCGGGTGGCCGCGGAATCACTCCCAAGATCTGCATCGACCTCTTGCGAGCCGGCGCGGCGGTCATCACGACTGGAGATCACATCTGGGATCAACCCGAGATTCTGAATCACATCGATACCGAACCCCGGCTTCTGCGTCCGCTCAACTACCCACCTGGCACCCCGGGTCAAGGGTCCGTCGTTCTGGAAACCAAGAAGGGCAAGGTGGCCGTCGCCAACGCCCAGGGACGCACCTTCATGAAACAGGAACTGGAGAACCCCTTCCTTCATCTGGAAGCGGAGATCGAGCAACTGCGCCAGGAGACCCCCATTATCTTTGTCGACTTCCATGCGGAGACGACGAGCGAGAAACACGCCATGGGTCGATTTCTGGACGGAAAAGTCTCCGCGGTGGTCGGCACCCACACCCATGTCCAGACCGCCGACGAGCAAATTCTTCCCGGTGGAACGGCCTTTCTCTGCGATGCGGGGATGTGTGGTCCGGCGGAATCGATCATCGGCTCCAAGATTGATGCGGTGCTCACCCGGTTTACGACCTCCATGCCCTCGCGCTTTCATCTCGCCAAGGGACCGGTACGAATCTGCGGGGCGTTGGTTGACGTGGACGAGGAGACGGGTAAAGCTACCAAAATCGAACGAATCACCGAATTGTGGACCCCTGCCACGGAAAGTGAAACCTAGCAGAATGCTCTTGATTCGGGCTTTCCAGCTAGAAAGTTGCGAGATTTTTTTGACACCCCTATCCAAATAGCTACTTTGCCCGACGCATTTTTGCGGAACTGCCATCCGTGCAACGGTGTATGACCGTGAATCCCATGGTGATTGCGCAATCAGAACAGGGGGCCACGACGAAGTTCGGGGCCTTTTTTAGCGAAGCTCTTGTAGCTCAGGGGTAGAGCACTTCCTTGGTAAGGAAGAGGTCACGGGTTCAAATCCCGTCAAGAGCTCCATGTAATTTTAGTTGACAAAAACAGAATCCATCGAACCTCTTCGGTCGCCAAAATCGGAAATACGAAGAAAATAAACCCATCGAGATCCAACAGGACACCCCACGCAAATGGCTAAGGAAGCATTCCAACGTAACAAACCGCACGTAAACGTCGGTACCATCGGTCACGTTGACCACGGAAAAACCACTCTGACGGCGGCAATTACCAACACTTTGGCAGACAAGGGTTACGCTCAGAAGAAGGCATACGATGAGATCGATGCGGCTCCTGAGGAGAAGGAACGGGGGATCACCATCTCCACCGCCCACGTCGAATACGAGACCGACAACCGTCACTACGCACACGTGGACTGTCCCGGTCACGCTGACTATGTGAAGAACATGATCACCGGTGCTGCTCAGATGGACGGAGCCATTCTCGTGGTGAGCGCCGCTGACGGTCCGATGCCTCAAACTCGGGAACACATCCTCCTGGCTCGTCAGGTGGGCGTGCCTGCGATTGTGGTGTTCCTGAACAAGGTTGACCAGGTCGACGACGAAGAACTCATCGAACTCGTGGAAATGGAAGTCCGTGAGCTTCTCGACCAATACGAATTCCCCGGCGACGAAATCCCGATCGTGAAGGGCTCTGCTCTGCTCGCTCTGGAAGGCGACGAAAAGCACAAGGAAAACATCTACAAGCTCATGGAAGCGGTGGATGACTACATTCCTCAGCCCGAGCGCCCGATCGACCAGACTTTCCTGATGCCGATCGAAGACGTGTTCTCCATTGAAGGTCGCGGAACCGTGGCCACCGGACGGATCGAACGCGGTATCGTCAAGAAGATGGAAGAAGTGGAAATCGTGGGTATCCGCGACACCCAAAAGACCACCGTTACGGACATCGAAATGTTCCGGAAGCTGCTCGACGAAGGTCGCGCTGGTGACAACGTGGGCCTGCTTCTCCGCGGTCTGAAGAAGGACGATGTGGAGCGTGGCCAGGTGATCGCCAAGCCCGGCACCATCAAGCCTCACAAGAAGTTCAAGGCAGAAGTTTACGTGCTGAGCAAGGACGAAGGTGGACGTCACACTCCGTTCTTCAGCAACTACCGGCCCCAGTTCTACTTCCGGACCACGGACGTGACTGGCTCCATCGCCCTGCCTGACGGTGTGGAAATGGTGATGCCTGGTGACAACGTGACCATGGAAGTGGAGCTCATCACTCCGATCGCCATGGAAAAGACCATCCGCTTCGCTATTCGTGAAGGTGGACGGACGGTTGGTGCGGGACGTGTGGCCGATATTCTCGACTAGTTCCGAACCTTCGAACCAAAATTTTGAAAAGCGTAGCGCGGCGGGATTCGTCCCTCCGCGCTCGCTGACTCTAAAGGGCTTGAGCTTTCTAGGGTTAGCATGTTGGAAAGGACTCGTTCAGGAAGAAGCAAGCGATAGTTGTAAAAAGAAACGAACGGTGTAAGGTTGATTTCCCCGTTCGCGCGGAGACAGGGCAGTAGCTCAATTGGTAGAGTAGTGGTCTCCAAAACCATTGGTTGTGGGTTCGAGTCCCGCCTGCCCTGCCAGCTTGTTTCAGCCAGCCCCTGAGGCGCGAGGAATCCCCCACATTTTTTAGGGACAGAAAATGTTTAAGCAGCTAAATAAGTTTTTCTTTGAGGTCAAATCCGAGTTGCAGAAGGCAACCTGGCCTTGGGACCCCAAGGAAAAGGGTATTAAGAAGTACAAGGAGTTGATCGATTCCACCGTGGTGGTGTTGATCGCGACCGTGCTACTGGCGGGTTACATCGCCATTGCCGACTTTGTCCTGCTGAACGTGATGAAACTTCTCACCGAAGGCTGGAATCCACCTTCATAACTCTCTTACAATCATGCCAATCGTTCCTCCACCCCGTGACCAATGGTACGTCGTGCAAGTTCTCTCCGGCCAGGAGAAGAAAGTGCATGACAGCATTATGCGTCGCATCGTGAGCGAAGAAATGTCGGACCAGATCTTCGAAGTTCTGGTGCCGACCGAGCGGGTGGCGGAAGTGAGAAAAGGCCAGAAGCGGGAGAGCAACCGCAAGTTCTTCCCTGGCTACGTCATCGTGAACATGCATCTGCTGGACGAGAACAACGAACTCGTCGGCGAGACCTGGTATTTCATCCAGGAAACTCCGGGGGTGATCAATTTTGCCGGCGCCAAGAACCGGCCGATGCCGATGCGCAAATCGGAGATTGAGAGCATCCTCTCTCAGATCAAGAGCGGCGAAGAAGGCGCCGTTCCCAAGGTGCAATTTGAAGTGGGCGAAACCGTCAAGGTGGCGGATGGCGCCTTCGAAAGTCAGAACGGAATCGTCGAAGAAATCGACCACGAGAAAGGCAAGATCCGGGTGGCGGTCAACATCTTTGGCCGGGAAACCCCCGTGGATCTGGAGACCTGGCAGGTGGAGAAAGTCTGATCCCTTCTACCGGATATTCCGAATTACCCCGAGAGAATCTTTTTTAGAAACGCAAATCAATGGCCAAGGAAGTTGTAAAGGTAATCAAGCTGCAGATCACTGCTGGACAAGCGAACCCCGCCCCTCCAGTGGGTCCTGCTCTGGGTCAGGCTGGCGTCAACATCATGGCGTTCTGCAAGGATTTCAATGCCGCCACGCAGAAGCAGGCGGGTGACATCCTGCCGACCGTGATCAGCGTCTACAAGGATAAGAGCTTCACCTTCATCACCAAGCAGCCCCCGGCCGCCGTGCTACTCAAGAAGGCCGCCAACATCGCTTCTGGTTCCGGTGAACCCCACAAGAAGAAGGTCGCGTCTCTGACCAAGGCTCAGCTCCTGGACGTGGTGAAGCTGAAGATCGCGGACTTGAATACTGACGACGAGGAAGCGGCTTCCCGGGTGCTGGCCGGAACGGCTCGCCAGATGGGCATTGATATCGTCGATTGATTTTTTGAAGTAAACCCAAGCGCAGGAGAGCCCCGCATTCCGGGACTCATTTGAACTGCATCCCTACTAATGGCTAAGAAACGCAGTAAGAGATACCTGGAGGCCGCCAAGCTGGTGGACTCCAACAAGAAATATCAGCTGAATGAGGCTGTGGAAGTGGTGAAGAAGTTTCCCGCTCCCAAGTTCGATCAATCCGTGACTCTGACCTTCAGACTCGGCGTTGACCCCCGGCACTCGGATCAGATGGTCCGCGGTACCTGTGCCCTGCCCCATGGCAGTGGTAAGGAAGTGCGGGTGGCCGTGTTTGCCGAAGGAGAAGCCGCAATCGCCGCCAAGAACGCAGGCGCCGAACACGTGGGCTATCAGGATCTCCTGGCCAAGGTTAAGGAAGGCTTCACCGACTTTGACGTCGCCATTGCCACTCCCGCCGCCATGAATGAGGTGCGGAAGCTGGGCCGGGTGCTTGGTCCTCGCGGTCTTATGCCGAATCCCAAGACCGGCACCGTGACCGACGACACCGCCAAGGCGATTGCTGAAGTCAAGGCTGGCCGGGTCGACTTCAAAGTTGACAAGAATGCGAATGTTTCTGTGCCGGTTGGAAAGACTTCCTTCGAGCTGGCTCAGCTGCTGGAGAACGGACAGGCTGTGGTTGAAGCCATCCAACATGCCAAACCCGCTTCCGCGAAAGGCGTCTACATCCAGTCTCTGACCCTCGCCGCCACGATGTCCCCGGGGATCGCGATCGATTCCTCATCCCTGAACAAAATCTAACCCACGGATCGACCCGAAAAGATGAACAACGACAAACAGATCATCATTGATGACATCCTTGGGAAGATCAATTCCTCTCCCTTCGTCATCGTGACCGACTACACCGGCATCACCGTGACCCAGTTTTCCGAGTTGCGGAAGCGTCTCCGGGAAGCGGGCTCCAGCTGCCAGGTGGCCAAGAACAGCTTTGTGAAACGCGCCCTGCGTGAAGTCGATGCTCCCACGGAAATCGACGACACCCTGAAGGGTCAGACCGCAATCGTTACCGGCGACGCCGATATCTGCGCGGCCGCCAAGGTCCTGAACAAGTTCGTGGACGAGTTCAAGAAGCCCACGGTCAAGTCTGGGATCCTGGAGGGTCGATATCTCTCCGCCTCTGACGTGGCTGGACTGGCGGATCTTCCTCCCAAGGAAGTTCTCATTGCCAAGCTTCTGGGCATTCTGCAACAGCCCGGCGCCAATCTGGTGAGACTCATGAACCAGCCTGCGACCCAACTGGTGCGCGTGCTGAACGAGCCCGGTGCGTCCCTGACCCGCGTGCTCCAGGCCAAGAATTCTCAATAAGGACGAACGAGAAGAACAATACACACTTTGATCCGATAACGTTTCCGGCACTGATGCCGGAGCGTTTGAATACCAAAACCAAACGGTTCCTTGTCGCGTTGATGGCGATCAACTTTAATTGGCGGGACGCTTCCCGTTGCGACGATACCAACTAATACTATGGCAACTACTGAAGAACTTGTAGATCAACTGAGTGGCCTCACCGTGCTGGAAGTGTCCGACCTGGTGAAGGCTTTGGAAGAAAAATGGGGCGTTTCTGCCGCACCTGTGGGTGGTGGTATGATGATGGCCGCAGCTCCTGCTGCTGATGCTGGCGGTGCCGCACCGGCTGCAGAAGAAAAGGACGAATTCGATGTGGTTCTCGATAGCTTCGGGGACAACAAGATCGGCGTCATTAAGGAAGTGCGCGGTGCGATTCCTGGTCTCGGCCTGGCCGACGCCAAGAAGCTCGTCGAAGGTGCTCCCTCTACCCTGCGTGAAGGCGCTCCCAAGGAAGAAGCTGAAGAGATTAAGAAGAAGCTCGAAGCAGCTGGCGCCAAAATTACTTTGAAGTAATTTGGTTCTTCCTGAATAAAATCTTTAGACCAGCCGCCTTTGGATGAGTGGATCAAATCCGAAGGCGGCTATTTTTCCCTTGAACATCTGTGGGCCCACAGGTGTCAAGAACCATCCCAGAATCCACACCTGAAACCCAGAGAAACGCCAAGATCATCCTCCGTCCGTCAACACTGCAACCACCCTTGAAAGAGGCAATCGTCCGCCATTGACAGCTGATCTCCCTGTCAGAGGTAGGGTCTTCGCCATGCCGTCGGCATGTTTCCCTACATACAGCAGAAGCTCTGTCATCTTCAGTCCTGAAGATGCCTGCTGGCCCTATTATATCCTATAAAAAGAATAAAAGCTAAGACTTTTAATATTTAGCACAACCTGCTTCCTCCATCAACCCAAACTCGCTCGCCTGTATGGAAAAACTGGAAAGACGTTACTTCGGCCAGATCACGGAACCGATTGAACCACCAAACCTGATCGAGGTTCAAATAGAATCGTATGAGGAGTTCCTGCAGAAGGACGTTCCTCCGAGCAAACGGCAGCTCAATGGCCTGCAGGCTGTATTCAAAGAGGTTTTCCCTATTGAGAGCTACGACGAAAAGTTCGTTCTGGACTTTGTGAGTTATGAAGTGGCGGATCCCAAACTGACCGCGCTGCAATCTATGCGCGAAGGTGAGACCTTTAGCGCGGCCCTTTATGTGACCTTTTCGTTGAAGGATGAGAGCGGC
>JBHIXE010000075.1:0-7583 GCA_041984905.1 Verrucomicrobiales bacterium | reverse complement strand
GAGAAGGATTACATGGGTGAGCTTCCCCTCATGACCCGGCGCGGCACGTTCGTGATCAACGGCGCGGAACGGGTTGTGGTGAGCCAGTTGCACCGGTCTCCCGGGGTGTGCTTCGAGCGCAGCTTCCACCTCAACGGCAAGGAACTGCACGGTTTCCGCATCATTCCTGACCGCGGAACCTGGCTGGAAGTCCAGTTTGATACCAACGACCTGCTCTACGTCTACGTGGACCGCCGCCGTCGCCGCCGGAAGTTCCTGGCGACCACCCTGCTGCGTGCCATGGGTTACGGCACTGACGAGCAGATCATCCGCGAGTTTTACGAGGTGGAGGAACTCGAACTGCGGGAGGACATCGATGAAGAGGAATTGAGCTCCAAGGTCCCCTTCAACGACTTGCTCGATGGCGAGATCATCCTTTGTAAGGCCTACGAACCCATGACGCTGGGTGTGGTGAAGCAACTGCTCGCCCTGGGCCACAAGACCATCCCGGTCGTGGACACGAGCAAGGACGACCTGCTCATCAAGTCCCTCAAGAAAGACCCGGCCCATGATGAAGAGGAAGCGCTCAAGGACATCTACCGCCGCCTCCGCCCTGGGGATCCGCCGACCGTGCCGAACTCCAAGGCTCTGCTCAAGCGCCTGTTCTTTGACGGCAAGAAGTATGACCTGACGAGGGTTGGCCGTTACAAGATCAACCAGAAGCTGAACCTGGAAGTCGATGACGACACCCGGATTCTGACCACGGACGACTTTGTCGCTTCTCTGAAATACCTCCTCCGCCTGAAGCGCAATGAAGGGGTGCTGGATGACATCGACCACCTCGGCAGCCGCCGGGTGCGTGCCGTGGGCGAACTGCTCGCGAGCCAGTGCCGTGCCGGTCTTTCCCGGACGGAACGCCTTGTGAAAGAGCGGATGACCCTTTTCGACGTGAATGTGGAAGGCATGACGCCTCAGAAGCTCATCAACCCCAAGGCCCTGAGTGCCGTGGTGCGGGACTTCTTTGGCCGTTCCCAGCTGAGCCAGTTCATGGACCAGACCAACCCGCTCTCTGAGCTGACCCACAAGCGTCGTCTCTCCGCGCTTGGGCCTGGTGGTCTGAACCGTGACCGCGCCGGATTCGAGGTGCGGGACGTGCACCCCTCTCACTACGGACGGATTTGTCCGATTGAGACGCCGGAAGGTCCGAACATCGGTCTCATCAACTCCATGTCCACCTTTGCCCGGATCAATGAGTTCGGGTTCATCGAGACGCCTTATCGCAAGGTTGTCGATGGCGTGGTGCAGAAGCAGATCGACTACCTGACGGCCGACCAGGAGGAAGGCTACTTCATCGCTCAGGCCAACAACATCATCGATGAGAAGGGCAACTTCGAGAACGAGAAGATCACCGTCCGGTTCCGGGGTGAGTTCCTCGAAATCGAGCCGACCAAGTGCGCCTACATGGACGTATCGCCCAAGCAGTTGGTGTCCGTGGCAGCGAGCCTGATCCCCTTCCTGGAGCACGATGACGCCAACCGCGCGTTGATGGGCTCGAACATGCAGCGCCAAGGGGTGCCGCTTCTGATCTCTGATTCCCCTTATGTGGGCACGGGGATGGAAGCCAAGGTAGCCCAGGACTCCCGCGCCGTGGTGGTGGCGGAAGGTGACGGTATTGTAGCCGCCGCCATTGCGGAAATGGTGATCACCACCAAGGACGGAACCCTGCCGGTGAGCGACCGCGAGTTCCTCTCCAACCCCAACTCCGTGAAGCCAAACGCAAGCAAGGGCATCCACATCTATCCCCTGCGCAAATTCATGCGGTCCAACTCCGGTACCTGCATGAACCAGAAGCCAATCGTGCGGAAGGGTCAGGAGATCAAGGTCGGCGATGTGCTGGCGGATGGTCCCAACACGGAAAACGGGGAGCTCGCGCTCGGCCGTAACGTGCTGGTCGCCTTCATGCCCTGGAACGGATACAACTTCGAGGACGCCATCACTATCTCTGAACGCGTGGTGAAGGAGGACGTTTACACCTCCATCCACATCGATGAGTTCGAGATCGGCGCCCGGGACACCAAGCTGGGTCCGGAAGAAATCACGCGAGACATCCCGAACGTAGGTGAAGAAGCGCTCCGTAACCTCGGTCCGGACGGTGTCGTGCGGATTGGTGCGGAAGTGAAGCCTGGCGACATCCTCGTCGGTAAGATCACTCCCAAGAGCGAAACGGAACTGGCTCCGGAAGAACGTCTCCTGCGGGCCATCTTCGGTGAAAAGGCAGCGGACGTGAAGGATACCTCTCTGCGGGTTCCCTCGGGCTGCACCGGTATCGTCATGGACGTGCGGGTTGCTTCCCGGAATACTCCGGCCAAGGAGAAGCTGTCTCAGACGGAAATCGCCAAGCAGCGGAAGCAGATCGACGAAGAGTGGAAGTCCAAGTTGGAAGAGCTGACCGATCAACTGACGGAAAAGCTCTCCGACATCCTGCTCGGCGAGAAGATCCCCTTGGATGTGGTGAACGGCAAGACCGGAGAAATCATCATTCCGGCCAACCGCAAGATCACCAAGACCCTGCTGCGCAAGCTGGCGGAATCTTACGACGACATCGAGATCGACCCCAGCCCGATCCGGGTGAAGATCACCGACATCGTGAGCACCTTTGAGCAGAAGTTCTCAGACGTGCACGAAGATCGCGAACGCCGCCTCGACCAGATTGAAAGCGGTGATGACGTCGATCCCGGCATCATCAAGCAGGTGAAAGTCTTCGTCGCCAAGAAGCGCAAGCTTTCCATCGGTGACAAGATGGCCGGTCGTCACGGGAACAAGGGGGTTGTGGCCAACATTGTCCCTGAACAGGACATGCCCTTCCTGGAAGACGGAACCGTGGTGGATATCTGCCTCAACCCGCTCGGGGTGCCGAGCCGGATGAACGTCGGTCAGGTGTTGGAAACGCACCTGGGCGTGGCTGCCAAGGCTCTTGGCTTCAAGGTCGCCACTCCGATTTTCGACGGGATTCCCGAAACCAAGATCATGGAATACATGGACAAGGCCCGGGAAGTCGACGGCTACACCTGGATTGGTGAAAACGGCAAGTCCACCCTCTATGACGGGCGGACGGGAGATGCATTCCACCAGAAAGTGGTGGTGGGCAT
The DNA here is from genome assembly GCA_041984905.1 of Verrucomicrobiales bacterium. Classification (GTDB taxonomy): domain Bacteria; phylum Verrucomicrobiota; class Verrucomicrobiia; order Verrucomicrobiales; family DEV007; genus JBHIXE01. The sequence continues at coordinate 4,455 of JBHIXE010000075.1, read as the reverse complement.
CATCTACATGCTGAAGCTGGGCCACCTGGTCGAAGACAAGATCCACGCACGTGCCGTGGGCCCCTACTCTCTGGTGACGCAACAGCCTCTGGGCGGCAAGGCCCAGTACGGCGGTCAGCGTTTCGGGGAAATGGAGGTCTGGGCACTCGAAGCCTATGGCGCGGCCTATACCTTGCAGGAACTTCTCACCGTGAAGTCCGACGACGTGCAGGGCCGGACCCGAATTTACGAAGCCATTGTGAAGGGGGACAACAACCTGGAAGCCGGGACGCCGGAATCCTTCAACGTCCTCATCAAAGAAATGCAAAGCCTTGGCCTGAACGTGAGAGTGGGACCTCGCGAGCAGACCGACGCCGAGCAACTGGAAGCCATTGGTGCCTAATCTGGCGATCCAGTACCCACCCATCCTCGATATCCCAACCTTCCGAGAATTATCATGGAAAACAGCGTAGAATCGCATCTGAACGAGCTCTTTGGCGGCGAGCTCAAGAAACGCGGCTTCGACCAAGTCAATATCACGGTCGCATCCCCGGATGACGTCCGTAAATGGAGCAACGGGGAGGTCAAAAACCCCGAGACCATCAACTACCGGACCTTCAAGCCCGAGAAAGGCGGTCTGTTCTGCGAGCGTATCTTTGGTCCCACCAAGGACTGGGAGTGCGCCTGCGGGAAGTACAAGCGCATCAAGCACAAGGGCGTGGTCTGCGACCGTTGCGGTGTGGAAGTGACCCTGTCCCGCGTTCGCCGGGAACGCATGGGCCACATTGAGCTGGCCGTGCCGGTTTCCCACATCTGGTTCTTCCGGTGCATGCCCTCACGCCTTGGCCTGATGCTGGACATGACCATCCGTCAGCTGGAGCGCGTGCTCTATTACGAAGACTACATCGTGATCGACAACGGTTCGACGCCGCTGGAGCCCGGTCAGTTGCTCACGGAAATCGAGCTTCGGGAAGCGGAGGAAGAATACACTGAAGGCAGCTTCCGCGTCGGGATGGGCGCTGAAGCCGTCAAGGAATTGCTCAGCAACATCAATCTGGTCGACCTTGTCAAGGATCTGGAAGAGCAGATGAACAAGACTCGCTCCAAGCAAGTCCGTAAGAAGCTGGCCAAGCGTCTCAAGCTGGCGCAAGGCTTCGCAAGTTCCAAGACCCGTCCGGAATGGATGGTGCTCCAGGTACTGCCGGTCATTCCTCCGGATCTTCGCCCTCTCGTTCCCCTGGAAGGCGGCCGCTTTGCGACCTCTGACCTGAATGACCTGTATCGCCGGGTCATCAACCGGAACAACCGCCTCAAGAACCTGCTTCAGCTGAAGACGCCTGACGTCATCATCCGCAACGAAAAGCGGATGCTGCAGGAAGCGGTGGACGCCCTGTTCGACAACGGCCGTCATGGCCGTCCCGTCACGGGTGCGGGCAACCGTTCCCTCAAGTCTCTCAGCGACATGCTGAAGGGTAAGAGCGGTCGTTTCCGTCAGAACCTTCTCGGAAAACGGGTCGACTACTCCGGACGTTCCGTGATCGTGATTGGTCCCGAGCTGCGTCTCGGTCAGTGCGGTCTTCCCAAGAAGATGGCCCTGGTGCTCTTCGAGCCCTTCATCATCCGCCGACTCAAGGAGCTGGGTTACGTCCACACGGTGCGAAGCGCCAAGAAGATGATCGAGCGCAAGACGCCCGAGGTCTGGGACATCCTGGAAGAAGTGACCAAGGGACACCCCGTTCTCCTGAACCGGGCGCCTACCCTGCACCGTCTCTCCATTCAGGCGTTCGAGCCGGTCCTCATCGAAGGTTCCGCCATTCGTCTGCACCCGCTGGTGTGCAGCGCCTACAACGCGGACTTTGACGGTGACCAGATGGCCGTGCACGTACCGCTTTCGGTCGAGTCACAGATGGAAGCCCGCATGCTCATGCTGGCGCCCAACAACATTTTCTCGCCTTCTTCCGGTCGGCCCATCACGACGCCTTCTCAGGATATTACCCTGGGTTGCTATCACTTGACCTGGACCAAGCAATTGCCGCTCCGGGACAAGGACAAGCTCGGCACCCTGCCACTGTTTGCTGACATGGGTGAGGTGGAGTTCGCCATCGCGACTCGCAAGGTGCACATCCACGACGCCATCCGTCTGCGGAACCCGGACTTGGGCACGAAGACCGTCTTCGGTGATGAGGAATCCAAGGTGATCGTGACCACTCCCGGCCGCGTCCGTTTCAATGAAATCTGGCCGGAAGGGCTTGGTTTCATCAACGAGTTGGCAGGCAAGAAGCAACTGGGTGACATCATCTGGCGTTGCTACCAGGTGGCTGGTCAGGACGGCACGGTGAAGGCTCTCGATGCCCTCAAGAACCTCGGTTTCCGGGAAGCGACCCGTTCCGGTGCTTCCATTGGGATTACCGACATGGTGATTCCGGGCGAGAAGAGCGCTGCTTTGGAGAAAGCCTACAAGGAGCTGGAGAACGTCAGTGCCCAGTACAAGCGCGGCATCATCACCAACGGGGAACGTTACAACCGGGTGATCGATATCTGGACCCAGGCAGGTGATGAAATCACCAAGGCCCTGTTCCGGACCATCGAACACAACGAAGGCCGTTCCGCTCCCAACCCGCTCTACATGATGGTGCACTCCGGCGCCCGGGGTAACCGTCAGCAGATCAAGCAGCTCTCCGGGATGCGCGGCCTTATGGCCAAGCCGTCCGGGGAAATTATCGAACGCCCCATTACCTCCAACTTCCGTGAGGGCCTCTCCGTGCTGGAATACTTCATTTCCACTCACGGCGCCCGGAAGGGTCTGGCGGATACGGCCTTGAAGACGGCTGACTCCGGTTACCTGACCCGGAAGCTGGTCGACGTGGCTCAAGACGTGATCATCACCGAGATGGACTGTGGCACGGTCAACGGCATTACCGTGGGATCCATCTACGAAGGAGACGAAGAAATCGTCGACCTCAAGACCCGGACCTACGGTCGTGTGGCTGCGGAACGAGTCATGGATCCGGTCACCGAAGAAGTGGTGCTGGATATCAACCAACTCATCGATGAGAAGGCGGCGGACGCCCTGCTTCGGATCGGTCACGAGCGGCTCAAGATTCGCTCCGTGCTCACCTGTGAATCCACTCGCGGTTGCTGCGCGCTCTGCTACGGCATGAGCCTGGCGACTCAGAAGATGGTCAAGATGGGTGATGCTGTGGGGATCGTGGCGGCCCAGTCCATTGGGGAGCCTGGAACGCAGCTCACCATGCGGACCTTCCACGTGGGTGGTGTGGCCAGCTCCATCTTCAAGCAGCCGGTCATCAAGCTGAAGAACTCCGGTAAGCTGCACTACAACAACCTGAAGGTGGTGGAAAGCTCCGAGCACAAGTGGGTCGTCCTGAACAAGAACGGCACCATCAGCGTGCATGATGAGACCGGTCGCGAACTGGAATCTCACAACGTGGTGCTGGGCGCGGAAATTCTGCAGCCTGACAACGCAGACGTGAAGGTCGGCGACACCATCGTCCAGTGGGACCAGCACAACGTGCCGATTATCTCCGAGAAAGCCGGTAAGATCGGTTTCCGGGACATGCTGCAAGGCATCACCATCGCCAAAAAGCAGGACGAGTCCTCGGGCGGTTCCAGCATGGTTGTGGTGGAGCACAAGGAAGACTTGCACCCGCAAATTGTGATCCTGAACAAGGACACCAACGAGGTCATGGCGAGTTACTCCATTCCCGCCGGCGCTCACCTTTCCGTAGAAGACGGCAAGGACATCACCGCGGGAACGATGATCGCCAAAACGCCCCGGAAGGTGGCCAAGACCAAGGACATCACCGGTGGTCTGCCGCGGGTGGCCGAGCTCTTCGAAGCCCGGAAACCCAAGGATTCCGCGGAAATCGCCAAGATCGATGGCACCGTGGAAATCGCGGGTATCGTTCGCGGTAAGCGCAAGCTCATCATCACGGATCCCGCCACCGGCGAGGAAGAGGAACACCTCATCCCGCTGAACAAGCACATCGTGGCTCAGGTGGGTGACTACGTGAAGAAAGGCTCACAGCTGACGGAAGGTCCCGTGGTCCCGCACGAAGTGCTGGAAATCTGCGGGCCTCACGAACTGCAGGAGCACCTGGTGAACGAAGTTCAGGAGGTGTATCGCCTGCAAGGGGTGGAAATCAATGACAAGCACATTGAGATCATCATCCGCCAGATGCTTCGCAAGGTGAAGATCACCGATCCCGGTGACACGCCATTCCTGTGGGGTGATCAGATCGAGCGGATCGAGTTCGAGCAGACCAACAAGGACATCGAGGAGCAAGGTGGTAAGCCGGCCGAAGGCGAGCCCGTGCTGCTGGGTATCACCAAGGCCTCGCTCGAGACGGACAGCTTCATCTCCGCGGCGTCCTTCCAGGACACTACCCGCGTGCTGACCGAAGCGGCCACCCTTGGCAAGATCGACTCCCTTCGCGGATTCAAGGAGAACGTGATCAT
>JBHIXE010000074.1:6572-17538 GCA_041984905.1 Verrucomicrobiales bacterium | reverse complement strand
GCGCATCGCCGCCACGAGTCCGACGTCGCGATCCGTCTGGAATTCGACGCCGAGGCCTGCCTGGATGCTCGTCCGTTCCGTGAGGCGACGGTGGATCTGCGGCATGACGAGGGCACGGCCCCCATCGCAGAGGGCGACGCATTTCTCTTCAAACCCGGAGAGGCTCACGCCATGACCAATACCGGGGACGTCGATCTGGTGGTGTATGTGATTGCGGACAATCCGGTGGGTGAATCCTGCCACTACCCGGACAGCGGGAAATGGCTCGTGCGCTCTCCCAAGTCGCAATTGATCCGTTCAGAAGCGCTGGAGTATTACGACGGTGAGGAGTAACTATCTTGTGAGCGGACCTCATGAGACGGCTAAAGATGATCAGGACGCCAATCGGCGCGGCACCAGACCAATTGGATCGGCTTGAGCATTTGACAGGCAAGTGCCTTCCGCCCGCCCTGCGTGAGCTCTTGGAATACACAAATGGCGGCTTGGTCGACGTCGAAAATCAATGGATCGACCGCGACAGGCTGGTTCCTGGAATGCCATGCTCCATTTATGTGGAGGAGTTGTTATCGACGGAGGGGATCGTGGCGGATGCCTTTGCTCTAGAAGACGAATTGGCGGACGACATGTTACCCTTCGCCAACGACGGCGCTGATGGGATCTTCATCGTCGACCTCAATGGGAAAGTGTATTTCTTCGACTATTTGAGTCGTATTTCAGAGGACTACCGACATCGCAACAGTCCACGCCTCATGCAGATCTTTGCCAGCATGTATAAGTTCCTGAATGCCCTTTGCTTCAGTGAGTCTCTCGAATGATGGATAGTCATACATTCGCTCTCCGGAAGAATTCCTCGAGATTAGTCGAAACAACGTTCACTGCCGTTTCATGAAGTGATCCGTTGACGATTGCGTCGTGATAGATTCGGACGACCGGTGAGGTTTCAATCGTATCTGTCACTCTCAAGAAGTAAGGATCCCCTGATCCCTTCATGCAGGTACCAATCGGGAGATATCCCTCCTTGATAGCCACAATCCCCGGATAGGCATCCGTGGCCTCAAACACCATATCCTGGGCATCTTGCCATCTCATATCCACGCCTTTCCCGCTTTGGTCGTCCTCGCGAGAGAGTTCAAAACTCTCTCCTGCCAGTCCCCAGTCTTGGAGCAGACGAATCACCCATTCAGGAAGCAGCGAGACTGGAAGTGCTGCTCTAAGCATGGACTCGCCTTCCCCATTCAGAACGCCCCCTGACAAATCCAAAGCGAGTAATTCGTCCCCGATTGCCATGATGTAACCGTAACCTTACTTGGCCATAATAGAAAGCCTACCCCAGCCGCGCATCCACATCTTTTCGCAGCCACTGCCACATGCTCTCCAGGGAATCGGCGACTTCCGTCTTGGCGGCGGCGAGACCTCCGCTGAGATCCTGCTTCTTCCCATAGAGGTAGTACTTGATCTTCGGTTCCGTGCCGCTCGGTCGCACCGCGAAGGCGCGACCGTCTTCCATCTCCACAAAGAGCATCTTCTCCGCAGGCAGCTCGACTCCTTCCTCATCGATGACCCCACCATTGAAGAAGTTCCGTGCGTTGGAGACTTTCACGCCATCAACCTCGGCAGGCGGGTTGTCCTTGTAACTGTTCGCCAGCTTCTGGATCTGAGCGGCGCCATCAGCGCCCTCCATTTTAAGTGATTCACCTCGCTCCAGAAAGTAACCGAACTTCTCGTAGATCTGGTCGAGCAACTCGATCAGCGTGACGCCCTGAGACTTTGCATAGGCCGCGACTTCCGCGAACATGACCACAGCGCCATTGCCGTCCTTGTCTCGCAGGAAATCATCGCCGAGATAGCCGTAGCTCTCTTCCCCGCCAAAGACGAAGAACTGGCTGTGCTCCAGACGCAGCTCGCGGGTTTTGGCCGGTGGCAGGTTGCGATAGTCCTGGCGCAACTCCGCCGGAATCATCTGCTCATACTTGCCAAGCTTTTCACCGATGTATTTGAAGCCCGTGAGGGTGTTGACCACATTGATGTCAAAGCCCTTGGCAATGGCGTCCTGCAGCGGTGAGGTGACGAGGGTCTTCACCCAGATGGCGTGATCCTTGTTGCCCTCGTTGAGGATGCCCAAATCAAAGAAGGTCTTGATGCGGTAATAGCCCATGAGGCAACCGATCATGTTGCCCGTGATGAGCTGGAGTTCGCCCGCGGGATTCCGCACCGCCACGCCCATGCGGTCGCAGTCCGGGTCCGTGCCGATGACGATGTCCGCCCCTTCTTTCTGGGCCTGATCCATACCCATCTTGAGCGCGGGACCATTCTCTGGGTTGGGCGAGTCTACCGTGGGGAAGCGACCATCCTGGGTATCTTGCTCCGCCACCGTACTGCATTGGAAGTTGAGCCGGCGCAGCATCTGCGTGCTGATCACACCTCCCGTGCCGTGCAGGTTGGTGAACACGATCTTGAGGTCGTTCTGTTCCGCGACCATCTCCGGCTGCAGGAGGATGGTTTCCAGCCGCTGCATGTAGACGTCATCGAGGTCTTGTCCCAGCATCGTGATGGTTCCCTGCTGCTCTGCGGGAAGCGGTTCGTAGGTCTCACTGGGAACGGAGTTGAAGGCGCTAATGATGCCGTTGGCGTGAGGCTGCACGACTTGAGCGCCGTCATCGAAGTAGACCTTATACCCGTTGTCATGGGGCGGGTTGTGACTCGCGGTGAGGACGATCCCGGCACTGGCATTGAGATGGCGCACGGCAAAGGAGAGTTGCGGTGTGGAACGCGGCTCGGCGAAAACGAAGACATCGCAACCATTCTCGGAGGCAACCTTGGCACAGAACTGGGCGAAGTCCTGACTGAAGTGGCGCGTGTCATAGGCCAGAGCGATCGACGGCTTGCCGCTCTTCCCTTCTTTCTCAAAGTAGGCCTTCAGGTAGTTCACCAGCCCCTGAGTCGCCCGGCTCAGGTTGTAGAAATTCATGCAGTTAGTGCCAACGGCAGGATGCTCGGGACGCTCCAGTTCAGTGGGCGTTCCCATCTCCACAGCCGTGGTCGTCCTGCCAATGGTGCGAGCTCGCATCCCGCCCGTACCAAACTCCAGTTTCTTGAAGAAGCGGTCGTTGAGCTCAGACCAGTTCTCCGCCTCAACCAGTTGCTCGACACTGGTGCGATAGAGCGGGTTATCGCTGGAGCCGAGAAGACTGAGGATGTTCTCGCGACTGGATTCAAGGAGGCTGCCACTGGCAACCGCGGCGTCAAGGCTGGCGTTAAGGTCGATCATTCCAAGGGCACTCTAACGAAGGGGTGTGCGAATGCAATGCCGTAGGCGGATGCGGAAAGAAAGAAGTCGAAAAGAGCTTGACCCCACCAACTGCACTATGCACACTAGTTCACCATGCTGCCTTTCCCCATCCAGTTCCAACCCGGCCAACCGGTCTACGAACAGGTCATCTTTGCCGTGGAGAAGGCGCTCGTCCTCGGTCAGCTCCGGCCCGGCGATTCGTTTCCCTCTCTTCGCGTCCTCGCCGCGGAGTTGCGGATCAATCCCAACACGGCCCAAAAGATCGTCTCCCGGCTCAAGCAGGACGGGGTGCTCGTGGTGGAGCCCGGCCGCGGCACTTTCATCGATCCCAACTACAAACCCTCGGGCGGAAATGCGGACGAGCTGCTGAGCAAAGATCTCGAACAACTCGTCGTGAAGGCCAAACGGCTGGGACTCGATTTCCCTTCCCTGGAACAAGCGCTGAAACGCCAATGGGAGGCCATTTCCTGAACTCTCACCCACCCACGAAACCCAAATCATGAATGACACGGACCACGTCATCGAACTCGAAGACCTGACCAAGCGCTTCCGCAGGCAGGAGGCCGTCAATGGAGTCACACTTTCCCTGCCTCGCGGTTGTATCCTCGGCCTGCTGGGTCCCAACGGCGCGGGGAAAACGACCACGATTCGGCTGATGGTGGACATCCTGCGCCCCAATTCCGGCGAGGCCCGGCTCTTCGGCGTACCCAGCACCAGGCTTGGGCGAAAGGAGTTTGAGAGGATTGGCTATGTTTCCGAGAACCAGAAGATGCCGCTCTGGATGACGGTGCAGCAGTTGCTCGACTATTGCCGGCCGATGTATCCCACCTGGGACGACAAGTTTGCCAAGAGCCTGGTGGATCAGTTTGAGCTCCCGCTGAACCAGAAGCTGAAGCATCTTTCCCGAGGTTTCCTCATGAAGGCAGCCCTGGTCAGTTCCCTGGCCTACCGGCCGGAGTTGCTCATCCTGGATGAACCGTTCAGTGGTCTGGATCCGGTATCCAGAGAGGACTTCATCGACGGGATTCTGGAACTGACGAACGCAGCGTCCTGGTCAGTCTTTATCAGTTCCCATGACATCGATGATGTGGAGAAGCTGACAGACCGAGTAGCCCTGATCGATCGCGGAACGATCAAGGTGGATGAGGACAGCGACCGGCTGCGGAATCGTCATCGCCGCATGAGTCTGGACATGCCCGAGGATCCAGTCCTGCCCTCCAACCTTCCGGAGACCTGGGTCACGCTGCGAGTATCTGGACGACGGATTGAATTCGTGGAAACCCAGTACGAGGAGGGCCGCACTGAAGAACAGGTTCGCCAGCATTGGCCGCAGGCATCCCACATCGAATCGGCCCCCATGACGCTCAAGCAGATCTACCTGAGCACGGTGCGCGCCTCCAAATTCAAGCAGGCCGCCTAGCCATGAATCCTTACCTACACCAACTCAAAAAGGATCTACGCCAGTTCTGGATTCCTTTGGCCTGCTGGGTTGCCTACCTCGTCATTGATTGCGTGGTCGAGTTCTACGCACCTCCCGAAATGAATGATGGGAGCATAACGCTTTCCCCTTTAGGAATCGTTCTGGCCGCACCCACCTTGATCGCATGGATCATGTGCACAGATTCCTGGGTGGATCCTCGAGCCTTCTGGAAATCCCGCCCCGTCCGCGAGTTCCCCCTATTGTTGGCCAAGTTTACCTTAATCGCAGTAGCCTTCCTCGTCCTGCCTCTGGTCATTCGCTCCATCAGCTATGCGGCTGCCGGCGCCGGATTTGAGCCCTGGCCCGTGCTGCTGACTTTGAACCGCTCTCTAGGGTGGTTGGCTCTGCTTTCCTTCACGCTAGGGGCGCTGTCTCCCTCCTTGAGCCGGTTCTTCATCTATGTCGGACTGAGCCTGGTCAGTACTTTGCTCGCCGTATCAGGCTATCAATTGATTTGGGGCAATGAACCGATTCAGAGCGGCGAGTCCCTGGCCGTGAGCCTTCTCGGCGTTACAGCCATTCTCTGCTTTACCGCTCTGGGCATCTACTACTTCAAACGGAAGCTCTGGGCTGCCGTGGCGTTTCCGCTCGTGGGAATATCGATCCTCTCCAGTCCAAAAATTGGCGATCCCGCAATCCAATACGAAGGGATTGCGGAACAAGCCCAACCCTCCCTCTTTCTTAAAGCTGATGATGGCCGGCTTCGCGGCGACTTCGAGCTGCGCCCCTTTCAAGAGAACTGGTATGCGGATGTTACCTTGGTCGAGGCCAGATTCCGTTCCGGGGCATTGACCACAGATACCGATCGATTCATTGTGAGCGCACACTATCCTCAGAACTTCTATTCTGACCTTCTTGGGATTCCGCTCAAGCCCGCTTCTTTGGAGGAACCGTTAGTCGTTCGATTTCCTTCTTTCCCGCCTCAGCAGTTGGATGATTGGTCCAGCAGATTCGCCCGGCTCGAAGGAACCGCAAAAGTCACCATCTATCAGACGGAGGACCAAGGTGGTCGTCGGCTCCACCCTGACGAAGGCTGGAATGTAGACGGTGTGCGAGTGGTGATCGACCGTTACCGCGCTCGGCAAATTCATCTGACGCTTCGCAGCCCTAATCTCGTCACGGATCAACTCTACAAGCCGGAGCGTGCGCTCCTGCGAAACACTGACACGTTTCAATTCGTCCTAATCCCGGAATCGGGAGAGCCCATTCTCCTGCCCCCCTTGAACCGGCTCTATTCCGGAGTGGGAGTGATGCGCCCTTTCTGGGCGGTTCCCATCCAACTCGACCTCCCGGACTTCTATCCTCTAGATCTCACTGTGACTCCTGCCGAGATTCATCTCGTCACGTTCCGCAAGCTCGATGATCTGACGGTTCCAGTAGTCTCCCCGTATGATCGAATCTCGGTGGAAGGCCTTCGCGACGGCAAGATCACTCCTTACACCGCTCAACCATGAAACGCATCTGGCACCAAATCTACTACGACTTCCTTGGGTTCCGCCTGTTGTTCCTGATCTGGGTAGGACTGCTGTTCGCTCGCATCCTCAGGCTGGCCAATCCCGGTCGTGCTGTTACCATTCCGGAACCCAACGCCCTGGAGAACTATGCCACCCTTGAGCTGTATGGATTCGGCATCATTCTGCTCTTGATAGGACGCAATGCTCCCGCCGCTACGGGTGCGTTTCTGCACACTCGTCCCATCGAGAGGATGGAGTTGGCTGTGGCCAAGGCTCTCTGGATTCTCCTTTTCCTGCTCGTTCCCTACGTCATCCATCTTGGGATCACCTTGGCCTTCCAAGGATTGAGCATTGCTGAACTTGCCCCCATAACACTGGAAACCAGCAGCACCATTCTATTACTCGCAGGGTTCCTTTTCGTCTTTGCCGCTCTTAGTCCGGGCCCGGCCAGAACACTAATCCTGATCGCCGGCGTCTTGCTGTTGCTGCAGCTCATGTCCAATGTCTCATCTGAGTTTTCTGCAGTCCCGTCATCCAGGATCGCTCTCAATGTCCTCCTGGCCTTAGCGCTGTTTGGATTCGGGATCCTGGCCTATCGGATAAGAAGATACAGAATGGCCTATCTTGGAGGGGTTCTACTCTTGTTGATGACCATTTCTCCCGCGTTGCAGAAGGTACTTGCAGGGAACCCGTCCAATGATTGCACGCTCCAGGCGGAACTGGAGAGCCTGGGTCAGGAGGATCGCATCACCGAGGTCACGCGGAAGGGCCCCGTCCACTATCAGACCGCCACTCTCAAACTCACAGATCCCGAACACCCAGAAATGGTTCATTACCCGCTCCGATTCAGCGGCTTCGTTCACCTGGATGACGGTTCTCAAGTCAAGGTAATACACCAGCAGTATCCACCTGCGACCTTCCACGGGCCGACGGTGGCTAGCCAGATTCAAGCTGCGCTAGGGCCTGAGGTTACGTTGCTGAAGAACCAGCTTACCTTCGAGCAGTTTGTGAATGCCAGATACGGGATTCACGCCGCTGCCATCCCTGATCAACCATGGGCGGACGATATCCAATCGACGTGGAAGGCCTACAACAGTCCGCAGGCAAGATACCAGTATCCCCTTTTCCAACCTAAGCAGGCCCTACCGGCAGGCCGGAAGATCGCGTCGCTGGATCTTTCCGTGGTCATTCAATCCAGTCGCTACGAGATTCTTGGGAAGTTTCCTATGAAAGATGGGACTCGACTCGAGGATGGCTCCAGGTGGTTTGAGCTCCGGTCAGGAAAGAAAGAGGACGAGTACCTGCTCTACCTCCACTGGGTGAATCACCGGTTGATTGATCGCAACCAATACCAGTTTCCGCTTCTGGTGCTCTACGTAGATACAAAGAGATCTGAAGCGATGTCTGTTTTCACTGAGCTAGCAGATACGGACAGTCATGCCTACAAAATCCGCTACGAGACCCATAGGTTCGAGCCTCCTCAGAAATGGAAGGAGAACCGGCCGGATTGGCGAGAGGTCAGCGAACTTTGGCTCCTCGAACTGCGGCTCAGGGAATACAAGGTTTGTCCCCTGACCCTTTAGCGATCCAGCACGATGCTGCCAAACTCATCCGGCACCTCTTCAGAGAGAATCTGATCGATGATACGGGCTTGCGGAACGGTCCTCCAGGGTGCGCGAGGATAGATACGGTCATTGACCCAATGCGTGCTCCAACGTTTGGTAGTGCGCACAAACGTACGAGTAAACACGTAATCGGAAGCGCCGCGGCTTTGATCGATCGCCAGGCAGCCTGACAGACAGATATCCACGTAGGACTGGATGATGGGCGTTTCCGGGTTGGGCTTGTGCGCGGAGTCAAAGAGATAGGTGAAGATGGGCACTCCATTCTTGTAGTTGGCGTCATCCAGGCCCGTGAACAAATCCGGATCCACCTGCTGTTTCTCGTAGATGCGCTCCCGCTGATCCAGCGCTGCCATCCCACTATCACTGATCGAAAACAACACGCCTTCGCACATGGCGCCCTGCTTTTCGGTCAAGCCCAGGAAGGTGGTGCGAAATCGCAGCCCGGAAGAAGGCACGTTCCAGGTGCGCTCGTAACCGTCTAAAACCACGGGATGGGCAAGGGTCGATTCCGGCACGCTCCCGAGCCGGGATTGAGAGTCGATCAGGGATCCGTATCCAAACACGTAGGCGGCCATGGTGTCATTGTGGGGTGAGTGGCCCGCACTGTCCAGATTCCGAAGCCGGGAAAAGCTAAAAGCCCAACATCTTGCCGATCTTCTTGAAGAGCCCTTTGCCATCGCCCTTCTTCCTGTCTCCGGCCAAGGGGCCATGGCCGCCACAGCGATCCTCGGAGACCGCTTCCGCCGGCACCACCGTCTCGTAGTCATAACGGGACAAGCGGCTCGCGGGCTTTCCACACTGGCTACAAAGCCGCACATTCACGAGTTGGCCGGGATACTTCAAAGTCTCGGCCGGATACCCATGCTCGACGGCGTGGCCCATCACGTCCACCCAGACCGGCAGCGCCAGGACACTTCCATAGCCGCGATACATGATGGTCTGGGGCTTGTCGAATCCCACCCAGACGCCGCAAGTCACCTTGTCCGTGTAACCCACAAACCAGGCGTCCTTGAAGTCATCGGTGGTTCCGGTCTTGCCATAAGCGGGAACCTCAAACCCCATGGAGCGGGCGCTGGCAGCGGTGCCGTGATCCACCACTTCCCCTAACGCTTCGGAGGTCATCCAGGTGGCATACGCCGGGAGGACCTGATATTGCAGCACGGGGGTTTGATAGAGCACATAGCCATCCTGAGTCTCGATCCGGCTCACAATAAAGGGCCGCTTCCGCACCCCGTTGTTCGGAAACACCGTGTAGGCACTGGTCATCGCAAGAGGATCCGCCTCGAATGCTCCCAGGAAAGACACCGGCGACTGGGGCAACTCCTCCCCAAGCCCCAAGGCCGAAGCGGTGCGCAGAACATTCTCCACACCGGCCTGCATCCCCACCCGGACACTCATGGTGTTGCGGGAACGGATCAGCCCGACCTTGATGGGTTGGGAGCCCAGGCTGGCGCCATCCGAGTTGGATGGGGTCCAGGGGCGGCCGTTCTCTCCTCCCGGCATCGAGATGGGATCGTCACTCTCCATGGTGCCGGGCATCACTCCCTGGCTGAAGGCGGTCGCGTAGACGAAAGGCTTGAAGGTGGAGCCGACCTGTCGCTTGGCCTGCATGGCCCGATTGAAGGGACTGCGCTCATAATCACGCCCTCCCACAATTGCCAGGACACCTCCCGTGGCGTTGTCCAGCACCACCACTGCGCCCTGAAGGAAGGGGCTGAACGCTTCTCTCGCCTCTGGATCCGTGCCCTCCATGGTGGGATGATCCCAACCGGATTGTTGCTCCATTTCTTTCAGGCGTTCCTGTAGCGCCTGAGTCGCTCGATCCTGCAATTCCTGATCGATCGCGAGATGAATCCGCAAGCCCCCATTCTGGATCCACTCCGGGTCCAGGATGCGATCCAGCTCGTCGTGCACCACCTGAATCACGTAGTTCGGTTCGGCGTCTCGCTGATCGACCGGCCGAATGTTCAAGGGATCCTGCCGGGCTGCATCAGCCTCGTCGCGGGTGATGATTCGGGAAGCGACCATACGATCCAGGACGTCGCCCTGCACTTCCACGGCATCCGCCTCGTATTTGAAGGGGTTCAACCCGCTGGGCGCTCGGATCAGCCCTGCCAGGAGAGCCGCTTGCGCCAGGCTCAGTTCCGAGGCGGACTTCATGAAATATCCCTGAGACGCCCGTTCGATTCCGTAGAAACCCGCGCCAAAGTAGATCCGGTTCATGTAGAACTCCAGGATCTCTTCCTTGGAGTATTTGGACTCAATCCGCAGAGCGATCGCGGACTCGAGGAGCTTTCGGTCGTAATCGCGGTCCTGCAGTCCAAAGGAGCCCCGAGCCAACTGCATGGTGAGAGTACTGGCTCCCTGCTCGATTTCCCCTTCCTGGATGTTCACGATCATGGCCCGCATCACGCCCAACCAGTCGATGCCGCCATGCCGGTAGAAGCGGGAATCCTCTCTTGCCAGCAGCGCTTTCACGAACCACTCGGACACGCCATCCTCACCGACCACCAGCCGGTTCTCGCCGTGGCCATAGACATGGCCCAGTTCTTTCCCATTGCGATCGATCATGAGGGTTCGCTCCGGCAATTCCCCCAACTTGGTCAGGTCAAAACTGGCCGCGCGAGCTCCATAGATTGCGAAGACAATACTGATGGTGCCCAGGACCAGCACCAGGATCGACGCCACAAAGATCCCGGTTCCCCAGATCAACTTCCGGTGCCAGGGCTTGGCGCCATACCACTGACGAAACCAACTCCACCCTTTCCCGACTCGGGCTAGCAAGGGGCTCAGAAAGGCTTGGATTTGGCTCCACAGGGAGGAAAGAGCGCGCATCATAAAACTAAAACGGCCCAAACGGCCAAGAGGTTGACTCAACCTCGTCATGACCATCGCAACAAGCAAGTGAAGGGATTGGCAGGCATCAGCAGGATTTTTATTCCAAGGGCAGACCATGCATTGACGGATGCAGGTGAGGCTCCTAGGATTTGCCTCAAGAAGCGGGAAAACGCGCGTCAAGCCGGCCATTCAACTTCACCGTTGCCCTTGGCCACTCCGGGGTTACCCCGGGGATAACTGTAACTGAACCATCGCGAAGCACGGGCGACGTTACGCCTCC
>JBHIXE010000074.1:0-6562 GCA_041984905.1 Verrucomicrobiales bacterium | reverse complement strand
ACCGTAAAAATGCCCGCGCCAGACCCGAGACGTTGACCCTGCGTTTCCCGCTTCCCCTTCTCTTCTGATGGCCAGCCAACGCGAATGCATCCGGCGAATTGCGCGCGCTGTTCTGGCGGGTCCCCGGAATGAAGAGGCGTTGCTTGATCGTCTGGATGCATTGCGAGAGCGGGGCCGGCGCCCGCGCTGGTTGCGCCAACTCTGCCTGCGCCTTGCCCTGTGGCTTTCCGTCCGGGAAGGCCGCGTCCGGGTCAGTGAAGTGGGAGAGTTTCTCCGCGCCGACCCGTATTTTCGCAGGGCCTGGATCAAGGGGCAGTGGAATCTGAAGCCAGTTCCCGTTCCGAAGGCCATGACTCCCTCTCCAGGTGCTCCCGAATCCTGGGAGGTGCCTCCCATTCTCGAAATCGAGCAATTGTCCGCGGTCCTCCAGGCACATCCTCGCGACCTGGAGTGGCTCGCCCACAGCTGGAACCGGGAGCATTATCTCTACCGGTGGTATCGCAAGGCTCACTCCGGTGAAGGACGCCTCATCGAGATTCCCAAACCCATGCTGAAGCGGGTGCAACGGCATCTCCTGCACCAGGTTCTCGACCGCATTCCACCCCATGAGGCGGCGCATGGGTTTCGCACCGGGCACTCCGTACATTCTTACGTGGCGGAGCACACAGGCAAAGACGTGGTCCTGCGCATGGATCTGAAAGACTTCTTCCCCTCCATCACCGGCGCCCGGGTTCGCTCCCTTTTCCTCACGGCAGGTTATCCGGATACCATGGCAGGCTACCTCACGGCGCTAGTGACCAACCGCACGCCCCACAAGGTCATCATGGAGAACCCTCACGCCTCCACATCCCGTGCGGATCAGTCCCATCAGTATCTCGCAGCTCACCTCCCGCAAGGCTCCCCCACCTCTCCGCTTCTCGCCAATCTCTGCGCGTTCCACCTCGATTGCCGTCTCGCTCGGCTCGCCCAAACAGCCGGCACAGCCTACACCCGATACGCCGACGATCTTCTCTTTTCCGCAAACGGCGAGTTCGCCCGCCGTGTCGAAGCCTTCAGCACCCGGGTTTCCGCGATCATCCTGGAAGAAGGCTTCCACAACAACTTCCGCAAGACCCGCATCATGCGTTCCAGCCAACGGCAATCCGCAGGGGGTATTGTGTTGAATGCGCATCCCAATCTCTGCCGCCAGGAATTTGATACGCTCAAGGCTATCCTGACCAATTGCCAGCGAACCGGACCAGCGGAGCAAAACCTGGACCATCACCCAGACTTCCGCGCGCATCTTCAGGGACGCATTGCCTGGGCCACGGCCATCCATTCCCAGCGGGGGGCAAAATTGCAGCGGCTCTTTGATCAAGTCGATTGGAGTGGCTCCTAAAAAGGCTCCCTGGTCGGTATCATTCGCCGCACTTGCTTTCTCGGAGGGGATACGCCAAGAATCTTTCTCACGATGAAAAACCCCACTGTTCTGCTTCCCTTGTGCCTTGCTGCACTCCTGACTTCCCAGCTTGTGGCCGCGCCAGAAGGCACGCTCATTCTGGAAGACGAATTTGATCGAGAGGAATCCTCTCCCGAACTGGAAGAGGTCGGCAATGGCTGGGGCACCAACAGCAAGTCTCGAGCAAAAGGCGTGAAGCAGGTCGACCTGGTGGATGGCGCCATGCACATCACCATGGCGGAGGTGGCCGATCACGGGGTGTCCGTGCATCACGAAGCCGCGTTCAAGGACGTGACCATCCAGATGCGCTTCAAGCTGCGCCAGGGAGATGATCTCGGCATCAACATCGCGGATATGAACGAGAAATCCGTGCATGCAGGGCACATCTGCATGGCCAAGATCCAGCCAAAGAAGGTCGAAATCACCGACATGAAGACTGGCCGAATGAAATTGGAGAATCGCGAAGCCAAATTGGCCGGAACGCTCTCGGACGAAGCCAAGAAAGACATTGCCACCAAGAGCAAGTCCTTCCCAGTGGACCTGAAGACGGAGGAATGGCACCTGCTGGAAGTGCGGATCGACGGTGAAACCATGCAGGTCTCCATCGATGACGAGAAAGTCGGTGAGTTCACGTCTCCTGGCATCGGTCACCCCACGAAGAGTCGCCTCCGCCTCGCGGTGAATCATCAGGCCTGGGTGGATGATGTGAAGATCTGGGCGCGGTAGTCTTGGCTCTGGAAGATCCTTGGGGTTGCCGAACTGTTCACCGAGAACTGGCAACGGATCACTGAGTTTCTCTGTAATATCCCGGCTTTTACGACGTGAAAGGGGGACGGCGTACCGTTTCGCCTTGTTTCCCCCTTCCCTATGAGAACTGCCGGAATCTGCTCCCTCATTTCCCTGCTGGGAATGCTCTTCGCCCCGTTGCAGGCAGAGCAAACCATCGATTTTGCCCGGGATATTCGCCCGATCCTCTCCGAGAACTGCTTTCACTGTCACGGTCCCGACGCCGAGCATCGCAAGGCGGACCTGCGCCTCGATCTGAAGGATCACGCCTTTGCGGAGCGGGACGGGCTGAAGATGATCGTCCCCGGAAACCTCAAGGACAGCGAGGTCTGGTATCGCATCATCACGGAGGACAAGGGCGACCTGATGCCCCCGCCGAAGTCCCACAAGACCCTCACCGCTGAACAGAAGGACCTGATCCGGGACTGGATCACCGCAGGAGCGGATTGGTCGGAGCATTGGTCCTTCGTTGCTCCGCAAAAAGTCGCTGCCGGCGAGACAAAGTCCCCGATCGATCATTTCGTCCAGAAGCGGCTGGAGGCCAAGGGCATGTCCCCTTCTCCCGAGGCCGATCCCGTGACCCTCGCCCGGCGACTGCACCTGGACCTGACGGGTCTGCCGCCCACTCCCGAGCGGATGCGTGAGTTTCTGGCTGCCTTCAAGAGCAATCCCGATGCAGCTTATGAGTCGCTCGTGGAGGAATTGCTGGCCAACCCTCACTTTGGCGAACGCATGGCGCTGATGTGGCTGGATGCGGCCCGTTATGGCGATACGTCCGTGATGCACGCGGATGGTCCCCGCACCATGTGGCCCTGGCGGGATTGGGTGGTGGACGCCTACAACGACAACAAACCCTTCGATCTATTCTCGATCGAGCAGCTCGCGGGCGACTTGATCCCGAATGCCACGGTCGCTCAGCAGATCGCCTCGGGCTTCAACCGCAACCACGCAACCTCCGATGAGGGCGGCGCGATTCCCGAGGAGTTACGGGTCAGTTACGTGGTCGATCGGGTGCAGACGACAGCCAACGTCTGGATGGGCCTGACCATGGAGTGCGCCCAGTGCCATGATCACAAGTACGATCCGATCAGCCAGAAGGAATACTACGAGTTCTACGCCTTCTTCAATAACCACGTGGATCCCGGAATGCAGACCCGGCGCGGAAACCAGACGCCCGTGATTGAGGTGAAGGATCCGGCTTACGAAGCAGAGTTCGCGGCCGCCAAGGCCAAGGTGGAAACCACTCGCACAGCCCTCGCCAAGGGACGGGACGCAGGCCAGGACGCTTTTCAGAAGTGGGCCGCCGAACCCAAAACCGACGCGGGTCAAACCACGGACGGCATGGTCGAAGGATTGGCTCACTGGTTTCCCCTGGATGAGAAGGAAGGCGATCTGCTGACGGACCATGCCGGAGCTCTGATTGCCAATAAACTGGATGGACGGCGGCTCTTCGTTTCCCGCGACAAAGCAACCAAGGCCCTGCGGCTGGATGGCAAAGCGGACTATACGCTGGGACAGCCGGTCGAACTGGAGCAGGATCAGCCCTTTAGCTACACGGCCTGGGTCCGCTTGGAAGGCGGCGGCGGCGCGATCATGTCCTGCATGGATCCGGATGACAATCTCCGCGGCTTCGATTTGTGGGTCCAAGGGCAGACCGTCGGCACCCATATCATCCACAGCTGGCCGAAGAACGCCATCAAGGTGGTGAGCAAAGGTAAGCTGGAACAGGAGAAGTGGCACCACGTAGCGATTTCCTACGATGGCTCTTCCAAAGCTGAAGGCGTCTCAATCTGGATCGATGGCGTTCGATCCGAAACGGAGATTTCCAACAACTCCCTGGACGGAAAGAGCATCCTCTCCAAGGCCCCTTTCACCATTGGCAGCCGTTACAAGGGCAGCAAGTTCAAGGGTTCCGTCTCGGATCTTCGGATCTATCGCGCTGCCTTGACGGACGACCAGATTGCCCTGGTCCAGACCAATCCCCTGCCCGGCATTCTGGCAACGGCTCCGGACCAACGGACCGATGCCCAGAAGGACTTGCTTTACAATCACTACCTGGTGAGCGCGGAGGCCAGCTATCAGAAGCTGGCCAAGAGCTACGCGTCCTCCGCTGTCGCGGCGCTGAAGATGGCGCAGACGCCCACTACATCCATGATCATGGCGGACAATCCGGAGAACAAGATGCGGGTCACCTACATGCTGAATCGCGGCGCCTACGATCAGCCCATGAAGGACAAGGAAGTCACAGCCGCGGTGCCAGCCATTTTCCCGCCGCTGGGAGACGATGAACCACACAACCGGCTGGGCCTGGCTCACTGGCTTTTCCGCGAGGATCATCCCCTGACCGCTCGCGTCGCGGTCAACCAACTCTGGCAGGTATTCTTTGGCTACGGACTCGTCCACACTCCGGGCGACTTTGGCGCCCAAGGCAGCTTCCCCACCCATCCGGAACTGCTCGACTGGCTCTCGGTCGATTTCCGCGAGAATGGCTGGAATGTGAAGCGGCTCATCCGGCAGATGGTGACTTCGGAAGCCTATCGCCAAAGCTCCGTTGCCACGGAACCGTCGCTGGCGCTGGATCCAGACAATCTCTGGCTTTCTCGTGCCAACCGCTTCCGGCTCCAGGCCGAGTTCATCCGGGACACGGCCCTCTTCACCAGCGGTTTGCTGGAAAAGGAAATGGGTGGCGAAGGGGTGAAGCCTTATCAACCGCCGGGACTTTGGGCGGAAGTCGGCCTCGGCGGCAATCCCAAGTTTGTTCAGGATAAGGGTGAGAAACTCTACCGGCGCAGTCTCTATACCTACTGGAAGCGCAGTGCGCCCCCTCCCTCTATGCTCATCTTTGATGCGCCCACCCGGGAGACCTGTACCATGGAGCGGCCTCGTACGAACACACCCTTACAAGCGCTGGTCACCATGAATGACGTTCAGTTTGTGGAAGCGTCCAAGTTTCTGGCGCAGCGCATGATGACGGAGTCCGCCAATGTTCCAGAAGCCATCGCCCAACGCGGCTTTGAGCTGGTCACCCTGCGCTCCCCCAATGAGCGGGAAATGGGCGCGCTGATGGAGGTCTACCACAGCACCCTTCAGACCTACCAACAGGACCTCGAAGCCGCCAAAGCCCTTCTCGATACGGGCGAAGCCAAGACCACTGCCGATCTGGCTCCGGATCAACACGCCGCCTGGACGGTCGTCGCCAACCTCCTCCTCAATCTCGACGAAACCCTGACTCGCGAATAATCATGACACCTCCCTCCATGTTGAATCGCCGTGACGTGCTCGGTCGGGCCCTCGGGGTCATGGGCACTGCTGCCTATGCCAGTCTGAACCCACTGAGCGCTGCCGCCAGTTCCGCTCAGAACCAGGGTCTGCCGGAATTGCCTCACTTCCACGCCAAGGCCAAGCGCGTGATCTATCTCTTCATGGCCGGCGGCCCCAGTCACATCGACCTCTTCGACTACAAGCCGAAGATGCGGGAACTGCATGGCACCGAATTGCCGGACTCGATCCGCAACGGTCAACGCATCACCGGGATGACCAGCGGGCAGAAGTCCTTCCCCTGTGTGGCGCCGATGTTTGAGATGAAGCAGTTCGGCGAACGCCAGACCTGGATGAATGGCGAGGTGCTGCCTCACACCTCTCAGATCGCGGACAAGCTCACGATCATTCGCTCTATGAACACGGAGGCGATCAATCACGATCCCGCGATTACCTACATCAACACCGGCACCCAGCAGATGGGCCGTCCCAGCATGGGATCCTGGCTCTCCTACGGTCTTGGTAGTTTGAGCGAAGACCTACCGGCCTATGTGGTGATGATCTCCGTGGGGTCCAAGCCCGGCCAGGCGCTCTACGCCCGGCTTTGGGGCAGCGGTAACCTTCCCTCCAAGCACCAGGGCGTGCAGTTCCGGAGCGGGGCAGATCCCGTCCTGTATCTCTCTGACCCTGCCGGATTGAAGCGAGACGTGCGGCGCAAGATGCTGGACGGGCTTGCAGCCATCAATGCGGAGCGGCACCAGGTCACCCGCGACCCGGAAATCGAGGCCCGCATCGCCCAGTATGAGATGGCATTCCGCATGCAGGCTTCCGTGCCAGACCTCATGAGTGTGGATCAGGAACCAGAACACGTGTTCGAGTCCTATGGTCCGGACTCCCGCAAGCCCGGGACCTTCGCCGCCAACTGCGTGTTGGCACGAAGGATGGCGGAGCGCGGGGTGCGCTTTATCCAACTCTTCCACCGGGGCTGGGATCAGCACAACAATCTGCCCAAGGATCTGGCGAAGAACTGCGAAAGCGTGGATCAACCGGCGGCTGCGCTCGTCAAAGATCTGGAACAGC
>JBHIXE010000073.1:0-17655 GCA_041984905.1 Verrucomicrobiales bacterium | reverse complement strand
CTTCGGACTTCGGACTTCGGACTTCGGACTTCGGACTTCGGACTTCGGACTTCGGACTTCGGTTTTCGGTTTTCCCAACTCTTGTGTTTTTCCCCGTGAGACTGCATGATGCAGCGTCATGGAATCCTACGAAGTGGTGAAGTTGGCGATCGACCGCAAAGGCCCGAAGGAAATCGCCGACGAAATGGGCGTTTCCCTCTCAATGGTTTACAAATGGGCACAGCCCCCGGAGAACCCTCCTCCCGGCAAACCTTCTGGATCCGGAACTCCGAACCCGCTCGACCGGGTTCAGCAACTCATGGAGATCTCGAAGGAACCTCAGATCATCGAATGGCTCTGCCACAAGGCCGGCGGACACTTCGTGCAAAACCCGGATCAACTCGCTGAAGCAGGCGGCTACGCCGTGGTTCCCGCCACGAACGAGATCGTCCACCAATTCTCCGATCTACTCAACGAAATCACCAAAGCCGCCAACGACAACCACGTCAGCAACGAGGAATCCGTCCAGATCCGCGAGGTCTGGAACAAGCTGAAGTGCTTTACAGAAAGCTTTGTGGTCGCCTGCGAGGAAGGCAACTTCCAGAAGATCAAGACGCAGGGGCAGTAGAGCCCCCGACCCTTAACGGCTTCTTCCCTGGTCACTTCACCAGCACCGTCACCTCGTCTACGAGGGCCTGGGTGCCTACGCAACGGAAGACGACGGCAGGCTTGGGCACTCCAAAGGTTGGATCCGTGGCTTCCAGGCTGATGTCCTCACCTACCTTCGCCGTCACGGTGTTTCCTTTGGCTTCCAGCCGCACATTGACCCACTCGCCCTTGGCAATGGGCTGTTTGGCGTCCGCCAGGACCTCACTCTTGGAGGATGGGTCCGCCTTGTCATTATGCTTGAGGATCTTGGCGCCTCCAGGCCCCATGATGAGGGAATACAGGTGCCCTTTCTTATCCAGAGTTCCCGGCTTGGGATCGAACCCAATATGGAAAGCCGTTGCACCGTCCAGCTTCACTCGCGCTTCGATCACGCCATCCGTCATGGGAATGGCCCAGCGACTCGCGGCGGCGTGATTGTCCGCCTCCACCTGGTGACAAACCAGAGCTCCTTCGGCCGGTTCCCAATGTCCGAACTGGACCTTCCAGTTGGAAGGCTTCGCTTCGCCATCAAAGGTTTCCGTGTGGGGATTGGCTTGAGCGATGCCAGTAAGCAGACTCACGGCGACAGCGATCACGAGAGGGGATTTCATAGAGCCGTGATACGTCGCGGACGCGCTTACGTCAATGCCTATGGATAGAAGCCCTCATCCGTAAGGATTCTCATCGCCTTTTTTGCCGAGTAGAGCTCAAACCTTCCGTCGAAAGTCGCTCGTTCGTCCCCTCTCTCAATGACCACTCGGAACTTGTATCTGCCGTGGGGAAACGCTTTGCCGTCTGTGCGCGAGATGTCGTAGGACAGCCCCTTTGACCCCGAAGTGGAAATTTGAAGCCAATCAACTTCCAAATTTCCGCTGCCCACATGAATCAAGGAGGAGTCAGATCCATGCATTCTCCAACTTTCGTCGACCGGCACAGGATAAGTCGCCTGGAGAGTGAATGCATCCAGGGAAATGAACGCTGGGCGGCCTTCCTGCCATCCTTCCATGCTATGATGGATTATCAGAGGCTTCGATGAGGAGTCGTCCCCACAAGAGACGAGCGCCAATACCCCGACAATAGCAAATGCACCCAGCAATGTTGTCCACGTGGAGGAATTCACGGATGCCGACATTCAGACAGCTCCATTAGGAAGGATCAAACTCCGTGCCACGACGCCCTGTTCCAACTCTTCATAGGCCGTGTTGATCTCTTCCAGGGGATACGTCTTCGTGAGAAGCCCATCCAGCTCCAGCTTTCCTGCAAGATTCAGCTCGATGAGCCGGGGCAAATCAATCCGCGGACGCATGGAGCCATAGATGGTGCCCTTCAGGGTCTTCTCCGCATAGACCAACGCATTCACGTTGATGCGGGCGCGGGCTTCCTTCGGCGCGATGCCAACGACCACGCAGGTGCCGCCCTTACGGGTCGAGTCGTAGGCCTGCTCGATGGGTTGAGGCAAACCGATCGCTTCGAAGGCGTAATCGACTCCAAGATTGTTGGTGAGATCCATGATGGCTTCAACCGGATCGTCCTCATCCGCCCGAATCACGTCCGTGGCGCCGAACTTCTTGGCGAACTCCAGCTTCAAGGGTACGCGGTCCACCGCGATGATCCGCAGGGCTCCGGCGATCCGGGCGCTCTGGACAATGTTCAGGCCGATCCCTCCACAGCCAAATACCGCCACGGTGCTGCCGACCCTTACCTGCGCCGTATTGAAGACCGCACCAAACCCGGTGATGACGCCACAGCTGATGAGCGCCCCCTTCTCGAGGGAGAATTCCTTGGGCACTTTGACCACGGCAGGCTCGGGGATGGTACAGAGCTGGGCGAAGCTGGAGATGCCCGCATAATGACGAATGGGTTCACCCTTGCTGGAACGGAACCGGGTCTCGCCATCCGGCATCAGGCCGGTGAAACGCATGGCTGTGCCCACATCGCAAAGCGCGGGTCTACCACTGAGGCAATATTCGCACCGGCCGCAACTCATCCGCCACATGGGTAGTACGTGATCCCCCTCCTGCAGTTCCGTCACGCCCTCACCCACCGCTTCGACAATGCCGGATCCTTCATGACCGGGGATGATCGGCACCGGCATGGGCAGATCTCCCTTGATGACGTGGAGATCACTGTGGCAAACGCCGGCCGCCTGCATGCGCACCTGCACCTCTCCGCGCTTGGGAGGCAAGACTTCCACCTCTTCCACGCTCATCGGGGAACCCATCTCGTGCAGCACGGCTGCCAATGCTTTCATGGCGAAATCCTGACCGAGCTCCTCCCCGGGTGTCAATAGCGCTTGCCCCGTAAGGGGAGGCAATCTATCAATAGTACTATGCTATCGGGGAATTTTGAAAAGGTAGGTGTGATTGGCCTCGGCATTATCGGTTCACGAGTTGCTGAGAATCTGCGGGCAGCAGGCAAGCATGTCTATGTCTGGAGCCGGACGCCCAAGCCGGAACCCAACTTCCTCGGCTCGCCAGCAGAAATTGCGGAGCACTCGGAAGCCATCCAGATCTTCGTGACCAATGGCGAAGCACTCGTCGAGGTAGTCGAAGCCATGGAGAGCCAACTCACCAATACGCACCTGGTGATGAATCACTCCACGGTGGACCTGAGCTCCATCATCAAGGCCTCGAGCATCGTTCAGGCCAGCGGCGCCAGCTTCCTCGATTGCCCCTTCACCGGCAGCAAGGAGGCCGCGGCGAGCAACAATCTCGTCTACTACGTGGGAGGCGATACCTCCGCGGTGGAACGCGCTCGCCCGCTCCTGGAACTCACCTCCAAGCACATCCAACACGTCGGCAAGACCGGCGACGCGACTGTGGTCAAGATCGCCACCAACATGGTTTCCGCGACGACGGTTCAGGTGCTTTCCGAAGCGCTGGCCCTGACTCAGGCCGCGGGACTGGACGGGCACAAGTTCATCGACGCCATCCTGGTCAACGCCTGCTGTTCGGACCTGGCCCGCTTGAAACTGCCCACCATGCTGGAAGGCAATTACGAGCCGCATTTCTCCCTGAAGAACATGTTCAAGGACGCCCAGTTCGCCCTTGGTCTGGCCAATGATGCCAAGGTGGACGTCCCCGCCCTCTCCAGCACCGCCAGCGTCATGTTCAAGACCATTCAGAAAGGCGCCGGCGACGACGACTACTCCGTGCTCTTCAAGAATTACACGGATAAAAAGAAGAAAAGCTGAGCTTCCGATGCCCGACCCCATCCGCGGATATACGGACCTGTCGTCCCGCGCCAAGCTACGCCTTACCGGTGAGGACCGCGTTCGCTACCTGAACGGACAGGTGACCAACGACGTCCGCAAGGCCACTGCTTCAGAAGCCATGTATGCAGGCGTCACCACGGCCAAAGGCAAGCTGGAAGCGGATGTGTATCTTTCTCCAACCCCCGAAGGGGACGCGATGTGGGTCGATGGTCCGGGCTCCATCCGGGATGAACTCCTCCTGCGCCTGGACAAGTATCTGATCTCTGACGATGCCGAGTGGGAGGATGTGAGCGATGACTGGCAGCTAATTCACGTGCTGGGTGAGTGTCCCGAACTGGAAGGTGTCTGGTGCCGCCAGGCCAACCGCTTTGGAGTGCCGGGCACGGATTTGATCGCGCCAGTGGGGACGGAGATCATCAGCCAATTGGATCTCCAGATGCTGCCGGATAAGGTGCTCCTGGAACTGCGCATCCGCCAGGGCATGCCTGTCTGGGGTGCGGAACTCGATACTTCCATCCTCCCCCAGGAAGCCCTCCTGCAGGATCGAGCCATCGATTTCGCCAAGGGCTGCTATATCGGCCAGGAAGTGATCTCCCGGATCAAGAGTGTGGGCAAGGTCAATCGCCAATTAGTGGCCCTCGTAGCCCAGGATGAGGAAGCTGGGCTGGAGCCTGGGATGGAATTGCTCGTGGGCGAGGCCGTTGTGGGTCGCTTGACCAGTGTCACTGAAAGTGAGGCGTTAGGGCGCTGGATCGCCCTGGGCTTTGCAAAACGCGACTTCAGCTCTCCGGGGCAGCTCCTGGTTGCCCGTTCAGAGAAAAATAATCTTTCATCCACCTTGGAAATACGGGAAACTCCCCTTACTTAGGGACTAACGTTTGTCACCTCCTCCCCCATGTCACCTATGAAAGCGCGTTTGACGTTCACGCTCCTCACATGCCTCCTCCCCTGGTCCGCCTTTGCGCAGAGCGGGTCCAACGATCTGGTCACTTTCCAGATCAACGTGAACAACCAGCTGAGGAGGTTTGTGATTCAGCTGAATGAAGACGCCGCCCCCCAAACGGTTGCCAATTTCCGGCGCATGGTCGAGTCCGGCTATTACAAGGGACTCGCCGTTCACCGCGCCATCCCCAATTACCTCGTCCAAATGGGCGACCCGCTGACTCGCGATGCTGCCAATAAGGCGTCCTGGGGGACGGGAGGACCAGACCACACCGTGCCCGCTGAACTCAGACTGCCTCATACTCGCGGGGCTGTGGCCATGGCACGCTTGCCCGACTCTCAGAATCCAAACCGGCTCTCCAACGGAAGCCAGTTCTACGTGGCTCTCGACGACTTGCCCAATCTGGATGGCAAATACACCGTCTTCGGCCAGGTCGTTCGGGGGATCGAGCATTTGGACTACATCTCCGAGACCACCGTTGATACCAATGACGTTCCCCTCCACCGTATGGAAATCGCTTCCGCCAATATGGGCACGGAAGTCTCGGGTCGCGGATTGGATATCGACCTGGACCTCAAAGGCGCGGGCGAAGGTGCCAAGGCCGCTGGCGGCGCGATGAAGGATGCGGGCGGAAAAGTCGCTAGCGTGATCCCCTTTGTGGGCAAGGACAAAGACAACAATGTGCCCCCCACCTATGCCGATTCCGGCGAACCCGCTCAGCTGGTCAGCACTGCGGATGGCGTCCCCCCGGAGTTTGACCTGCTGGAAGATGAGATTGCCGCATCGAACACAACGGCGGTAGATGGTCCTGAAGATCTGGAGAACTTCGAAGAAGGTCCCTACACCGATCTGGGGGCCGATATGGCGGCAATGGAAGAGCTGCGTAATCCTCTTCCACAAACCGCCGCTGCCAACCCAACTGACTTTGCGGATGCTCAACCGATGGAAGAGCCCAAGAAGCGCAAGCTCTTGCCCACCGGGAAGAAGAACGAAGATGACTTTGCTTCTGCTCCCTCCAAAGAGAAGAAAGGAATCGGCGGGCTGATGCCGTCCTTTGGCAAGAAAGACGAGGAAGTCACCTACCAATCTCAGAATCTCGAAGATCTCCCCATCCTGAGCCCGGAAGAGGCTGAGGAAAAAGGCGGCATCATGTCCATGGTGCCCACGCCCTTCGGCAACAAGAACGAGCCCAAGGTCGCCGGAGAAGAGAAAGACGGATTCCATCTGCCCTTCGTAGGAGGGAACAAGAACGGCCCGAGCGATGAAGACCTTCAGCGCGACGACAAGGACAAGAAGGGTCTGTTCGGCGGCAAGGATAAGAAGGAAGAGGAGTTGCCGAAGGAAAAAGGCAAGATGACCAAACTCATCGAGCGGGTTTGGTGAGTTCCAGCGGCGATGGATCCGCGTCGCTGAAGTCATGCTGAATACTCTGAAGCTGCGCCAATTCCGCTGTTTTGAAGCGGCGACCTGCAGTTTCGGGCCTGATGTGACCCTGTTCCTGGGGGAAAACGCTCAGGGCAAGACCTCGATCCTTGAGGCGATCTGTATTGGTCTACGGCTTCAGTCGCCCCGTGCGTCTTCGCTGGGGGATGCAGTCCGCTTTGGTCAGGATGCCTTTGCCCTGACTCTCGGGTTGGAGGAGGCCGAACTGCAACTTGGGTTCAGCAAGGGACGTCGCAAGCTGGTCGTGGATGGTTCCACGATGCGGACCTCAGGCGAGTATCTGAGCCAGAGCATGCTGGTCGTATGGATCGCCAACGATGACCTGGCCCTGGTTCGAGGCGGCGCGGATGGACGACGTCGCTATCTCGACTTCATGGCGGGACAGCTCTTCCTCGATTACCGGCCTGCTCTCAAGAACTATGAGCGAGCCCTCAAGGCCCGGAACTTCCTGCTAAAAAGGGATGCGCAGCCTAATTGGCGGCAGATCGATGCCTACACGCCCATCCTCGTGGAGTCCGCGGCTGTGATCACCCGCTTACGGCGGGAACTGATCGAACGGCTTCAACCAAAGGCGGCCCAATCGCAAATCGACATCGCCTCTTCCAATGAGGAACTTACCCTGGAATACAAGAGCGCACGAGGAGCGGACCTGGAAACGGCTCTGATCGAGGCCCGGGCCGAGGAATCCCGGAGACGTTCCACTGCCGCAGGGCCTCACCGGGATGATCTCATCCTGAAACTTCATGGAATGCCCGCCGCGCAGTTTGCCAGCGAGGGACAGCAACGCACCGTGGCTCTGGCACTGAAACTTGGCCAAGCCCGTCTCTTTCAGGAGTATGCACGCCGTTCTCCCATCCTGCTTCTCGACGATATTTTCGGCGAACTGGACCCCAATCGACGCAACGCGTTGATGCGTGGACTGCCTGCAGGATCCCAAAAACTCATCACCACAACCTTCCTGGATTGGTGGGATGAACGGGGAAAACCGATGGGTTACCGGGTGAAATCAGGCACTTTAGAGGCCCTGACTGAAAATAAATAGTTTACAAATACTAATTATTATAATTATTTTGGTTTATCTAACAAATAAGACCAAAATGAACCACCTGCTTCTAATCACCGCACAGGATTGCGGCCAATTGGATGGAAAAGCAGTCAGCGGCTTGATCAACAAGGCGCGTACTAACCAATGCAGCATGCTGGATGCCTTGCTCGAGGCCAATCTCGTGGAAGAGCACCACTTCCTGTATCACCTCAGCAACAACAGCCTCATGAGCTGGTGGGAACCCCAGGATTGGAACTGGAATCCCGCCCTCGCCAGCCTTCTGTCCCGGGAAAGCGCCTACGGCCATGGCATGGTCCCGCTTTTGCGCCGCCCCGCGGCCAAAGGATCGCGGCGCGACAAGCTTGTGATCGCAACCTATCGGCCGAACCGCTTTCAGGCGGAACTGGTGGCCGAGCATGAGTCTGGACTGGAAATCGAATTCCAGCTCACGACCCGTTCCATGGTCCACTGGGGACTGCGTGAACTCTACGGAGATCGTCAGGCGATGGCGGCCTGAGTTTCAGTTCTCAGTCGTCGGTCGTCAGTTATCAGCAGTGTTCTGGTAACTGACTACTGAACACTGAGAACTGAACACCTCCCCCCTACTGCTGCGGAGCGGCGAGCGCAAAGTCCGCGATCGTCTTCACGGATCCAGCGGCGAGCGTCCCAAGGATATTGGTTCGCTTGCCTTCGATGATCCTCTGCACGGTGAAACCTACGAACTTCCCGTCCAGATTGAAGATCGGAATGCCCTGAGCCGTGCTGGAAGTGGTGATGTAGAAGGTCTGCTCCCTTTTGGAGATCGCCGTGACAAAACCGGGAATCACGGAGGGGATGTAGCCATAGACCGGAGAAGACCGGGCTAACCCCACGACTTCATCGGCGATCCGCACTTCCCCTTCCTTCACCCCGTTGTTCAGATTCAGATAAGGCAAGGGAGTCTCTCGCTCCTGGAGTTTGCGCTTGTCGATCTGAAGGAAAGCCAGGTCCAGCTTTTCATTCTTGTAGACCGGTACCGCGTTGTATTCCGAATTGTCCGCCAGATTGATCTGGATCTCGTGGAACACGGACTTGGCGGAGGTGACTTCCTGAAACTCGTCTGAGCCCGGAGAACGCCCTTTCTCCCCTACCATTCCCACCGAGAAATCAATCGCGCTGTTGGAGACCATCACGATCCCCGTGGAACTGATGATGGTGCCCAGCGTCTGGGTGGTGCGCGGCTGGTCCGGGAGGTTCCCCTTATCCGTCGTGTATTGGATGGTGCTGGCCGCCGTCACCACCGCCAGGGCATCCTGATGATCACCATAGATTTCGCGAGCAGCTTTGGAGTGGGACTGCGCAGAGGCAGAGACAAGAAAGGCAAAGAAAAGCGGAACAGATAGGATTCGCGTCATGGAGTTTGGGGAAGGATGACGTGGATAAAATTCAAGGGGGACTGGACTCTAGCGGATAGGTATCCACCTGCCAATCCCCAATTTTAAGGGGTTGAAGACTCCTTCCGGAACTCACCCCGTCGCGATAGTATAGGGAAAATCCCGGGAATTCCCACCCTGAAATGCGTCGGTTTGGGCGGAGAGTTGCTTGTCCTTTGACAAAGGCTGTGCGACTTCTTCTCACGTTTTCCGGTCGAGGAATGGAGTTTGAAAGAACCATAACGCATTGATGGCTCCCGAAACCACCCCGTCTCCTCCCCCTTTATCCCGCAAGCCTCTCCCCGCGTTTTCGTCACGATTGCTCACCACGCTGGGGCTCTGGACCATGATCGGAGCGACACTCTTCTTCGCCAAGCCGATCCTGTTCTACCTGATGATCGGTGGCGTGATGCTACTGGGTATCATCGAGTATTTCCACATCCTGCACTTTGGAAAAACCAAGTGGGAAGCCATTGGGACCATCATCATATCCATGGTCTACTTCTTCCTCTGCTTCTGGCAGGCGGCCCACGGCCGGGGAACGGATTTCCACCTCTATGATATTGGGGCGCTGGTCGCGGTGATCTTTCTGGGGTTCACCCTGAACCTTCCCCACCAGATCGAAGCGGGCCGGAGCCA
Source organism: Verrucomicrobiales bacterium (assembly GCA_041984905.1). GTDB lineage: Bacteria > Verrucomicrobiota > Verrucomicrobiia > Verrucomicrobiales > DEV007 > JBHIXE01. The sequence goes on along the minus strand of JBHIXE010000073.1, from coordinate 8,332 downwards.
CTTCGGGGTCATGATCTGCGTCTTCGGCTTCATCTATGTGGCCTTCCTCTTCAATTTCCTCACCCGAATCGTCTACATGGACGACGGAGCGGAACACTGGAGTGATGCTCCCGGACGCACCTACCTCTTTTTCCTTCTCGCGGTCACCAAGTTTGCGGATGTGGGCGCCTACCTCGTGGGAACCTGGATCGGGAAACACAAACTGATCGCCCATATCAGCCCGGGCAAAACCTGGGAGGGCATGGCCGGGGGCCTGGTCGCTGCGATGCTGTGCGCCTTCACCCTCTACTGGTGGCTGGGAGACGATGCGCCGCTGCTCACGCCCCTCCACACCGCCATCCTCGCCTTCCTCATGACCTTCTTTGGCCTGCTGGGAGATCTGGCGGAGTCCACGCTGAAACGCAGCTTGAAAGCCAAGGATTCCGGTCATGTCATGCCGGGCATTGGCGGAGCGCTGGACCTGATCGACAGTGTCTTATTTACTGCTCCCATCGTCTATTTCTATCTCCTATGGTTGAACCGATGAGCACGAAGACGCAGCCCAAACGCACGGTCATTCTGGGTTCCACCGGATCCATCGGGACGAGCTCGCTCAAAGTCGCCCGCGATATCCCCGAGCGCATGAAGGTGGTGGGTCTGGCCGCGAATCGCTCCGCCTCCAAGCTGGCGGAACAGACTCGAGAGTTCGGCGTCCAGCACGTGTCCCTCTGCGATGAAAGCCAGTTGCCTTTGCTCAAGAGCGAAGTGAGCGGGGATGTCTCCGTCTACGGCGGAGAGGATGGACTCGTCGAATTGGCCACGCTGGAAGAAGCGGACCTGGTCATCATTGCCATCATCGGGACGGGAGGCCTGCGACCCGCCCTGGCCGCCCTGGAAGCCGGCAAGGACATCGCAGTGGCCAGCAAGGAAATCCTGGTCATGGCGGGCGAAGCCGTGATGGAAGCTGCCAAGCGCAACAACTGCCGCGTGCTCCCCATCGATAGCGAGCACAATGCCATCTTCCAATGTCTCGAAGGGCGGGACCCTTCCGAAGTTCGACGCATCATTTTGACCGCCTCAGGAGGTCCCTTCCGCAAGACACCGCGCGAGGAATTGGACATGGTCAGCGTGGAACAAGCGCTCAACCATCCCACCTGGAACATGGGTCCCAAGATCACGATCGATTCCGCGACCCTCTTCAACAAGGGCCTGGAAATGCTGGAAGCCCGCTGGCTCTTCGACGTGGAGATGGACCGGGTCGATGTCGTGGTGCATCCCCAGAGCATTGTCCATTCGATGGTCGAGTTCATCGATCACTCCATCCTGGCTCAGCTGAGCCATTCGGACATGTGTTTCCCGATCCAGTATGCTGTCACCTGGCCGGAGCGGGTGCCGAACACCCTGGAGCCGCTGGACTTCGCCAAGCTTGCCAGGCTCGACTTCGAGGAGCCCCGCTTCGATGACTTTCCCGCACTCAACTACGCTCGCCGGGCCGGCGTCATTGGTGGCACCTTGCCCGCCGTGATGAATGCGGCCAACGAAATTGCCGTTGCGGCCTTTATCGAGGGTTTGATCGGCTTCACCCAAATCTGGGAACTGGTTGGGGAAACCATGGAGGCTCACGAGCTCAAAAGGCACCCCAGCCTGGAGACGATTCTGGAAGCGGACCGCTGGGCTCGCGAGTTTGCTTCGGCTAAACTCCCCGCGTGAAGGCGACTCTAGAGAAGCTGCGGGGCTGGCTCAAACCAGTGGGTAACCGGCTGGTACTCGTTCGCAAGATTCTCAATGGGTCCCTCGAACGCCCCACATTCGGGATCGCCCAAAGCTTTTTTGTCCGTGGACTGGGCCTCATTTACCTCATCGCTGTCCTCAGCTGGTGGGTGCAGATCGATGGTCTGGTAGGCTCGAATGGCGTCATCCCCGCCGCCAACTACATCGAGGCCGCGAAGAACCACTTCTCCGCTCCAGCGGGTGAGATCTACTGGAAGATACCCACCTTTCTCCTCTGGAACGCCAGTGATGGAGCCTTGCACGCACTTTGCGGGTTGGGAGTGCTGCTATCCATCGCAGTCGTGGGCGGATACCGGCAGGGCCCCTGCTTGCTGCTGCTCTGGCTGGTCTACCTCTCGCTCGTCAAGACGGGTGGAGTCTTCATGAGTTTCCAGTGGGACATTCTACTGCAGGAAGCCGGGCTCCTGGGCATTCTCTTCGCGCCCTGGGGAGGCCCGCTGGATCTGCTCCAGGAAGGCGGAGCCAAGGTTGGGCGACAATTGACCCGCGAACCCCTTCGAGGTTGGGTCAGATTCCGGCAGATCGATCCCCAGGCTTCGCGCTGGATGGTGTTCCTCATCTGGTTCCTGCTCTTCAAGCTGATGTTCTTCTCCGGCATCCTGAAGGTTGCCAACGACGATACCTGGCGCAGCGGACTCGCCCTCACCTACCATTACGAGACGCAGCCCATCCCCCATGCGGTGGCCTGGTTTGCCCATCATCTGCCAGAGTGGATCCAGCGACTCTCCTCCCAGATCATGCTCTTCATCGAGATCTGTCTCCCCTTTGCCATTTTTCTGGGGCGCAGACTCCGGTTTGTCGCCGGGATCGGCATCCTGGGACTCATGCTCATGATCATGGCGACCGGCAACTTCACCTACTTCAACCTGCTCACGATGCTGCTCTGCGTCCCCCTCTTTGACGATCGCCAATGGCCGGGGTTCCTGAAGCGCTGGGTGCGATCGGAACCTCGGGAGAAGACAGGTCCCGACTATGTGATCCGCACCAATTTCTGGGCCGGACGAGGAATTCGTGGCTTGGCCGGCGTCCTCATCCTGGCTCTCTCCATCCAGGTTTGCCAACGTCAACTCATCTTGGAAGCGCGATGGCTCAAGGAACCGTTTCTGCCCCGATTCATCGACGCACCCCTGACTCAGCTGAGCCAAGTCACCGCTCCCTTTGACGTCACCAGCGGCTATGGACTGTTCCGGGTCATGACGACCAAGCGACCCGAAATCATCATCGAAGGCAGCAACGATGGCGAGACCTGGCAGGGTTACCAATTTCGGTGGAAGCCTGACGACCGGCTCGATCGGGTTCCACCTCTTGTCGCTCCTCACCAACCTCGGATGGACTGGCAAATGTGGTTCGCAGCCCTCGGCTATCAATATCAGCGTTCGCCTCGCACGCAGTGGTTTGAGAATCTCATGGTGCGAACTCTCCAGGGACAGCCTGAGGTCCTCCGACTCTTTGCCCACAATCCCTTTCCGGACCAACCTCCGCGGTTCTTACGGGCCAGGATCTATCACTACCACTTCACCAGTCCGGAAGAAAAAGCCCAGTCTGGCGAATGGTGGCGCCGTGAGGAATTGGGCCTCTACTTTCCCGTCATCGAACGCCGGATCCCCTGAAAGTCCCTCCCCCCCATCGACCTATGGCCTATTCCCACTGGCGAAGATCACAGGAAACGGGTTGCGACAAGGCGGAGGTGCTGGTTTTTTAGTAGCGTGAGCGCCCCAGCTTCCAGCGAGGAAGAGCAAGTCCGCAGATCTTCCGAAAGCACCCATTTCCGTGATCTGGCAGCCAAACGGCATCGCCGACCGGTAAAGTCCCGGGCAAAGCTGATCACCCAGCGCACCAATGATAAGATTCTACTGATCACCGGCAAGGAGTCTGGGAGAGCAACGTGGTGGTACATCAAGGTGAGCCGCTTGAAGGAGCCGCTCTTGTTGAAGGCGTTAGGCGCCAAACCAGTCCGGCTGGCAGATTACGGCGAAATTGTCCGGTGCGGCCCTGGAGCCAAGCCGCCCCAGGACGTTGTTGACGAAATTGAAGAGGAATATAATTAGCGATTTTTCCGTCCCCCCAATCACCGGAAGTTGTCTCCCTTCGTAATAAGTCTCTGCGTCCACCTTTGACTCTCTCATCTCCCCAATCTCGTGACTGATCCCGAAAAAGATCCCCATACCCAGCCCGACCCCGAACCGGAGGAATCGGAGGACTCGACCAGGTTCCGGGACATGGTCTCCGAGTCAGGAGCCCACAAGGAAGGTGAGCAGGCCGCAGAATCCGCTCCCATCTCGGGAAGCTACCCCACCGAAGACATGGTGTATCTGGTGCGGGGCAAAGACCGGGGCGAACCGGCCTGGCACTACGTGAAGATCAAGCGCACCAAGCTCCCGCTCTTTCTCAAAGCGGTTGAAAGTGGATCGCTGGACGTTGCGGAATTTGGCGAAGTCGTCGCCTCGGGTTGGGGCGACAATCCTCCCGACGACGTCATCGAAGAGATGAAGCGCACGTATCCCTGAGAAAGATCCCCGCCTAGAAGAAGCGCCCTGGCGGAACCACGGGTCTCGGCTGGCAGATGCGCTTGATGCACTCCGTGAAGCTTTCCTCATTGCTGAGGATGCCGATCTCCACTCTTAGGAAATAGATCGGGACGTCGATCCGTGGGAGACGAGGGAAACGGACCGAGTCTTTCTCCGTGGTCAGGATCATGTCCACATCCCGGTCGATACAGCGATTGATGAAGCTGATGATCTCCTGCTCGGTGTAACGGTGGTGGTCGGTGTATTGTCGGCTCACCACGATGTTGGCCCCCAAGTTGGTGATCCCGCTTTCGAAGCTTTCAGGAACCGCAATTCCGCTCACCGCGCCCACGTTCTGTCCCTTGAGCGCTTTGAGGGGCAATTGCTCGCGGGTCTCGATGTTTTCAAGGTGCATCGGCTGGTGGGTGCACTCGATGATCTCCGCGGTCCGGTTGTATTTGCGGATGCGCTTGATCAGTTCGGTGTTGGGCTCGCCATTGCACTTGGTGATGAAGATGTAGCTGGCCCGCTTCAGATTCTTGGGAGGTTCCCGCAAGGTTCCCCGGGGTAGCAGATACTCGTTTCCAAAGGGCTGATACCGGTCCACCAGCACGATGTCCAAGCGGTGGCGCAGCCGCAGGTATTGCAACCCATCATCCAGGATCAGGGTATCGACGTTGAAATGCTTGATGGCGTGCTTGCCGCTCTTCACCCGGTCCTTATCCGTGATGACGATGACGTCCTTGAGGTTGGCAGCCAGCATGTAAGGCTCATCCCCCGCTGTCTTGGAGTCGAGAAGCAGTTGCTTCCCGTCGGAGACAATCCGGGGCGGATCGATCTCAGTATCCTTCCCGGAGATCCAGCGCCGGAAACGTTGGCTCAGGGGCGGTTTCACGGATTTGTAGCCCCGGCTCAGCACCGCGACTTTGCGTCCGCCATCCTGAAGCGCACGGGCGAACTTCTCCACCACCGGCGTCTTGCCAGTCCCGCCTACAGTCAGGTTTCCGATACTGACCACGAGACAACCGAGATTGCGCTCCCGGAGGATCCGATGCCGGTAGAGCCGAAGCCGGAGGCTGACCAGTCCCCGGTAGATGTGGGACATGTTCCGCAGGAACGACCGGAGCATCGCGGCACGTTTCCCCCGGCGCCGTTCCAATACTACGTCGATGGCAAACTGCTCTAGTGATTCCAGCGTTTCTTTCACTCAGCCCAGTTCGGAAGAAAATTAAATCCTTACTCTATGGGAACCCCGATTGTCAGCGGCTACAATGCGAATTTGCGCTTCTTTGGCATCCGGGCAGGCTTTCTGCATCGCCAGGCCAATGGCCTCGGCCTGATCCCCCGTGGTCAGGCAGGCCACACACGAGCCGGAACCACTCAGGAAACCGCCCAGGGCCCCCGCAGCTTCTCCGGCGGAAAGGATCTCGAACAAGCCAGGATTTACGACTTCGCGATAGGGTTGGTGAAGGTGATCGCGAAACAGCCCCCGCAACGCCTCATAGTTTCCACTCGCGAAAGCGGCCGTGATACTGGCGGCATTGCCCACATTTTCCACGGCGGCCACTCGAGGGATGTTATTGGGCAGGAGCTTGCGGCAGGCCTCCGTCTTCACCTCCAGCGCCCGGACCAGCAGGATGAATTTCAGCTCCTCCTTCAGCGGAAAGGTGAAATAACTCCCGTTAGGCCCGCCCACAAAGAATCCCCCAAATACAGCCGGGCCGGCATTATCGGGGTGCCCTTCCAGCCTGGTGCAGGCCTGAAAGAGCTGTTCGCGGCTGAGCGGATTTCCATGCGCTTCATTTAGGGCTTCCAGAATACCCAGGCGTAAGGTGACGCTGCTGCCAAGGCCGCGAGATACGGGCACATCTCCGGAAATCGACCAGCCGAAACGGACGGGGGAAAGCGCCTGGGTTTCCGGCAAGGAATAGAATTCTTCTTTGGTCTGCTCGACCATGGGGTGGGCCGGCGCATCCGCTCCTCCCGATAAGGGCTGGATCTCCACGGTGTTGTAGACCTGGAGCGCGGCCCCCAGGCAATCAAACCCGGGCCCAAAATTGGAGGTCGTCCCCGGCACGCGGATGCGGATAGGTTCAGTGATAGGAGAAGTGGACATGTGTCAATCTCGCGCCGAGTCTTTGGCGAACACGGGCCGAGGCTAAATTGTTGAAAACCGGCCCAGAGACAAGCAATAAGACCCCACCATGGAACGGATCGACGGAAGAAGTTACAACGAACTGCGGAAAATCACCTTTCAACCCGGCATCGCGCCCCACGCCACCGGCTCCGTCCTGATCGGATTTGGAGATACCAGAGTGATCTGCAGCGCCATGGTCGAGGAAGACGTGCCACGCTGGATGAAGGCGCAGCAAGTGCCCGGCGGTTGGCTGACGGCGGAATACAACATGCTCCCCTACTCCACGCTGGACCGCAAACAGCGGGATATTTCCAGGGGCAAGATCGATGGCCGCAGCATGGAGATTCAGCGGCTCATTGGCCGGGCTCTGCGCGCGGTCGTGGATCTCAGAGCGTTGGGACCGCGTACCCTCTGGGTCGACTGCGACGTGCTGCAGGCGGACGGGGGCACCCGCACGGCATCGATTACCGGCGGATGTGTCGCCGCGGCGATCGCGTTCGGCAAACTCATCGCGGAAGGCAAGCTCAAGCAATCTCCCATGAAGCAATTCGTGGCCGCCGTGAGTGCCGGCGTGGTGGAAGGCACCCCTCTGCTGGACCTTTGCTATGTGGAAGACCGGGATGCCGAAGTGGATTTCAACTTCGTGATGACGGATAAGGGGGAATTCGTGGAGCTTCAGGGGAGCGGCGAAGAAGCCGTTTTCAGCCAGGATCAAATGATGGAAATGCTGGATCTGGCCAAGAAAGGGGTGACTGAGCTGGTGGATTTTCAGCGTCAGGCGATCCGGGATGCGGGTTCTGCCGCCGATGGCGACTCCCTGGAAGACCTCGCCAAGCATTTCTCAAACTGATCACTTGACCGACCCAAAAAGCTCCCCGATTCTACGGGCTCTTTTCACCCCGGAAAAACATCCGAATTTTTTAGAAGACTTCCAAAAACCTCAACCAACGGAGACATAGGTCATGGCAAAGGTATGCAGCATCAGAGGCTCAGCGGTCACTCGCGGGCGCAAGATTCATCGCAGTGGTAAGGCGAAGAAGAAGGGCGGTATCGGACGTCACGTGACCAAGACCGTGAAGCGTTCCTTCACCCCGAATCTGAAGACCAAGCGGATCTGGGTCCCCGAGTTGAATCGCTTTGTGCGGGTCAAGTTGAGTGCACGGGCTCTGAAGACGATCGACAAGAACGGCGCCTACGCGACGCTCAAGAAAGCAGGCATTATCTAAGGCCCCGTAGAGGGCTGGGAATGGCGTTCGGGCGATTCCCCGTAGAAAGAGGCTTGACCTTTTCTCTACTTTTTAGGTTGTGTATATGCCAGAGTATTGCTTTCATCGGCTTTTACCATTTCACCCCCGTAGGCTTCTACTGCTCATCCCCATGATCGAACGGGCCATTAAGCGGTGGTGATCACTCTAGGAATCCTGTTAGGTTAGACAGGCAACATTAGCAAACAACGAAAGGGCTATTGAAGATGGCTTATAGTGTAGAATCCAAAAAATCCGGGAAGACCTACTACCTCCACCTCAGAGAGCAAAAGCGGAAGGACGGGAACGTCACCAAGCTTTACTACTTTGCCGGTGAAGTGAAAGATGGTGCAGTGGACGCGTTGCCAGATGGCTACCAAGTCATTGAAAATGAGCGCACTGGACTTCCTTTCCTGAAGCGTAAGTAGGAATTCTCTTCCAAAACCAATGTTGGAATCGAGGTGACGTTGGAGCATTTATGTCGTTTGTCTTTAAATAGAATAATATTATGTTTTAGGATAAATATTACGTTTATATTTTTATAATAAAATAGTTTTGTTGATAAATTAGATTATTGTGATATTTAATTTAATTTGTATTAATAGCCATTTTAAACCGAAACTTTATAAAACATAGTTTTTGGAAAGAAATTTGGCTCTCAAAAGAAACACAAA
>JBHIXE010000072.1:0-17781 GCA_041984905.1 Verrucomicrobiales bacterium | reverse complement strand
ATATCATCCGCACCGCGCCTTCATAGCATGGGTACATCTCCACCTAAAATGCTCTCTAGAGTCCTGAGCGCTCACTGCCGCCAGGCCAGCTTGGCAGTTTCCCCATTCCACTTGTGATCTGGATCATTGGTGTGGACGGTCAGGGCCACGCCCTCCGGGCTTAGCCTCGCCGTGGTCCAACCCGTGGTCGAGAGCTCCTTGTTGCCGACATAAGAGGTCGCGGGCGTGTTGATGATGTGGATGCCTTCGTGCTCGGCGAGACTCCAGTGATGGATGTGGCCGTGGATGTAGGCCTTCACCTGTTTCCTTGGCTTGAGGAGTTCCCAGAGCCGTTCGGATTCTTCCAGCCCGCCCGGGAAATGCTTGGGATCACCTCCCAAACGCGGATTGTGATGGGTCACTATAATGGCGGGCTTGCCGGGATGCGCGTCCAAAGCCTTGGCCAGCCACTCGAACTGGGCATCGCCGAGGTCTCCCTGCGTCACCATGGTTTGAAAGAGGGAATCCAGCAGGAAGAAGTTCGCCTGCTCAGTGGAGACCACGGAGACAAACTTGGAGGGAACCGGAGAACGGTCCGCCTTTTGATCCGTGAGCACTTCGTGAAACACCTTCCGGTCATCGTGATTGCCCAGGGTGAGGTGCAGATTGATGCTGGCCTCCCTGAGAGGCGCAATGAGTCTGGCAAAGTGCTCATAGTCACCGGGCTGACCGTCTTTCAGGGCCAGGTCCCCATTGATCAGCACGGCTGCAGGCTTGCGTTCCAGACCCACCAACTCGTCCACGACCTGGCGGAAATGAGAGGGGACAGGGGAGTCGGCTGGGTGTTTCTCCCCGATGTGGGTATCGTTCAGAAGGTAGACCAGGGAGCTATCGGTGTTCTCGGCAAACGAAGGCGCCGCAAAGCTCACCACTCCCGCGCCGAGGCCCTGGAGAAACTTCCGGCGAGAGGATGTCGTAAGGTGGATTGGCATAGCTGCCATCCCAATTTGTCGCGCCAGCCTTGTCAATACCGGTTGGCGCAGGTAAAGAAGCTAGCTCCGCTGTGGACCCCAAAAAACCTGAACGATTCGCGAGGCTGGGTTGTCCAGAACTCGCATTCGACCCTTTCCATGAAAGCTCCATTCCTCATTGCTCTGCTCTGCTCGCTAATGCTGCCCGCGCTTGGGCTCGGCGCCGATGCCGAAGATCTGGCCAGGAAATTCAAGCAACTGCCAACCGTTCCCGAAAACGAACTCCCAGAGCTCTCCAATGAGAAGACACCCTTCCGCGGTGTCCTGAATCATGAATCGTTGCAGGGCTACACCTATGTGGCATTCCCTTTTGTGGAGAATGCCGCCAGTCTGGATATGGATCCCCAGGGGCGTATTTACGTTTCAGAAGCCAACCGGTTCTGGCTGGGTGTGCCGGACCTGCGAGGCGCCAATGAGATGATTCGGGACGACTTCAAGGCCATCACCGTGGAAGACCGGCTCAAGATGTATGAGAAGTTTGCCGATCACTTTCCGGAAGGGTGGTTCTCGGCAGTAGCGGACCGGGTCATTCGCCTGGAAGACCGGGACAAGAATGGAGCGGCTGACCATCGCACCCTGTTCTCGGATCACTTCCATCAACCGGCGGACGGGATCGGGTTCTCGCTGTTGGCGGAAGATGACGCGGTTTACTTCACCTGCATTCCGAGCCTCTGGAAGATGACGGATACCAATAAGGATGGCGTGGCGGACAACCACGAGGCCATTGTGGAAGGCTTTGGTGTCCGCGTCTCCTTTATCGGTCACGACCTGCACGGCATCATTCGCGGACCGGACGGACGCCTCTATTTCTCCGTGGGTGATCGCGGCTACCACGTTACCACGGAAGAGGGCAAAGTGTATCCCGGTTCAGGGCGCGGAGCGGTGTTCCGTTGTGATTCGGACGGCTCCAACTTTGAGCTCTACGCCATGGGGCTGCGCAACCCTCAGGAGTTGGTCTTTGATGATCACGGCAACCTCTTCACTTTCGACAATACGGGAGACATCGGAGACAAGGCCCGCTTCGTCTATGTGCTGGAGAATTCCGATTCCGGTTGGGATATGTCCCACCAGTCCGCCCACCACTATAGCAAGGTGCTGGACTGGGGAGAATACCGTCCGCCCAAGTCCGTCTGGGTTTCCGAACGGATGTTCGACCTTTGGAATGAAGAACAACCGCAATGGGTCTATCCTCCGGCTTCTCACCTGGCCAATGGTCCCTCCGGAGTGACCTGGCTGACGGGCGAATCCCTGCCGGAAGATCTGCGTGGTCAGTTCCTCCTTACGAACTATCGCGGAGCCTCGGAGCGGTGCACGGTGCTGGGGATCGATTACCAGGCGCAAGGTGCTGGATACGTAGCCACGGTGGTCGAGGAGCTCATCACATCTGTCGGCGCTTCCGATGTGGAGCTGGGATATGATGGGAAGCTCTATCTGGCAGACTTCGGGGGAGGCTGGAGCGTGAACAACAACGCTTCCATCCAGGTGATCGAATCGATGGATGAGAATCAGCGGAAGGCGGGCCAGGCGGTTGCGGAGATGATTGCCAGTGGGCTTCCGGAAGAACCGGAGATCCTGGAGAAGTATCTCTCTCACCCGGACCAACGGGTGCGGCAAATGGCCCAGTTCAAGTTGGTAGAGCTGGACGCCGCGAATGTCCTGGCGCGGGTCACCAAGCATATCAAGGGGGATCCCTTGGCCCGATTGCACGCGATCTGGGGGCTTGGCCAACTCATTCGTGAGGGTAAGAGTCACAATAAGGAGTTCGCCTACACCCTGACTGGACTCCTCAATGACTTGGACGTGGAGGTGCGGGCCAACGCTGTCCGCGTCCTGGGTGACTGTCGCATCACCAATGCTCGGAACACCATCCTGCCTCTGCTGAAGGACGATTCACTCCGGGTGCGGTCCCTGGCGGCGATTGCGCTGGGGCGGATCTGCGAACCCGGCGATGAAGAAGTGATCAACGCGCTCTACAGCGCCAACATCCAACCCACGGACGTGGTGCTGCGGCACTCCCTGCTATCCGCCCTGGATCGAGTGGGCACCGAGGCAGCAGCTGCGTCTCGAGTGGAGAGCGAATCCAACGAGGAGCGCCTGTTGGCCGTTCTCTTCCTTCGTCGTCATCAGAGCGAGGCTCTGGGCGAGTTCCTGAAGATCAGCGATCCGTTGATCCATCGCGAAGTGCTGCGGGCCATCTATGACACGGAGGTGCTGGACTCACCGGTGGGTCAGGATCTGGCCAGGCTCAATCCCCAAGGCCTGCCGGAACCCATTCAGTTGCGGATCATCGGGGCCAACTATCGACTCGGCCAGGCGGAGAATGCTCGCCAGTTGCTGGCCCTGGCAGGTCAGGAAGACTTGCCCGCACCCGTTCGCGTAGCGTCTTTGCGGGCTCTGGAAATGTGGGAAGCCTCCATTGATACCGATCCCGTCCTGGGACATTACCGGCCTCAAGTCGTGAAGGGCCGTACGATGAGCGCCTTGGGTGACCTGCTGACCGATGACATGCAGGACTTCCTCAAGCGCACCCATCCCAATGAGGTCACGGCCCTGGCTATTGACCTGGCTCGCGAGACGGGGATCAAGCTGGACGAATCCACGTTGCGCGTGCAAGTCGCGGACATGGGCCTGGACCCTGCGATCCGCATCGCGGTCCTGGAGAACCTGGCGGCCTTGGGCAAGTCTGAGGACGACTCCTTGATCCTCAAATTGCTGGATGACAAAGTTGCCCAGGTGCGAGCCGCGGCGATGCGCTACGCCTTTGCCCGGAATCTGGAAGGCATGGAAGCGCGTGGGCTTCAGGCGGTGAAGTCGGACGGTCTCTTGCCGGCCCGTGCGGCCATTGGTGGATTAAATCAAGCCGTGCTGGAAGAACTCTGGAACTCTCGTACTGAGGGGCTGCGCCCGGAACTCTGGATGGATGCCTACCTGGCGTTGACGAAAGCCAAGAGCGAGTTGGTCCAGGCCTGGGCGGCTGAGATGCCCTCCAATCCGCAAACCCTTGCCCAGACCGGCGGCGATCCTGCCAAGGGAGAACAGGTCTTTCGCAATCAAGGGGCCTGCATGCAGTGCCACATGATTCGTGGTGAAGGTGGGTTGCAGGGACCGGACCTGACGGCCGTGGCGTCAAGATTGGAGCCGGGTCAGATTCTGGAAAGCCTCATCAATCCCAATGCGGTTATCGCCGAGGGTTACGGCATGACTTCCGTCACCAAAAAGGATGGAGCGGTGCTTCTGGGGCGCATTGCGGAAGAGGACGAAAAGAGCATCCTCGTGGTTGGACTCGACAACAGCAAGACCCGCATCAAGCGGGACGAGATCCAATCCCTGACTCCGCCGGTATCGGCCATGCCGCCTCTGGCCATGACCCTGCCCTTGCCGGACTTACGCGACCTCGTCGCCTTCCTTTCCACCACGGGTGACAAGGGAGGGAAGAAGAAAGACGCCGCCAGCCACGGAGACGCCGATCACGGCGAATCCGAGGCGGAGAAGATTGCGAAGTAGGGCAAATCCGCAGCGAGAGACTACTTACACTAGAAGGGCAAAGTCCTCGATGCTCTTGACCGAATTCTAGTCTAGTTGTTGGAATCTGGCTGGTTCACCCAACCCACCGAAGCTACGATGATTAGTCCAAGGCCGAGCCAAGCGAGCTTTTCGCTGGCAAACTGAACTCCATTCATTCGTCCTTGGTCGACCGTGGAGGCATACCCATTTTCGTCCCTACGGAGGACTACCGTTGCCAAAGGCTCGGCAGCCCATTGTAGGGCGAATCCAATCACCAGAAGAAGGATGCCGAGGCGAAGTAGAGTTTTAATTTTCTTCATTCTCGCATTCTCTGCTCTTCAGAAAAGGTTTAGGCGGCTCTACTTGACCTTGCGGATCACCCAGTGTCGCTCCTGTGGTTGGGCGGCCTGGTAGACGGGGTTTAGCATGTTGTCGGCCTCTTCCTTGAGAGCGGCAGCATCGGCCAGGGCTTTGTCCATGGCTTCCTGAGCGCTCTCGTCTCCGGCACCGACCTTCTTGCGGAGGCCCTTGATTCTCGACCAGGTATCCCGGAGCGGGCGGACAACTTCGTCATTCCGCTTCTGATTCAGGAGCGCCACTTGCAGCGCCTGCTGGTATTGCGGCGTCTTCTCGTTCTCCTGAATTTCGATCTTGGTTCCCAGGGTGACGTGCGACCACTGGCCAATCACCTGGTCATCAATGGCGACCTCATAAGTGCCGGGCGCGAGGCCCGCAATCTTCAGACGATCCGCACTCATCTTGTGCCCGGCCTTGGCGATCTTGTATCCCACCCGGCCATCTGAAGGGAGCTTCCACTTCAGCTCGAGGGCCGTTTCCTCCACGGGAATCACCCAGGGCAATGACTCCGCCAAGTGGGTAAAGCTGATCTCTGTCTCGTCCTCGTTCACCTGGAAGTCGGTCACCCGATTCGCGCCTGCCCATCCTTTGCGGCCGCTCTTACTCAGCGTCACCGCGTTCGTAGAGCTTTTCTCGACCCCAAGCTGGCTCAGCATTTCAAAAGCCATGATCAGTTGGCCGGAGGCCTGGGGATGAATCGCGTCTTCCACCATGGAGAAGTCCGGATTCGTGCGGCGTTGCTCCACCGTGTGCGTATTGAGCGGCGCCCAGAGATTGACGAAGGGGATATCGCGGCGGCCCGCTTCTTCCAGGGCCCAGCCTCCGTAGAAGGCCATCAGGGCATTGTAGTAGGGAGAGAAGGAACGCTCGCGGAATCGCCATTCCGGATCTTCCTTGCGACGGACTGTCACCCCGTGATCGAACATCGTGGGAGAGAGCAGAATGGGCTTGGCGCCGATCTCCTTGATGCGGTCCAGCACCTTGCCCATGTCTTCGCGATACGTGGCAAAGATCTCCGGATCAAAGTCGGCGTATTGCCCGTCGTTCATACCCAGCAGCACCGTGACATAAGTAGGATTGTAAGCGGCGACATCCTGATCGAAGCGCGCCAGGGCGTCGGCGGCTCGGTCCCCACTGACCCCGGCATTGTGAAAATGGATGCGGCGATCCGGGTAGCGAGTGACGAAGAAGTCCTCCAGGTATTGGGTGTAGAGGCACTGGTGCGTGATGGAGTCGCCGAGAAACACTACGGTCTCGCCCTCTTGAGGATTGAAGGGAAGCGGGGCAGGTTCCTTCCCCTGGGCCTGGAGGGCAGCCAGGCCGGCTAAAGTGAATGCGGTGAGGAAGCCGAAGAGGGGGATAGATCTGGAGTGGGGCATGATCGTTCATGGAAGCGGGTTCCGCCGATTTTTGCAACCTCCCCGTGTAACTTGACTCTCTCCTCGGGAATCCGCTATTGACCTAACATGCGCTCTCTCCCCGTCGCACTTTGGTCTCTGGTCCTATTGCTGGCTACTTCTCCGGCCCAAGAGACGCTCTCCTTGATCAACCCGTCCAATCCGGATGAAGGCTGGAGCTTCAACAATGGTCAGGAGTTCCCGGGCGCGACTGGAGAACTGAGGATCGATCCGGAAGCGCGCCGCGCCGGGAAGGCGACGCTCAAGCTCATCGGCGACTTCACTGGTGGCGGTGGATATGTCCAGGCGGGGAAGCGGCTCGACAACGTACCCATCAGCGAACTGTCTTTCTGGGTGCGAAGTCCGGAAACGGACCGGTTTACCCTGCGTCTGGGCGATGCCAGCGGGCAAACGCACCAGATCGTCCTGAAGATTGAGCCGGGCGCCGATTGGCAACGGGTCACGCTCCCGCTCCAGGAATTCTTCGCCAATCGCGGCAAGGCGAACGCCCTCACCAACATCGCTCGCTACCAATCCTGGGGTGGCGCCAAGGACGGCAACTGGCACGGGCCGGCTCGCGGCATTTACTTGCTGCTCTCTAAAGGTCCGGAGAACACCGTACGGAATCTCTGGCTGAACGACATTGTCATCGAGCAACCGCCCACCGCCGTCGCTGGGGCGGAATTGGAGCGGGTGCTTCCCCTGGATGAAATTGTGGAAGGCTACCACGATTGGGAGTTCAGTCTGGGCAAGGAATACCCGGGTGCCAAGGGGGCTTTGGAAGTCGTGGAAGCAGGATCCGAATCCGGCGCACCTTGCTTGAAGCTGAACGGAGACTTTTCTCAGGGCGGCGCCTATGTGGCGATGATTCGTGACTTGGAAGGATTGGGTGCAGCGGACGTCACCGGCATCCGAATGCGAGTGAGAACGGCCACGGCCAAATCCCTGACCGTCAAATTGATCGATCACACCGGCCAGACGCATCAGCGGAAGGGACTGCCCATCCAGCCCAATGGCGAGTGGCAGGACTTTGTCCTGAAACCGGAGGCGATCGCAGGTGGTGAGCACTGGGCTGGCGCCAACGATGGGAGGTGGCACGGACCGCCCCAGAAAGTCGTCATCTCCCTGGCCCAACGAGCAGCCCTCGTCGACACCAAAGCAGAAGTGTTCTTCGCTGAGATTCGGGCCGATGCCGTCTTGCCGGTTTTCGCCCAACCCGCCGCATTCCAGGTCGATTTTGAGAACAGCTCAGTCCTGGAGGAATGGGATACGAAGGGAGACGTGGCGATTCAGGAAGGGCGATTGGAACTCTCTCGTACGCTGGAGAACGTCAATTCCGATTGCTGGGCGCTTGGACCACAGTTCGCGGCAGCGCCAGGGCAGTGGGAAATCGCCGCGGCGCGCCAGAGCCAATTGCATTCGCCGGACAACTCTTACAGCGGGGTGGTGCAGGTAGAGTGCCTCGATGTTTCTGGAAAGGTCCTGGAGAAGTTTTCCTTGGTGGATGTCTTCGGTAACCAGGATTGGGAGAGGGTGAGTCAGGTGGCGGAGTTCCCTCCATCGACTTCGGCGGCCCGGTTCCGGATCCAGTTGAACAAGGCACATGGCGAGTTCCGGCTGGACGATCTTTCGGCTGCTTACCTGGCTCCCGCACCGCAACGGGATGATCGGATTCAGCGGCTTCTCTTCTCCTCGGCGCGGCTGGGCAACCTGCTCTATCCCGAGGATCCCAGGACGCTCGGTGTGGAGGTGATCACTTCACGTCCGCTTCGCGAAGATCAGATGGATTTGGCGTATGTCGTACGAGATTACTGGGGATCGGAGCAAGCGGCGCCAGTCACAGTCAAGGTGGGCGAGCCAGAGCGTAAAGATGGTGACTTTATCTATCGGGCGACTCTTGATCTAAGCGAGGTGCCTTTGGAAGTGGGGCGCTACTACGAGGTTCATGCCACCATCCCGGCCCAATCATCGACCGGCGACGCCAGGGTGGTGCCCTTTCAGAACCACACTGGTCTGGCGATTCTTCCCGAGGCCGTCACCCGTCAGTACGATCCCATGGAGATTCCTTTCACCAGCCGGAACTGGGATAACCGGGTGCCCGAGTTCATCCGGCTCACGGACCGGCTCGGCATTCGCATCTGCGGTCTCTGGGGTGGGTGGTCGTCGGAACCGCCTTACAAGCCGCAGGCGCCAGGGCTGGAGCTTTGCCGGGAACTGGGAATGGGCTGGCTCACGACCACGCCGATCAAGTTCATCGAGCGCGGCAATGAAGAATACGATGCGGAAGCACTGCGTCAGGGGGTGCGGAATTTCCTGGAAGCCTACGGCGATGAGAAGCCGCTCATCATCAACCTGGGCAACGAACCTCATGGAACCGGGGAGCGAGTCCGCAAGAACGTGGAGGCCTATCGGATCGTCTACGAGGAAATCAAGAAGGTCGATCCCAGTATCCCCGTGGTCGCGACCTCCGTGGAGCCGAACGAGGAATATTTCGAGAATGGCTATGGGAAGTATTGCGACGCCTACGACTTCCACATCTACGAGAGCCATACGAAGGTACGTCGCACCATGAAGGAGTACCAAGAACTGGCCCATAAGTACGACGTGGTGAAGCCCATCTGGTCGACCGAACTCGGCCTCAACAGTCAGGGCCAACCGCGTCATGCCGTGGCGGTAGAGCTATTCCGGAAAGTCGCCAGCTTCTTTGCAGAAGGTGGCGCAAACATGAGCTGGTTTGCGCTGGTGTACCCGGACAAGGAAGGAAAGAGCGCCGGAAGTTCGGGCGACTCTCACAATGTGTTCGATAGCCGCTTCAATCGCTACAACCCGCGCCTCGATGCCGTGGCCTACTACCACGCGGTCAATGCGGTCGCGATCAAGAAGTTTGTCGGAGAGAAGCAGTACGAGAACGGCATTCATGCTTTTCTTTTCCGGGACAGAGAGGGCAAGGCCTTGCAGATACTCTGGAACACGGAAGGCAGAGCGGATGTGCAGTTGCCCATGCCGGGAGTCGGGGAGGTGGAGATGATTCGCGTCGATGGTCGCCATCGCTTCCTCAATGCGGAGCAGAAGGGGATCACTCTGAGTGTCTCGACCGATCCTGTCTTGTTGCTCTATGATGATGCCGAGGGTGATCTCCCGGCTGAACTGGGTGGGTCCGCTGCCTCCATCCTGACGGCGCCAGAACTAATCTCGCGGGTTCGACCCACGGAGATCAGCGTAGACTCAGGCGGGTATCCAGTCGATGTGATCGCGCCGCCGTTTTGGGAAGTGCAGAGCAGCGTAGAAATCGGGGGCAAAGTGAGGTTCACTTTAACACCGCCCGCAGACAGCGAAGTCCGTGAAGGCGATTTCCTGATTCCATTGGGTGATGGTACGGGTGAGTTGGCTCTTCGTATCCCAATGGAGTAGTGAAGAATCGCTTCGCGCCAACTGCTTCAGGATTCACACAGAGCACTTCAAGTGGCAGTTTAACTCGCTCATTGGAGGTGTGGCGCGGGGAAGATATGCTCGATGGAGCCATTCTTCAGGCCGGGAGACCTATAAGGTCGTTAGCCGGTGTTACAGGAGGCACGAGCGACACCACCGGAAGAGATGCCAACCGAACGAACCCCAACGGGGTTCTAGGAGGCTCCAATTGTTGGGGAACGTTATTATCACCCTTCCAGGGCCCCGTTGGGGGACCGTCGATTACTTACCTCTTCCGGTGTCGTCGCTCGATACTCTCGCTATACCAACAATTGGTGTTCGGCTAACGAACTTGTAAGCCTCCGGCCTAGAGAATGAACTTGCTCGCATTCATCGCTTGCGAAGATTTTTCTCAGTAACGTCTCCGTATGGGAGGCTCTT
Source organism: Verrucomicrobiales bacterium (assembly GCA_041984905.1). Taxonomy (GTDB): domain Bacteria; phylum Verrucomicrobiota; class Verrucomicrobiia; order Verrucomicrobiales; family DEV007; genus JBHIXE01. The sequence continues at coordinate 7,664 of JBHIXE010000072.1, read as the reverse complement.
AACGCTCTGAAGCAATGCGAGCGGCTTCCATTTCTTCAATCCAGTTCGCCAGGTAGTCCCGAATCTCCAAGAGGGGATTGGTGGAGCCAATGGGAGCGGAATCGTACCAGCGCGGATACTGCGCACTCATCTCGGCAATGAGGCGATCTGCCTCCGCTAATCCCGCAGGCGCACCTTTCAGCTTGGCCGTGGCGGCGACTTGGTGCTGGAGAAAGGTGGCGTGCCACAAATGCAATCGGCTGATCTCGTACTGCTGAAAACGGTGATTCCGATTGAACTCCTGGGAGCCCCAAAACGCAGCTTCCCCTTGCCCGGATAGGGCCAAGACGGTTTCAGGATCGTTATTGAGCGCGGCATCGTACTGAATCGATCCGATGGCCCGCAGGTTCAGCGGATACTGACTGACCGCGTTTTGGGCCAGTTTGGCGGGATCCGTCCAGAGCGCGGAGCGATTCATGGAAAGGCCCGTGTAAGTCACCAGCAACATCGCACAGAGAGCGATGCCCGCCCGCCTTCTCTGGTGAATAAGGGCCGCGAGTCCGCAGCCCATGAGCAAGGCCAGCCAGGGCATAGCGGGATAGAGCCGATATTCCACCATGGCCTCCGGGCCTACATTGATAAAGCGCAGCAGCAAGTGAACCAGCGCCAAGGTGGCCAATACGGCGGCAAACCGCCACCGGCGACGGGTCAACATCCACCCCATTAGTAAGAGAAGGCAGATCATCCCGAGGGCCCCGGCAATCCAGGCCGGATCTCGCCAGTTCATGGTCCAGGGGATGTAGTGATCCACGCTCAGGTTGGTGGGGACCAGAATCCGCTGCACGTATCCCCAGAAGACTCGGCATTGCGTGGCGATGTGTTCCAGAAAGTAGGGTTGGCCGGCGATCCGGCCGGGCAATCGAAGGAAAGGGGAACACAGAATGAGGAGACCGCTCCCCATCAGGCTCAGGGATAGCCGGTGGGTGCGCAGATAGCTGGTGACGGGTTTTGCCCGGTGGCGGATCGATTCCCAATCCGCAAAGGCCAGCAATGCCACTCCCGCAACAGCCCCGGCATGGAACAGGCCCGTTTGCTTGGAGATGGTCGCAAACCCAATTGCCGCGAGCAAGGCACCGGCCCAGGGGAAAGTGGGTCGACGCGCGAACCGAAAACTGCACCAAGCCGTGAGAAGCGTGAACAGCGTCACCAGATCGATCATGAAGCAGCGCGCGTAGTGGACCGGTTCCGTGGTCAGAGGGTGACTGACGAAAACGAGCGCCGCGATCCAGGCCGCCAGTTTGCCGCGATACGGATTCTCCTCCAGGAAGCGGGACGCGCGAAGAAGGGAACTGCCCAGCGGATAGAGGAGACAGGCAATGAGCAGGTGCGTGCCCAGCGTCAGAGCATGGAAGGCTGGAGACGAGAGCCCGAATTGTTGCTCGACCCCATCCCAGATCCATGCGGGGAGCCAACGAAAATCGCGCTCAACCCAATGCCCCTGGTCTGCTCCAACTCGATGGACGCCTGAGATGTGCAGGTCATCGTCCATATAGAAGGCCGCCTGAAGGGCAAAAGCATGCGCGATCAATCCGAGGAGAACGATCCCGAGATAGGGAACCCAAGGACGACTCCAGAGAGCTTGAAGATCGGCGCGAAGACGAGACACGAGGAAACATACTTCATATTTCCATAATTTCTACAATTTGACTCCGATTGCCGGGGGGAAGGTTCCCGGTGATGGCGATGGAGAAGTTCTGTCCAGTCTGGCATGGCTTTAGCTGTGGAGGTTACCTCTGACCACCCTGCAGGAATAGAAGTTTGTTAGGAAGACCCAAGCCAGCCAAGATTCCGGAGCCATCCCCCATGCAACTCGATGTATGCGGGGATCGCACTATTGACTCACCGAGCGAGGCCGAGCTTCGAGAGGCGCTCGAAGGCCTGGACGCGATCGAAGGCGACGCCTTTCTGGTGCTGGGGAGGGAGGAGATGACCTACATCCAATGCATGGGAGATGGCCGGATGGGCTTTGAGCTTCAATATCAGGAAGGATCTCTGGACAAGCATTACCGCGCTAAGAATGAACGCTTTGACGTGGAGGACATTCTGGTAAGGTTTGTCAGCTACGCCGCGGGCCGAGATTCCTGGAAAGAAGGGGTTGAATGGGAGCAGATCGAGATCTAGAGCCCATGCGCGGCAATCGATCACTGCGTTTCATGAATCCAACCATCATCACCGGCCTCAAGTGGGGCCTCTTCATCGGCTTGGCAAACCTTGTCTGGCTCTACCTCAGCTTCTACCTGGGCTTGCACACCAGTGGGTTCCAGGTGTTTCAGATTTTCATCGTCCTCTGGCTGGTGCTTAATATCGTGGGCTATGTCTTTGCCCTGCGGGCCGTGAAGAAAGAAGCCAAGACCTGGACCTACTTCACGGGGGTGAAGGCGGGAGCCGCAGCGGCACTGGTCTCTTCCCTCGTCGCGATCATCGCCCAGGTGGGCTATTTCAAAGTCGTGAATCCGGGCTGGCCGGACTACATGGTCGAGGAGGCCCGCAAGCATTACTCCGCACAGCAGGATATTTCCGAGGAGCAACTGGAGCAGCTGAAAGCTCAGGCTTACGAGTATTTCTCGCTGAAGAACTACGCGATGCAGTCCGCGACCTTTGCGCTGGTGCTCGGAGTGATTCTGACACTGATCGTCATGCTCTTTCTCTGCCCTTCAGTGCTGCAGGGCGGCAATCGGCAAGGGAAACTCAAGAGGTGAACGCTTGCCCAGCTACCAGTGAGGAACTGGACCTCGTCATCGCCGAACCCAGCGCGGCCGTCATCGAAGCGGTTCGATCCTATGACGGAGAGTTCGCGGTGCTGGGCGCGGGAGGCAAGATGGGCTTTCACCTTTGCCTCATGCTTCAGCGTGCATTGCAGGCGCTTGGCCGAAAGGATCAGGTCCTGGCCGTGTCCCGGTTTGGCTCCGTACGGTCCCGGGCGGAGTTTGAGCAGGCAGGGATGCAGGTGCTGGCCACGGATCTCAGCACTCAGGAGGGCGTGGCACTTGTGCAGAAGGTCCCCAATGTATTTTTCCTGGCGGGAGTGAAGTTCGGCACCGCGCAGGATCCGGATCTTCTCCATCGCATGAACGTGCTCATGCCGCGGCTGGTCGCGGATCATTGTCGAGACTCGCGCATTGCGGCCCTGTCGACTGGTTGCGTGTATTCCTTCACCACGCCAGACTCGGGAGGATCCACGGAGCAGAGCGAAACCGACCCGCCAGGAGACTACGCCAATTCCTGCAAAGGGCGGGAGCAGGCCTTCTTCCAAGCGGCGGAGCAGTGGGGCACTCGCTCGGCGCTCATCCGGCTGAACTACTCCATTGATCTCCGCTACGGGGTGCTCGTCGATCTCGCTCAGAAAGTGCTCGCGGGGCAACCCATCGATCTGGCCACAGGCTATGTGAACGTGATCTGGCAAGGCGATGCCATCGCTCAGACCATTCGGAGCATGGCTTACGCGAGCGCGCCGCCCTTCCTTCTGAACGTGACGGGTCCAGTGGTGTTGCGCGTGAGAGATCTCGCCACGGCGCTGGGCGAGAAGATGGGCAAAGAGGTGGCGTTCACCGGAGAGGAATCTCCCACGGCCTGGCTCAACAACTCCGCCAAAGCGCAGCAACTCTTCGGCCCGCCAGCGGTGGATCTGGAGCAGATGCTGGAGTGGGTGGCGGACTGGATCCTCCGAGGTGGTGAGGTGTTAGGAAAGCCGACGCACTTTGAGGCTCGGGACGGGAACTACTAGGCTTCTCCGGAGATGATCGAGCGAGCATGGTTGGCCCAGCAATCGAGTGGTCGACTCGCGCGGGAAGAGAAACTCGTGGCGGAGGAAGTAACCAGGCGAGGGATTCCCTTCGAGTGCTCCAGCATCAAGAAACTCCGTCGTAGGCAAGTCCCGCTGAGCCCCCAGACCTTGGTCGTCGGCGATATCGACTGTCTGCACATCGCCCTTCAGCAACTGGAGGTTCCGATTCCCAAGGGCGAATCCTATCCATCGGTTCTCAGCCATCAGCTTCATCGCCGGGTCTGGCCCTCGACCTTTGGCGAGGAAGAAGCTCGATTTCATAGCAGTTTTCCGGATCCCATGTTCATAAAGCCACAAGTCCGTCGGAAGCTCTTTACGGGGAAGATCGTAGAGAGAGAAGACGATTTCGAGGAACTGTCTGGTATTTCCGCGCTGGAACCAGTGGTGTGTTCTGATGTGGTTACCTGGATGGCGGAATATCGTGTCTATGTGATTGAGGATGAGGTCAGAGCGGTAGATCATTACGCGGGAGATGCTGCCAGTTCACTGGACCTTGATGTAGTCAGGGAAGGCATTCGCCTCCTCGCGGAGTCTGGCGAGAGCTATGCCGGGTATGGCATTGACTACGGCATACTGGAAAGTGGCCAGACCGCCTTGGTGGAATTGAACGACGGATTTTCGCTGGGTGCTTATTCCATCGATTCGGCGACCTATACGGATCTCTTGATCGCGCGTTGGGAGGAATTGGTCCGCGCTGAACAACTCTAATAGAGCCACTACCGACTGGCACTACAGCGGAAACTGCGATCGGACCTGTTCCCGGCTCTCCCTGTCGAGGGAATCCAGAATCCACTCCTCGGCAGGAAAGAGGTTGAAGCGCTTGAGCTGACCGGACTTGTCCAACTCAAACTCCAGGTTCACTCCATGGAGAACGTAGAAGAGCACCGTTTCATCCAGATCCTCATCCACCTTCAAGGGCGTTCCGAGTTTTTGCTCAATCTCGGCGCGGCTCGTATCCTGACTGAGCTGCCAGGGATTCGGCCCCAAGCCCAACACGACCGGCTCGGAATATCGCAGGGGATCCCAGTTCGGCAAATGCGGGTCGGGTCCGATGAAAAAGGCGACATAGGCGAACCGCTCCTCATCGAAGTCTAGCTGGAAACCTGCTTCCGGATAGAGAAGCTCCGCGTATCCTGTCGCCTGGAACCAACCGGTCGCACCTTTGCCGGTCCATCCGATGGGGCCGGGCTTGCCGACCTTCGCCACGCTATCCAGGGCATCGCCAAAGCGCAGCGGCCCAATGGACATGGTTTCCAGATTCACGATGGTGACGGAGCCGTTATGGGGCGGCCACTCGGAGGCGAGTCGAAGCAAACTCCCGTAGGAACCCTCCAGCCGGAATCCCAGACCATTGGTTTCCCGAATATGGCCACAGTGCTCGCAGCGAAAGATCACCCTCCGGTTCTCTCCCTGGTGGATTAGGGGGACCAATTTCTTGCAGATTGGGCACTGGGGGCGAAGGCGAAGCAGCACCTGTCTCAGTCCCAGAGCGAATCCGAAAAAGCACAGGAGAGGAACCAGGATCAGCAAATCTTTGAACTCGAAGGCAAGCAGCATGGGACAAATCCAAGGGGCTTTCTCTTTGAGATCCTGGCGTTTTCACCTTTAGATGACCAAGCCTGTGTCTGATGATCCGCCTGAAATCCCAACCTGGCCCCGAGACTATTACGTTCCCGGAGGAGGTGAGGCGATGCTCTTCTATGTGGTCTACGGGCAAGTGGACAAGGAGACGTCGCTTTCCGCTTCCAAATATCGCGTGGCTGGAGTGCCGGAGGAACTGAGCCTGATGGGCTACGGACCCGAGAAAAGCCCGGAAGTGCTCGAGACCTTTCGAGAGGGATACCTTTGGGAACAATTGCAGGAAACCGACCCTACGCTGGCCTCTCGAATCGCGGAGCAGAACCATTGCCTTGTGATCCGGGGAACCTTCGAGGATCCGCCGACGCTGAATTACCTGCGCGATACCGTCGGTGTGACCACCCATTTCCTCAACTCGGGCGGGGTGGCAATCTATGATCCCCAGATGTTTCGCTGGTGGTCTCCAGAAGCCTGGGAAGAGCGAATCTTTGCTCCCGCAGCGGCGTCTCCTCTCAATCACACGGTCATCCTGGTCTCCGAAGACACGAGCGGAACGGAGTGGATTCACACTCGCGGGATGCGGAAGTTCGGTCGCCCGGACATCAGCATTCACCAGGTCCCGGAAATGCATCGGGAAGCCGCGATCGAGCTGTGCAACCGCTTCATCGTCATTCAGGCGCAGGGAGCCATCATTCCGGAAGGGGAAGAGGTGCGCATGGAGGAACTACCTTCGGGCCTGACTTGTCACCATCGCGGGCATGTGGATGATCCGGACTTCAACAACGTCCATCTGGAAATCCTGCATCAGCTATCCTGATCCGGTCTCCGCGATCGACTGGCGATAGCGCAATTCATGCATCTCATAGGTGGGGCGTTGCTCAACCTTCTTCGCCCCATCGGCCTGGAATCCCATCGCCTCATAGTATTGCTGAGCCTGAAGGTTGGTATCCAGCACCCAAAGCGTAAGTTCTTTGAATCCACGCTCTATGGCCTTGTCTCGGGCCGCCTCGAAGAGCCGTTGCGCGTGACCGCAGCGCCAGTGATCGGGGTGGATGTAAATCGCCGCGATTTCGCCAGTCGTTTCCGAGGCATCCTCATCCCGGGAGGGAATCAGATCGCAGAATCCTGCCATCTCATCGCCGGCCATCGCCACCCAGACCGAGTGCTGGGGCGCCACCAGGATCTCGCTCCAGACCTGGAATCGGCGCTCGCGGTCGAGATTGTCTAGGGTCGCATCCGGAATTTGGCCTCGGTAGGCCACCTGCCAGGTATCCACATGAATGCGAGCGATTTCCGCGGCGTCCGCCAACGTGGCCAGCCGGGTAGTAGATTCCGCGCTCATAGCTGGATAGGATCTCTTTGAATGGCAGAGAAATCAATGAAGTTGGCCCTCATGCCTGTCCGGGGAAGGGGTGCCCCAGATGGGAGTGGGGTCGTAATAGTCCTCGATAGAACTTATCCTTAAACCCTCTTCTTCGACGAGCATGAAAACCTGGATGTGGATGGTCGGGCTGGTGGGAATGGCGCTGAAGACCACCGAAGTCACGCTGTCGATGCTCTATCGCGACGTCAGCGATCCGGACAATCCGCACGGCGGCACGATGTGGGTATGCAAGCGGGGGCTGGCGGAACTGAGTCCGAAACTCGCCAGGCTCGGACTGATTGCCGGCGCCCTGTTCACGATCGCGCTGATCGCCTTCGGCATCACCGGCGGCAACATGTTCCAGGCCTGGAATGCCTCGGAAATCGCCCGCGCCTACTTCGGCGTGCCCACCTGGCTGTCGGGACTGGTGATGGCGGTGCTGGTGGCGGCGGTGATTCTCGGCGGCATCCGTCGCATCGGCAGCATTGCCGGTGTACTGGTACCGTTGATGTGCGGCATCTACGTGATCGCCGCGCTGTACGTGCTGTTCGTCAACGCCGAACGGATTCCGGACACCTTCGCGATGATCTTCCGCTGCGCGTTCTCCCCGGCCGAGGCCGGAGGCGCGTTCGTCGGCGCCAGCATGGGTACGGCTTTCATCTTCGGCATGAAGCGCGCGCTGTTCTCGTCCGAGTCCGGCATCGGCTCGGCGCCGATCGCACACTCGGCCGTCAGGACGCGGGAACCGGTCACCGAAGGTGTCGTCGCGGGACTCGAACCGTTCATCGACACGGTGGTGATCTGCACCATGACCGCGCTGGTGATCATCACCACGGTCTACGACCCCGCCCTCGGCGCCGGCGAGGTCAACGGCATCGAGCTGACCGCCGCGGCCTTCGC
>JBHIXE010000071.1:17569-17856 GCA_041984905.1 Verrucomicrobiales bacterium | reverse complement strand
GGCTCGTTTCCATCGGTGAGACCTACTTTCCCATTGAACCGGGTCTGACCAGTCACGAGATCCCCAATCACAGCTTTGAATCCACCGCGGAATCGGGGCAAGGGTGGACACTCTGGGGGTGGGATTGGGCAGAGGGCGATGCCCCGGACGGGAACCGTTATCTGGCCAGCAAGCCGGGTGAGAAGCTGCGGCTTGTTTTGGATAACCTGCCCGCGAAGTCCTGGCAGCCATATCTCGTCTCCATGTGGCTGCGTACCGATGGCGAGGCAAGTGGCGGATATCTGGTA
>JBHIXE010000071.1:11434-17559 GCA_041984905.1 Verrucomicrobiales bacterium | reverse complement strand
GGAGAATGGCGCCGAATCGGATTCTACGTGCGCTCGGCGATGGAGGCCGAGTCGGCACGTCTGCTCTTCAATCTGCCCGCCAACCTGAACATCGCGGTGGACGACGTCCGCTACCGGGAAGCCTCCGAAGTGGAGTTCAGCAAAGCTTATGCCGGATGGCGAAGCACCTATCCAAAGCGGGATCTGGCACCCCGCCCCGATGACGGGCAAAACCTGGCTCTCTTTCTCCGCAAACTCCAATCTCCCCGTGAACCGGTTCGCCCCCTCTTAGTGATGGGGATCGGCTCCAGCTACACGAACATGCTGGGTAACGGCGAACCGCTGGTGCAGCATATCCGGTCGACCTTCCCTGAGGCTCCGGAAGTCCGTTACTACAAGCATGTCGGCTCCGCCGTGGAGTTCGACTATACCCAGGGCTGGATGCAACAACTGGTCGTGGGCGAGCAACCGGACCTGGTGATTCTGTATTCCGGGGGCAATGCCGAGGATCTGGATGTGCTTCTCACGGATTTCCGCAAGCGCTCTACCGCGGACCTCATCATCGCCAGCCTTCACCTGCGGGAGCGAGACGAAGTCATCAGCCCGGAAACGATCGACAATGAACAGTGGGACAGCATCCGCCTGATCGCGGCCAAGCACGGAGTCGAATTCGTGGAAAGCCGCCGGGAATGGGCAGCCTACCTCAAGGAACAGCAGCAGGACATCCACTATCTGCTCCGGGATGCCGTCCACCAGAGCGATCACGGGGCGCTGGTGATTAACGAGAATATTGCCCGCCACATCACGCCCAACGACGCACCGGCTTACAACCCGGACGAGCGCGAACGCCGCCTCACCGCCATCTCTCCCAGCAGCATTCGGGATGGGGAAACTCTCACCCAATCCGGCACCTGGACACAGGACGGCGACGTTCTGAAGAGCTCAGAAAAGGGTGCCAGCCTGACCCTGCGATTCAAGGGCAACCGGGTCGATCTTATCGGAACGAGCGTCGCTGGCGGTGGCACTGCAACTGTCAGGATTGACGACCAGGCAGCAGAGGAATATCCCGCTTTTCACACGACGCTGATCATCCCCGGACCCGACAACTTCATGCCAGATCGCGGTTTATCGGCGGATCGTGCGCCACATGCCATCCGTCTCCGCAAGAATGTTGTGCCCCAGGAGTGGACCCTGAAGATGATCTCCGACCAAGGTGACTACCAGTTGATTGGCTCCGTGACCGGTCCGGACGGCAAGGGCAACAATGGTGGGGACTTCACCAGTGATTCCGGCCAGATCGAGGTGCCCACAGCCCTCTGGAGGCGCCGCCTGGACAAGGATGGCGCCCACTCCAACCGCACCGGCGACACCTTCAGTTGGACCGTCTATCGCGCCACGACGCCGGAAGTCTCCTTCGCCTCCGACAAGGCAGAGGCTTCACTCTGGGCCCAGTCCCTGGTGCAGAATGCGTCCAACGACTGGCACAGCGTCACCATCACCTGTCAGGGAGACGGTGACGTGGCGATCCAGGGGTTCGATGTGTTTGAGCCGCCGCTTCAGTAAATCAAAAACCGGCCCCAACCGTGGTTGGAGACCGGTTTCTGAAACTGACTGACTTGGGGCTTGCCTCGCTAGGCGCTGACTCCTGCAGCTTCTTCCAAGCTGTTTTTCAAGACGGCAGGGTTGGTGAGACCGACGTGGGTCTTCACGACATGGCCATCCCGGACAACGGCGATCATAGGGATTGACCGCACTTGGAAACGTTGCGCCAGTTGGGGCTCTTCATCCACGTTCACCTTGGCGATGACGTAGTCGTCCCCCACTTCCTTGGCGAGTTGCTCCAGAAAGGGCAGCTGCATCTGGCAAGGGCCGCACCAGGGCGCCCAGAAGTCGACCAGGGCGACTTTACCGGATTCATTGAGGGTGGAATCAAAATTGTGGCTGGTAAGGGAAACGGGTTTGCTCATAACAAAAAGAGTATAATGGTTAATGTGTTACAGACAAGTCTGTCTTGTGCCATGCGTCATTCCTTACGCCTCCTGAAGTATTCGCGGGCAAATCGACGCAATTTCCCTGAAGCCTCTCAGTGTTCCCGGACACCCAAAGCCACCTCTGCGGCGAAGTGCCGATAAGCATCCGCCAGTCCTTCCTCCAGGCTGAATCTCGGCTTCCAGCCCGTCGCCAGTAACTTGCTGGAATCCATTAGCTTGCGCGGCGTCCCATCCGGCTTGCTGGTATCGAAAGCGATCTCTCCCTCGAACCCGACGATCTTGCCGACAAGCCGGGCAAGGTCCCCAATGCTGACTTCCTCCCCAGAGCCCACATTGATCCAATCCGGCGGCTCCTCCAGGTCCAGCAAATGGCAGCAGGCACTCGCCACATCATCGACATTGAGAAATTCCCTCAACGGCGATCCCGTTCCCCAGATCGTGACCTTGGAGGATCCCGCTTCTCGCGCTTCGTGAAACCGGCGCAGCATGCCGGGAACCACATGCGAGTTCTCCGGGTGGTAGTTGTCGCCAGGACCAAAGAGATTGGTCGGCAAGGCGGTGTGATAGAGGACGCCGTATTGCTGGCGATAGTACTGACACAGCTTCAGCCCGGCGATCTTGGCGACGGAGTAGGCTTCGTTCGTAGGTTCCAGAGGCCCCGTCAGCAAGGATTCCTCCCGCATGGGTTGCTCCGCCAGCTTGGGATAAATGGCGGAACTCGCCAGAAAAAGCACTCGAGAAACTCCGGCGATATAGGCCTCGTGGATCAGATTGCTCTCGATCATGAGGTTCTCGTAGATGAACTCCGCCGGATAGGTCTTGTTCGCCTGGATCCCTCCTACTTTCGCTGCGGCAATGATGATGCAATCCGGCTTTTCCGAGGCCAGGAATTCCCTCACGGCAAGTTGCTGGGTCAAATCGACATCCCGTCGAGTGGCCGTGATCACTTCGCAATCGGGCAACGGCGTGATCCGGCGCACCAGCGCGCTCCCCACCATTCCTGAATGTCCCGTTACAAAAATCCGTCCCTTCATCCGTCAAATCGATTGCTGCGCTCTTTCGATTTTCAACCAATTAGACCGCCAGGCCGCCAATGAGAAGAGAATCCGGCATCTTCACCCAGGAAAAACACTCATGACTTTCGAAGAACAACCCGCGAATGCGGCAACCCGAGTCCGGCCGATGATCGCTGGGGAGCAGGCGACGTTTCGTTCCTTCTACGAGCAGCTGGAGAATCAGGCAGAAGCCCGTTCCGCCTTCCGTGACTATCTCGTTTCGCGCCCAACGGAGGCGATCTTCTGGGAGACTCCGCCCTGCACGCTTTCTTCAGCCGATCACGCCTTTGAGTTTGTATGGGTGCCGGCGTCCCATCTGGCTCAAGCCCAACCGGACACCCGCCAATTTCAGGGGCACTTCGGGACAGCCCCGGAGAGACTAGTCGTCCTCTTCCAGAATCTAGGCGGAGATGCCACCTTGGTGGTCCCCGAAGGCAGCAGTCCGTCCCAGAACTATGCTCATCTGTTGAGCTTTCTTCGGTATGCACCCGATGCTCAGGTGCACGAACTCCTTCGCACCTTGGGGGCGACCTTCCGGGAGATGCTGTCCAACGACCCAATCTGGGTCAGCACTGCGGGGATGGGCGTCTCGTGGCTCCATGTTCGGCTCGACAGCCATCCCAAGTATTACCGGTTCCGGGAATACAAAGACGAAAAATGGCGGGCCTCGGAATGAAGCCCGCCATGGAGAAATCAAAATCTGTAGGATGTCTGAGCGACTACTTGTTGTCGTCCAGCGTGTCAGTCAGGTACTTGCCAAGGCCCTTCTGATAAGCCTGGCCTGAGCCAGACACCATCTTGCCACTGCCATGAACTGCTCCCGTGGAGGTTCGGCCCAGCTCTTCGGCTGTGCCCACGGTCACGGATCCGGCCCAGTCAGCCGTTCCTTTGGCCACTTTGCCGAAGGGACGGAAAAGTCCCGAGAGCCCAGCAAACGGACTTGGTTTTGCAGGAGCCGTGGTCTGCACGGTCGTGGGGCCATCACCAGCGTGGGCGCTGATGGACAGGGCGGAGATCATCGCCCCCATAAGAATCAATGCGCGTAACTTCTTCATGTTCCGTTGGGTTTCTGAGGGAATCGTTCCCGGAGTCTCCTACAGGCTCGTCCGTCGTGTCAATACTCCTAAGCCAGATTGCGCAACTTTCCGAGAGGTGAACGGGTAACTCCAAGATTGCAGGGAAGGTCTGGATTGGGCAGAATGAGGGATTCTGATTCACCCACCATGAAAGTTTTATCCTTCCAATCCATTTTCAAATTGGGCTTGTCTCTCGGGCTGGCCTTGTCGCCTCTTCTATTGACCGGCTGCGAAACCGGCTCTGCCGCTGACAACCGGGCTGCCTCCCAGCGGCAGCAGGAAATGCTCCGTCAAATGCGCGCCGACAAGCGGAAGATGATGTCTGAGCAACTCGAAGCCGAGGACACCAGGCAGATCGAGTGGTCCGCGCCCTTGACCGGAGAGTAGTTCGGTAATCGCCATCTGGCGGCTCTCCGTACAAAACCCACCGCTTTTTGTAGCTTCCTCCCCGTCGACTCTGCGTTAGGGTATTGCCCTGATGAAAAGTCACGAGATCGACTACGAAATCTTTGGGAGCGACATCCAGGTGCTGGAGGTCGAGCTCGACCCGGGAGAAACGGTTGTCGCGGAAGCCGGCGCCATGAACTACATGGAGGACGACATCGAGTTCCAGACCTGCATGGGTGACGGCTCGGTGGCGGAAAAGAACGTCCTAGGCAAGCTCGTGGGTCTCGGCAAACGCGCCATCACCGGGGAGTCGATCTTCATGACCCACTTCACGAACAAGGCTCGTGAGGGCAAACGCCGGGTCGCCTTCGCCTCGCCCTACCCCGGCAAGATCATGCCGATCGATCTGGCGGAAGTCGGCGGCGAGATCATATGTCAGAAGGACGCCTTCCTTTGTGCAGCACGCGGCACGAACATCTCCGTGACCCTGAACAAGCGCATCGGGGCGGGCTTCTTCGGTAAAGAGGGTTTCATCCTGCAGAAACTCAAAGGCGACGGCATGGCCTTCCTCCACGCTGGTGGCACCATCATCAAGAAAGAGCTCAAGGGAGACACACTACGGGTCGATACCGGCTGTCTCGTCGGGTTCTCCCAGGGCATTGACTACAAGATCGCGATGGCCGGCGGCCTCAAGTCCATCTTCTTCGGCGGGGAAGGCATCTTCCTCACCACCCTGCATGGAACCGGCACGGTTTATCTGCAGAGCCTGCCCTTCTCCCGACTCGCCGACCGCATCCTCGAACACGCCCCCGCGCATGGCGGAAAGAAACGCGGCGAGACGGATACGCGGGATCGGAAGAAGATGTAGTCTGCTCAGTGCGACAGTGCGACAGTGCGACAGTGCGACAGTGCGACAGTGCGACAGTGCGACAGTGCGACAGTGCGACAGTGAACAGTGAACAGTCAGGACCGGTGCTGTTGGCACTAAGACTCGCGGCGTCGAATTCGCTCAAAGAAGTTTCACTGGGGTGTATAGAATCGCAGGCACTTTCAGCCGCTGAAGCTCAGAGCGAAACTTCTGACTCACGATGCACATGCGGAATGCCCTGGGGCGACTGGCGCCACCGACCAACTCCCTGGTGACTGCGATATCGAAGGGCGGCAAGGCTCGAACCTCCTCCGTCTTGTAGGACAGTACGGGTGGATAGTAGCCTCGGTCGTCATAGTTCTTTCTACTAAACTTGGTTGGCCAGTCATCTGGTTCGACCAAGCGTGCCTCCCCGTCCACCAGTGGCAACTGGCAACGAGGCATCACAACAGAACTGCTCAGAAGCGAAATCCCGTCTCCATCGACAAGTGTTGCAAACTTTAGCGATTTGAGACCGAGCGTTTCCAGTTCAGCACGGAGGTCGTCCTTTACTCCCAAGCCGTGAAAAGGCATGAGAGTTCCCAACCTCACCTCTTTGTCAACAGTCCCGGGGTCAACACAGTATTGTTCTGCTTCCACTTGCTCGGGAGTTCCTTGTCTGAAGCCAGCAATGATCCGATCCACAAAACTAATACAGAGTAGTTCATACTGATCCAGCTCTCGATCCAGATAGGTTCGCCAGCGCTGCATCCAGAAGACATGCTGCCGA
>JBHIXE010000071.1:5181-11406 GCA_041984905.1 Verrucomicrobiales bacterium | reverse complement strand
GCTTGCAGCAAACTATGAAGTTCCGGGGCTCCTTCGTCCAATTCGACTCTGAATTGGAGAATTTCCTCGTCTGCATTGACTTCAATTCCAGCGATGAGAGCCAACTCCTTGACGGCTTCCGGGGACTCCAAATAGATGAAATCACTGCTAACCCTGGCAACGTCTCCAATGCGAACATTAAACCGGCAACTGACCTCAGGCATTGTTTAGCTTACTAGTTTAAGGACGTCGGTCCGGACTGTTCACTGTCTACTGTCGCACTGTTCACTGAACCCCTACCTGCCTCGTACGAACTCAAACATCCCCTGCAGGTTCTCCCAGCGGCGGATGGAGATATCGACGAGCAGCAGTCCCAGGAAGACCATGATCAGGTAGGGCCAAAGCTCGAGATAGTGAGAGACGTTGGAGCCGGTCAGTTCCAACTTGGTATCTGGGGACTCCAGATACTGACCGCCAGTGATTTGGGCGACTCGCTTCAGGAGTTCGGTGTCGACCTCGCCCGTGGCCACTTCGCCGGAGGGATTGTGGACATGGCCAGCGGATACGAGTTGGGCTCCGGAACGAGCTCGCACCAGGTAGACACCGGCTTCGGTCGGCCGGAAGGTGGATTTGTAGAGGCCTGGTCCCTCCTGTTGCAGATCCTTGGTGCTGATCTTCTGCATGCTGGAGCCCAAAGCGTTGGGTGGGGAGAAGAAGATATCCGCCTCGACCTGGGCATCGTTCCGGCGCGTCCCAGCATCGGCCATGAGATCGACGACAATTGCCGTATCCACACCTTCGGTTTCCAAGCGTAGATCCATGTTCCGCCCTTGAGGCGCCCGCGCGGTTTCCCGCATGATCTGAGCCCAGAGCTTGGAGTAGCCGTCCCAGTTGCTCACCCAGAGCGCAGCCCAGCGCGACTTGCAGTCCGAGGTGAAGGCGGTGACTTTGCCAAGGCCATAGCGCCAGTAGCCCAGCAAGGGGTCGCCCGAGCTCGTCACCAGCGGGACCTGAGAAGTCGACTTGCGATTCGTCTTCACGTAACCCAAGAGCGGTGGCGCCTGGGAATCCTCCCAGTTACGAAGCATGGGATGATCCTCCACCAATTCCGGCTGGAAGGGCTCTTCCCGAATCAAGCGGCCCGTGTGAACCATGGTGTCCTGAGTGAAGATCCGGGTGATCGCAGTCGGATCCATGGTCACGTAAGCCTTTCCACCACCCGCAGCAGCAATGGCTTGCAGGAGACCGATCTGAGCGCCTGAACCCACGGCTACGGTGGAGATGGTGATGCCTTCCGAGTTGCACTGAGCCGCCAACGCCTGATAGCCCTGCCCGGAAGTCTGGCCGTCCGTGAGCACGATCATGTGCTTGATCTTGGCTTTCACCTTACCGAGTTCCGAGCGCGCCTGGGACATGCCCGGGTAGATGTTCGTTCCCCCACCGGAAGAGAGCATGGAGATCTGGCCCGCGATCGAATTGGTCGAACCGACGCGCGTCATCGGCACCACCGTGTGCACGCTGGAGTCGAAGGCAAAGATGCCGATGTAATCCTTGTCGTTGAGGAGATCCGCCGTGGCGATCGCGGCCGACTTACAGATCTCGATCTTCTGACCGGACATGGATCCCGACCGGTCAATCACCAGCGCGAGCGCGGAGGACTGTTCCTCTTCCTGATCCGGTCCCCGCAACTTGAGTGGGAGCAATTCTTCGATCGGCGTCCGGTAATAGCCACCCACACCAAACGAGTTGGTGCCGCCAATCATGACAAACCCTCCGCCCAGCTTCTCTACGTAGTCCCGTACGGCGATCATCCGGGCTTCGCCGATCTCGTGAGCAGCCACGTCGGAGAAGATCACCGCATCATAGGCTTCCAGGGTCAGGGGATCCGCCGGAATCTGACTCGGCTTGCGCAGATCGAGGCGAATCCCTTCCCGAGCCATGGCCTGCATCAGGTATTTGGACTCGCCCTGCTCGCCTTCCACATAGAGCAAGAGCGGCTTGCCCATGACATCGACAATCGCGAGGGACTCGTTGTTCTCAGGAATCGCATCCTGCTCAAATCCCTCGATCACAACGCGATAACGGTAAGTATTGCGTTTGTCCGGAGACCGGCGGAAGACCAGTTGCTGAGTTTGCCCGGCTTCCAGGGTGATCTCCTGCTTGTCCACTTCGAGGCCGTTCTCGTAGAGCTTCACCTCTCCACTCCCCGCGATCGATGCCTGCAAAGTCGCCGTCAGATCGATCGACGCGCCTTCGCTGACCCGCGACTGAGAACTGACGAGGCTGGTGACCCGCACGTCTGGTCGTTGCTCCCCTGAAATCGGCACGGAGTGGATTCGGAAGCCGGTGACGGCGGCACCGCGCGAGGAGTCTTCCAGATTGCCCGCGGTTTCTTGCCCGTCCGTCAGGAGAACGATGTGACGGGAAGTTCCTGCGGGGAACACGGCCTTCGAGAGCGTGATGGCCTTGGAAAGATCCGTGGCCGCCCCATCGGTATCCATTAGGTCCCTGTCCGGCTCCAGATTGGAAACAGACTCACCTGGATAGGCCAGAACGGTTCCTTCCTTGCCCGCAGACACAACGCCCACTTCCACGCCATCCCCCATCTGGGAACGCAATTGTTTCAGCGCCTGGTAGGCACGCGCCACGCCCTGTTCCCCCAAACTCTGAGAATGATCCAGCACAAAGACGACGGCCTGCTGTTGGCTTCGTACGACCCATGCCGGCGATGCGAGAGCCACGATCACGAGGATCACCAGCAGAGAGCGGACCATGAGCAGCATCCGCTTGCGCAGCGACGACATGGGATGCGACGAACGCGCATCCGCCAGCAGAAGCACTGCCAGGGCGACGGGGATGAGAAGTAAGAGGTAAGGATTCTGCCAGTCCATGAAGATCGGTTAGGGGGGTTAATAGACCGCGAACCAGTGAAACAAAATGCTCTCGATGAGGAGAACCCCGAGCACGATCGCCAGGATCAGCCAGGTGACTTCGCCCAGAAGGAGCCGCTGCGATCGACGCGCATCAATGGTCGATTCCTCCGCTTCGGAGGAAACCGTCGGCACATTCGTCTCTGCCCGTGACAGCAGGTGAGCGGAGCCTCGCTGGCCGGAATCCGATTCCCACACGCCGGTGCGCTCCAGTTCCACCAGGCCCTGGCGAATCGGGTCGCTCCCGCCGGACATCTTGCCGTCCACCAGTTGCGTCCAGTTCAACGTCTCTCCAGTGACGGCGACTACATCCCCGGTCTTGCGAGACTGGAAGCGTTCCGCCTCGCTCTTGCCACCCTCCGCACACCAGTAGATGGCGTTGCCGATCAGGATGGGGAAAGACGCCGTGAAGGGCAATCGCTCCGACATCTGGGGAGAAAAGCCCATCAGCACCATGCGTTGACCTTCCACCGTTCCCGCCGCCAATACCGGCTCCGCTCCCGCAAACCAGAGCGGTTCCAGCGAACCGGAGATGTCGAAAACGGAGGTCTGGGTCAGGGCAATTCGCGAGCTACTGACCCGGAACAACAAGGGATGATCCTCATTGGCGACCCGGATATCCCGATAGGGAATTCCGGTGCGGAGTCGGTTCACATAAAGGGGACCAAGCCGCAACTGGGGACTGTCTGCGCCACCGGGCGGATTGAGAATGATCGCGGGAACATCCTTGGGCCACTCCGCTGGCAACCAGTTTTCAAAAAGGACCACGTCCACATCTTCCAGCGGCCATTGATCCGGACTGGCTGACCAGATATTCAGCTCCCCTTCCTTCACCAGGGATTGCAGCGCCAGGTGCGTGTAGGGATCGGGATCCTGGGCAAAGCGCGCCACCACGATGGGCCGGGACTCCGGTAGCGGAACCAGGATGGAGTTGTCGAGCGCCAGGCTGTCCCCCTCCGCGTTCACCTGCAATTGCAGGAGTTGTTCCTCCGCTCCATCGATCGGGATCTCAAATCCTACGGTCTTGCCGGGCTCCAATTCGAAGGAACGGGGTGCCAGGTAAACACCGCCCACCCGAACCTCGATCATTCCCTCC
The DNA here is from genome assembly GCA_041984905.1 of Verrucomicrobiales bacterium. GTDB lineage: Bacteria > Verrucomicrobiota > Verrucomicrobiia > Verrucomicrobiales > DEV007 > JBHIXE01. Next base: position 7,401 of record JBHIXE010000071.1, on the reverse strand, counting down.
ACTTTCTCGGGAGCAGACTCATTGCACATGACCTGGAGGAATGCCGTGTAGCGAGAGGCCTGGAGTGGCAGCTTGCGGATCTGGAAAGCCGTGATGCCGACGTTGGTCGTTTGCTCCAGGCTCACCGGCAGGCCCACAAGGTTCACCCCTTCCGGTAACTGCGTCTCGAGGGACGCTGGCTGATCCGAGACATGCCAGATTTCCGAGGGGATCTCCAGCTTCGCCAGAATCTTGGCGGCATCCAGGGCGGCGTCTTCGTTCTGTGACACGGGCCGTACGTCCACTTCATCCAAAGCCGAGAGCAGCGCCCGCCGCTTCAGCGTCCGAGGCATGAGAATCTCAGAACGGGAATCGTAAGCGATCAGGGAGACGCCGACAGAGTCGCTCAATCCTTCCAGCCGATTGCGAATCAGCGCCTTGCCAGCTTCCAGGCGGGATTGACCGTTTTCGTCTTTGACCTGCATGGAGGCGGACCGGTCCAGAAGGATCACCACGTTGCGCGTGTCCGTGACGGGAGAAAAGACGATCCGGGTCAATGCGGACACGGCTCCAAGCAGAAGCAAGAGCGTCAGGAGCAGAGACAGGATCCGCTTCAAGCGACGCAGCCAGGCACTCTCCTGGTGCTCCCTCGCGAGGGACTTGAAGAACACCAGGGTCGACACCTGGAAGGTCTTGGAACGCCGGCGAAAGAGATACAGGACGACCGGGATGATCGCCAGTAAGCCAAGCCACCAGAACTGCGGATTGATAAACTGCATCGTCGTCGTGAGGCCTTAGGAGGATCCCGCCAAGGCCGATCCCCGGGACAAAAGGTTCAGGAAAAGATCTTCGAACGACCCGTCCGTGTCCCACTGCATGTAGTCAATCTGCCGGGTGAGACAGGCGCGCTCGACCGACTCCAGGTAGGCTTCAAAGGTTTCCGTGTAGCGCTTCAGATCACGTTTGGTAAACCAGAGTTTCCGCACTTCATCCGTTTCGACATCCACCAGCTGAATTTCTCCCTCCATATCGGGTTTGCGTTCCCAGGGATGAAGAATGTGAATCACGTGAGTCTCTCCCGGCCAGGACGAGGCATGGCGGAGGGCTTTCTCCGCGGAGGAGATATCCTGCCCGAACATATCCGAGAGCACGAAGATAATCCCATAACGCTGGCGGCTCGGTTTGAACTCCCGGAAACACTGCCGGAGATGGGTCGTTCCCCCAAACTCCAGCTTGGAGAGGAACTCAATGACCCGCTGAATGTTGCCCTGTCCCTTCAAGGGAGGCAGAGCGTCAATCACCTGCTCTTTCATCGCGTAGACGGACACGCGGTGGTGACTGATCAGTCCCAGGTAAGACAGCGCCACCGCCAATCGCAACGCGTTCATCCGCTTTTCATGGAAGGGATGCGCCATGGATGCGCTGGAGTCGATCACCACGTGAATGTGGAACTCTTGCACCTCTTCATAAAGCCGGATGAAGAGCCGCTCCAGACGGGCATACAATCGCCAGTCAATGCTCCGGTAGTCGTCATCCGGCGTGTACTGGCGGTAGTCCTTGAACTCCCGCGTGAAGCCGGTGGCTGGTGTCGACTGCAGCCCCTTCTTTTTGAGCTGCTTGCGCTTGCGAAGCCGCAGGAACATCGCACGGAGCCTGTCGAGAAACTGTGCATCGAACAACTCCTCGGTTTCAACGGATTGTGAGATCTTTTTTGCCATCGATTCTAACCTTCACCAGCCGCTTTCCGGGGAGTTAACGCGGCCATCACCCGATCACTGATCAACACATACAACTGTCCGCCGCTCGCTTCCGTACGAATGGGGTAGCACACCCGCGCGGAGTTGGAGGAACCCACCTGGCTCTCGGCAACGCCCTGCCAGTAGAGAGTCGTCCCTGGCTGCTGCTGAAAGCCGCGATGTTTCTGCGCGTATTGGGCGAGTTCAGCCGGCCAGGGCACATCGAAGATCCGGCGCCCCGTATGGAGATTCCAACAGCGAAGCCCCTGAACACTACAGGCGTAGACCCGGTTCCCTTCCACCAGCGTCTCCACACGCTCACCCGGCTGCGCATTCAAGGGGATGCTCTCCACGTATCCATCCGTCAGGTCCAGGATCTCGATGGTGTCAGAAGTACGAACACAGGCCCGGTTCGTGCTGCCGCCCAGGTAGATTCCGTTGATGGGATACTGCCGGCCGGCCAGAGGCAGATCCAGGGAGTAGACGCCAATGCCTTTCGGACCCA
>JBHIXE010000071.1:0-5171 GCA_041984905.1 Verrucomicrobiales bacterium | reverse complement strand
TGCCGCCTCTTCGGTGACGCTCGAGCCGGTCGCGCTGCCCGATCCCGAGATGGGCGGCGCACCGTCGCACACGCTCCTCGTCCCGCAGGGCTGGCGCCACCAGGGCGGCATCGTACTTCAGGAAAGAATCCACCTGGGCGCCCCGCTCCGAGGCATTGGTCAGGTGACTCACGTACGATGTCGGCATCAGGTCTGGCGTGTAGGTCATGGCGGCCAGAACGCTTTCCTCCTCCGCAGAATGCAGTTGCAGCGGAAACCGGTGCGGGATGTCGCCGTCAAACTGCCACATCACTTCGCCAGTGCGGGAATCGAGAATGGCGGAGCGATCTCCATAGATCAGCATCCGCTCCGAGCCAAAGGCGGCGCCAGAATTGAGGGCGGCCCGAATGATGGTTTTCCCCTCTTCCCCAGCGGAATTCTCGATTTGTTTCAGCCAGAGAATCTTGCCGGAACTGGCCTCGACGCTGGCAGCCATGCTGGTGCGCGGATCGAAGCAAATGATCCTCTCGCCCACCAGCGCGTACTCCAGCAGCGGCTCCGCAACGTCTTTGAGCTCCGAAGCCCGGGCTTCTCCATTGAGCAAGATGGGCGATGACCAGACCAACTCCCCGGAAGCGGCGTCGTAGCAGACCAGGAAGTGCCCTTCTGGAACAAAGAACCGCTGCGAGCCGTCCCCTACAAGTTGAAGTGGGCGCAATGTCTGAGGCGCGTAGTAGTCGACCGGATAGGTGACCTGCCCATGTTGTCGCACCTGGGAAACGAGGGTGCGAGCCGTCATCGAAGACTGCGTGATGGTGATATTCCCTCCTTGAGAAACGATGATCCCTCCGTTGAGGTTGATCACTCCGGAACCGAGTTGGCTCTGAACGGTGTTGGTCGCCGAAGGAGAAGCGCCTGCGGGATTCTTGCGGGTGCGCTTCATCCAGAGGAGTTTACCGGAAGTCCGATGCACCCCGTAGATGGTCAGGCGGTTGTCCAGCACCAGCACCTGATCTCCTACGGGCTCGATATCAATGATGACCGCGCCGGGGTCCACTTCAAACCCCCAGCCCATGGACAGGGCTTCGCTGATAGGTTCTCCCGCTCCAGGGTCGGTGACCGTCACCGGCGGAGGCTCTTTTAGCACCTGCTCCGCGGCGCCGGTCTGAATCGCCAGGCCGTCCGGGAATGCGATGGCCTCTTTGCCGGTGACCTGACATTGCTCCAAGAGCGCCTGAACCACTTCATCCCGGGCCTGCTCCTGCCCCATTCGATTCAGCAAGAACGCCCGGGCCCAGAGTGCCCACAACTGGTCTTCGGAACTGCCTACACTCCGTTCCAGGGAGTCCAGCAAAGCCATGACTTCGCTCGCGCCGGTCTTGGGATTGTTGAGAGCTTTGGAAATGGAGCGCCAGTAGGAATCCGCCAGATGCGTTCGCAGTGCCTTGGAGCTTTCTTCGTTGAGTTCGAGATCCTTGCTGCCGCCCAGCAAACGCCAGACGACCTGACGAAACTCCACCTCGCGATCCATGGCCACCAGCATGTTGAGCAGCTTTTCCCAATGCTGACGATTGCCTGACTCCAGGGTGACCAATCGGCGCATGCCGGTCAGCATCTGGAAATACATGTGATAGTCCGCCAAGGCGGCCTGGGAGGACTTCAGCAGAGCTGGTTCTCCCACTGTTTCGTAGTTCACCTCTGCCAGCAGAGGCTGAGCCAGGTCCGGCCGTTGATTGCTATGATAGAGCAGCGCGAGGCGCAGTTGGTAGTCCGCCGCCCCTTCCGGATCATCTTCGAGCAACTGGCGAAGCAGGGTCTCGACCTCCAGCGAGTAAACCGGGTCCTCATCCAAGGTCTTGACCAGGAGCTTGCGTACATCCACTTCCAGATCCGGAGGCAAGTTGCCCTCGGCCAACTGGGTCCGCAGGAGATGCGCCACGCGCTCGTTCTGCTTGTTGTTCTCTCCCACCTCACAAAGCGCCAGGAATCGAGCGATCTGTTCCTTGGTCCATTCATCCGAATCCGCCAGCAGACGCTGCTGTTCGCTGTCAAAGAACGCATCGGTGTTATCGAACTCCTCATGGAAGCGCATGGCGGACTCCAACCACTGCCGATAACGCGCCGTGGTATCGGCCAGGTCTCGCGCTTCCTGCAATTGCAGGGTTCCCAGTCGTTGATCGCCAAAGCTGGCCAGCACATCCGCGAGTAAGAGTCGCAACTCCAGGCTCTCCGGATTTTGTCCCACGCGACGCTCCAGGGCTTCCTTGGCTTCGCTCAGGAAATCCTGCTGCACCATGAGATGCACAAACTCCAGAAAGTGCTCGATCGAGGTGCCTTGATCGTCCCAATTCGCCACAATACGACGGGCGCCTTCCCGGTTCCCCACCGCCAACTGGGCCTCGGCAAGTTCACGTCGCAGATCCAGGCGTTTGGGAGCGGACTCGATGACCGTTTCCAGAATCGGAATGGCGTAATCCGCCAGATTCATGCGGCGCAGATAACGAGCCAGATCAAGGCGGCGTTCCATCAGCGCATCGCCGGTCAGACCTTCGCAAACCGTCTGAAATTCGGCAGCGGCACCTGCCTCATCACCCACCAGGTAGAGCGACTGCACGAGGCGATAGCGCAGGTCGAGCCGTTCGGGAGCCTGCTCCAGGCGGGCTTCCAGGTACGCCAGTGTTTGCTCGTCTTCCCCCAACCGGTCCAAGACTTCCAACGCCTTCTGTTCCAGTGGCTGGGAATGCGGCATCCGCTTGGAGGATTCGACCAACACTTCCGCGGCGTCTTTCCGGAGCCCGGTTGCCAACAGCAGTTCCACCAGATCCAGAACCACTTCCACGCTTTCCGGCTGGGCTTCATACTTCTCCCGGGCTGCCTGCAAAAGCGTTTCCCGAGCCGCATCCGAGTTCAGCAGGCTGATCCGCAGGGAGACGATCTCTGACCGCCGCCAGTAATCGGGCGCGACCTTCTCCAAAAGCCCCGAGAGGCGTTCCCCGGCCTGCACGGTGTTGCCCAGCGCAGCGTCCATCTTGGCACCGAGCATCTGCAGGTTGACCTGGTTCTCCGGCGCAGGATCCAGCGCCAACGCATCGCCCACCGTTTCCAGTCCCAACTCCGGAAATCCATAGCGATGCATCATCTCAGCCAGCGCTTCCAGCCCACCGATGTTCCCCTGCTGAACCTCTCGCAATTCCTTGAGGTGGGTTACCGCGACCTCGCGTTCGTCCGTCCCGGTGGTCTCCTGCAGCAGGACCTCGATCCATTCCAGCCGGCGATCGGGGCGTTGCTCCAGTTCAATCGCTTTGGAAAGCGCCTGCACCGCGCCCGGCTCAGACTCCTTCTCCAGCAGCTCGAAATGGAGGAAGTTCAGGTAGGCGTTCTCCGGATGTTGCTGGATTCCCTGGAGAATGAGATTTTTGGCCTTGGGATCGCTCTCAACGTTGTAGATGCGGATGAGCACGGCCTTGGCGCCGGCGTCGGCTGGATACTGGGAGGTGTGAGACTCGTAGATCGCCTTGAGTTCCGCCATCCGCCCTTTTTCCCGGTACATTTTGACCAGCTGATCAAGAGGCGCCTGGAGCGAAGGGTCGTAGTGGAGCGCGGTGCGATAGGCGACTGACTGCGATTCGAAGGGATCCGCTTCCGGCGGAGTCTCTTGCGCCTGCACGCCAAGAGAGGCCCATCCCCAGCAGGCAATGCCCAGGAGAAATGCGCCAATCCTGAATCGCAGACCGAGCTCTCGCCACACGCTCCTCATGCTGCCTTTTTGGCCGGAGTCGGAACCTTCGCCAGGAGATCCTTGAGAATGCTGTCGACATCTTTGGACTCTGCCTCTCCTTCAAAGTTGAGGATCATCCGGTGCCGCAAGGCAGAGAAGGCGACCCGTTGAATATCTTCGACCGCCACCGCGGTGCGTCCATCCAGAGCGGCATGGATCCGCGCCCCTTTGATCAGGGACTGCAATCCCCGGGGACTGGAACCATAGGCGACGTATCGCTTCACCTGATCGTCCGACTGGGGTTGATCCGGGTGTGTGGCCAGAACCAGAGCGGCAGCATATTCCGTGATGGGATCCGCCACGGGGACGTGCGCCAGCGCTTCCTGAAGCTCGATGACGGCCGGTCCATCCAGGACGGGATCCACGGTCATTTCCTTGAAGCCGGTGGTGCGCTTGGAAATATCCACCAGTTCCGCCAGGTTCGGGAACGGGACCTTGAGCTTGAACATGAAACGGTCCAACTGCGCTTCCGGCAGCGGGTAGGTTCCCTCCATTTCCATGGGGTTCTGCGTGGCCATGACAAAGAATGGCTCCGGCAATTTGTGCCGCTCGCCTCCAGAGGTCACGGCATGTTCCTGCATGACTTCCAGCAGAGCCGCCTGAGTCTTAGGTGTGGCCCGGTTGATTTCGTCCACCAGCACCAGGTTGGCGAAGACCGGTCCTTTCTCGAAGCGCAGGTAGCGATGCCCCTGTTCGTCACTGACGATCTGCGTGCCCAGAATGTCCGCGGGCATCAAGTCCGGCGTACACTGAATCCGGCCCGGTTCCAGGCCCAGCACCTTGGACAACACTCTCACCAGGAAAGTTTTGCCGAGTCCCGGAACCCCTTCCAGGAGGACGTGGCCCTGTGAAAAAATGGCCACCAAAGTGTCCGTCAAAAGGTCGTCATGACCGACAATCGCCTTTTTGATCTCCCCTTTCAGTTTGCCGAAACTGTCTCGGAACTTCTCCAGGCTGGCTTCGAGGTCTTGGATGGAAACGTTGGTGTCAGGGGGCATGTTCAGTATTGCGATGATGTCGTATGGGTCCGCACTTCTACCAGTACCGGGAGAAGGGAACCAGAGGGAAGTGCCATGATGGAGCCGATTTCAGGCCCCGTCAAAAGCACGCCCAGGAGCTGAAGCATTTATCAGGCCGAGAGCACCCAGGTTGGACACCCTACGGGCTGGCCTGGTTGAAACTTTTTTCCCAATGGCCCTCATCCTGGGGTGACTCGCCTAGGCTTCCTGGGACTCCTTCTTGTTTTCTTCCGGCGTCTCGGGCTCTTCCTCCGGATCTACCATACCGGAGGGTAGTTCATAAGTGTATCCATCCACCACAGGCATGTTGCAGTCCATCAGGATTAAGGTGTAACTAAAATTATCTTTGTACCTACTTTTGAAGAGATCAACAGCAACCTGTCCATTATTTGCTG
>JBHIXE010000070.1:0-17944 GCA_041984905.1 Verrucomicrobiales bacterium | reverse complement strand
TTTTCCTAATCCCTATCCTCTTCCATCGGCTGCAGATTTACTGAAAACGCTCTAGTTTCCATTAAGGGAAATGCGGGGAAGTCGTACTGGTTCCACTAGCCCTATCCAGGACAGAAAGAATTCTGTAACCGTCTGGAAATGAGCGGGTTTTAGAATGGGTGTGGAAAAAAGATGCGAATATGGTTGCATCGGTTTTGGATCTTTGTCCAAATGGGAGCCACCTAAGAACACCCAAAAATAGGACAACTTCCTGCCACTCTTTGCTTCAACCCGGGGCTGCTGGCAATTGCCACTGAGTTCCATTTGCAGAGTTTGAGCAGGCTCCCAGTAAGGGAGTTTGTAAATTAGAACGCCGAGAAGGAGGCCCCCCATGTGAGTTGGGCTTCTTTAGGGGCGTCTGTGGATCCGAAGAAGTCCTCAAATCGGCAATTACCGCGGCAATCCTCCTTCTCCCCAGTCTGGAGGCGGAACCAAGGGGCGCCTGGAAGGTGTCGATCGCCCGTCACGCACAACTGTGAGTTCCTTGCGTACCTGAGGCTGCGACTCGAGTTGCTGTGACCAGCGTTTGGTTAGCACATGCGTTAGGCCACCACCAACTCCTCGCCCTGCGGCGCACCGAGGTCGCTCTGTGTCTGTGACACGCTTCAGCTTGAGTTCACTACGCCGCATCACTGGCGTTGACCCTAACAGAAGCACCAAATCCCAATCAGGAAACGTGGAGGTTTGTTCCCGTATCAACTTCCACTCCAATCCCACTAGCAGACCTACCCATCCATCCAATGAAATCCATTCGAAAAGCCCCGCGCATGCAGATTCTCGTTTTGCTCGCGCTTCTGCCTGCATTTGCCATCTTGCCCACCATTGGCTATGCCAACCCTTTTGGCGAGATCGTCATCCACGGTGATGTCTCGTTCTCGCGTGACGGGAATACCCTCAATATCGATCAGTTCACCGACAAGGCGATCATTCACTGGGAAGACTTCTCCATTGATTCCGGTGAGGCAACCGTCTTTCACCAGCCTGGATCCGGTTCATCCGCGTTGAACCGCGTCACTGGACCCAACGCCTCCAACATCATGGGGGCATTACGGGCGAACGGGAATGTGTGGCTCATTAACCCTAACGGAATCTTATTCGGGCCAGGCTCCGTGGTGGATGTAAACGGACTTCTGGCATCGACGCTGGATGTCTCGAACGATGACTTCCTGGATGGCGGAGGATTCCATCTGCAGGGAAACAGCAGTGCATCCGTTAAGAACTTCGGGCGAATCAACACCGCTCAAGGCGGAACCTTTATCGCGGCTCAGACCGTGGAAAATCATGGATACATTGGAGCCGTCGACGGCAGAGTTGTGATGGCTGGCGGGGGAGATGTCCTCGTTGATTCTGGTGTTAATGGTGGCCACGTCATGGTGAACGGCACACCCAATGGCGGAGCCCACATTCTCAATGATGGAGAAGTCGTTGCCTCTGACATTGCCCTCAAAGCCCGGAACAACAACGTATGGGCGACTGCGGTGAACAACAAGGGGGCGCTTCGCGCTAACTCTGTGAGCACGGAAGGTGGGCGCGTGGTTCTCAGTGCGGAAGGCGGTTCAGGCGTCAATGTGGAAGGCGAGATCACCGTTCCGAGTGGCACCGTAGAAATTGGAGGTGGGGAGATCACCATCTCCGGAATGGTAAGTACTGGCAACTCCGTTGAAGCCGGTGGGAGCGTGAACATTGGCAGCTCCTCAGCCGTAAACGTGGCGAGTGGCGCGACCCTGGACGCCAGCGGCACCTCAGGCGGTGCGATCCTGATTGAGGCGGAAGAACAGGCGACGGTTCTTGGCGAGGCAAGCGCGGACGGGACCCATGGAATGGGCGGTGAGATCAAGATGAGTGCCCACGATATTCGAATCGGTGGGATTGCAAGCGCCTCAGGATCAGCCGGCGGCGGAGAAATCTTGATTGGTGGAGGCATTCAGGGGAACGACGCTTCCATCGCTAATGCGCAGACGACAACGCTGGAGAGCGGCTCGGAACTGAATGCAAGCGCCACCGAAGATGGTGATGGCGGCATTGTGGTGGCCTGGTCCGACGGCCAGACAGACTTTGAACGGAACGCGGCCATCAATGCTGAAGGCGCCGGGAGTGAAGGGATCGGTGGATTTGTCGAAGTCTCGGGTGTTGAGACCCTGAGTTTTGCCGGAGCTGTCAGTACGGCCGGTGACGCAGCGGATGGAATGATCCTTCTTGACCCTGCTGATGTCACAATCACTGAGCCCGGTGGTGGCGGTGACATTGAGGGGGATGCCCTTATTACGGCGCTCATGGGAGGTGACGTGGTCATCCATACGACCGGTAGCGGCGGTGTGGGCAACATCACCTTTGATTACAACAACAGCGGCGCCTCCAACTTGCTGACCTATGACAGCGCCAATGACCTGAGCTTCTTCGCGCATGAAGACATTCTCTGGGATGGCTTCCTCAACAACGACGGTAGCGGGAACGTCACTCTGGTCGCGGGTTGGGACGGGAACTACGACTTTGGGACCGCTCCGCAGGGCGCTCCCATGGGAACGGATCGCGTAACCGCCGCGAACGTGCTGAGTGGCACCTTTGGTCAGTACGGACAGGGATTGTCCGGTCAGATCATCTTGAACAATGGGGCTCGCACCGTTGGTGTAGGTTCCGCACATGGTGAAACCAATCTGTTTGCAGACCTCATCGATGCTTCAACAGGGAATCAAAATGGAGAGTTCGTTCAGATTGGTTACACCAATTCCCGCAACCCGCGGGCTACCAATGCTCTTTCCGTCGGTGACGAAAGCCTGGGCAATCCGAATGCGGGAGACATCAACGTTTACGCCAGTACGGCACTTCTCATGAATGCCAATGGAGGCAATGCCCGGTATTTGCAGATTGGTCACGGTGGAATCAATCGCCAGGATGCGGGGCGCGACCCGAACGGTCTTGGTCTGACGGATCTTGATGGAACTGGGAATACCCCGGATGGCAATATTCATGGAGACATCACCGTGGATGGCGGTCTGGCCATCGTTTTTGCCGGCTCAGGCAACGATAGTGGCTACCGGATGATCGGCCATGGTGGCGGCAGCATCACCGATGAGATTGAGGGCAATCTCTCCGGAGATATCAGCGTCACAGCTGGAGTGATCACGATGGAAGCGGGGCAGGGGAACCGAGCCTTCGCCCAGATCGGCCATGGTGGTTACGACCGGAAGGGAGAGCATTCCGGGGATATCAGCGTCATTTCCACCTTGGGAGACATTGTCATGAAAGGGGCTCCGGCGGATGCGGGAGGTCACTCGGTCAGTTACGCCCAGATTGGTCATGGGGGCTTTGACTCGGATCACGTCAATGGCCGGGCCATCGACGTGATTTACCGTAGCAATACGGAGGGCTCCTTTGCCGGTGACTATGACTTCAGCCCTTTTGCGACGGGCACACTCGGTGAGAACCGGCTTGGCTTTGAAGCGCCCACAGTAGGACAGATCAATGAGCGCAATGCCGCGGAAGGACGCTCTCTCTTTGATGTCGATGAAACCGTTGAGGTCGACGGAGTCAGTGGACTGACCCGTAAGGTCGGGCACCACGGAAACATTGAAGTGGTGGCCGCTCGGGGAATCCGCTTTGAGGCCGGATCCGATGACGATGACTACGCCATGATTGGCCATGGCGGGCGTGCAACCATGGGCGAATTTAGTGGCGATATTCATGTAGAGGCCCAGGCTGGAGGAGTGGTCTTCGACCGCAACCTTCGCTCCGGATTCGGAGAGAGTGACCGGACCTTCGTCCAGGTGGGGCACGGCGGGCACCAGTCCGGAGCCGGCGGTCACGGGAACATCTCAGTCTATGCCCTGAGCGGGACGATTGAGTTTTATGGCGGACGCAACAACTCGTTTGCCAAGGTCGGTCATGGTGGCCGGCAGGACATCCGGGGAGCTAACAATGATCCCAACGCTCACGATAACAACTTCGCGCAAGGTACCCACACGGGAAACATCACTCTGGATGCCAGCGGAAACATCATTTTCCGTTCCGGGTTTGGGCAGTCAGGAGCTCAGTTCAGCCAAGTTGGACACGGGGGCTTTGAAAGCGCGGCCGGCATCGTTGAAGCAGATGCGCCCATCCTGGAAGACCTGAATGGGGACGGGGACACCAATGATGCGGACGAAAATAACAACTACCTGGGGGAGGGCCACCATGGCGACATCACCCTGAGCTCCGGTGGATACATCGACTTCTATGCCGGACAACGTGAGTTTGCGGTCACTGAATATGTAGAGACCTCACCCGGCGTATGGGAATTGGTAGAAATCCTTCCTGCGGATGCCTTGCGCAATGGTCAGGATGACTACGAAAACAACCCTTCCAACGATGGCTTCACCATGATCGGTCACGGGGGACGCCGCTCTTTCGGGGACCACTACGGGGATATTAGTATCGAGGCGGAAGGTCTCGTGAGCATTGAGGCAACGGGTGGATGGGATGCCGTTGGCTACCAGAACAATCCCGAGAACGGTGGCGGCGCCAACAACGAAAACGCACGTGGAGAAGTGGTGGGTGATGTGGATCCAGAGAGCCGTATTCCTGGGGTCCTGCAATACAATACCACGCAGAACAACTCTCGTTCCGGGGATCGCAATTTCGCTCAGATTGGTCATGGCGGACACGACTCCGAACACCGCGGTGCCCAAGACGGGGATCGGCGAGACCGAACCGGTGCTTCACCGAGAGGGTTCGGTTACTTTGAAGTCTCTGACATCAGCATTACGAGTAATTCCGGAGGGCTGCGGGTCGTTGCGGCTCAGCGCGCCAATATTGGCCGTCAGAGAGACAACTTCTTGACCTATGATCCCTCGGCAGGGTGGATCAGTCCAGATACCACGCCAACGGAGACCAACTCCACAGGACGGATTGATCCTTGGACAGGGCTTCTCCTGCCGGGAGCGGTCGAGGCGGCGGAACAGTCCTACGCCATGGTCGGTCACGGCGGATACGCCACGGAGATACGTGGAGTGAATGACGTCGCGGGAACGGGCCGGACCCCTGGTCTGTATGGTGACATCACGATCAACGTTGCCGGTGACATTGATGTGACTGCTACGGACTTCGTTCAGGCGGTCGAGATCGGTTCCGCGCGCACCAACGCCGCATTCCAGAGTTTCAATCCTACGTGGGTCGTAGGTGATCTTGATAACGACGACTTTGTGTTCAATTGGGAGAACTATGATCTCGGCTTCTATGCAGATGCGGCAGACGGCGTCATTGATGGGTTCATTGGTGATCCTGGTGATGCGGTGACTGTCGAAGGCTATCTGGTGCCTGGAGCCTCCGATCCCATCTCCGGCTACGATCCCGCGGACGTTATTGAAACCATTAACGCGGACAATGGCGGAACGGAGTTGATCGGCTCAGATGGCGTTCTGCCTACGAATGAATTTGCCGCTGACCCGGCAAACACGGGTTACCGTTCCGTGACACCTTACCTGCGGCAAAACGGAACCACGATTGACAACCTCAATCAGTCTGCGGACTCGAATGATTCGTTCGCCATGATTGGTCACGGCGGTCGGCAGTCGGCTCAAGGAGTGACGATTGGAGACATCTCACTGACTTCGAGTGGAGGGGGGCTTCACATCGATGCTGGCTCCTCCATCCGGTCCTTTGCCAAGGTTGGCCATGGCGGCTACGGCGGAGGTCCTAACAACTTCACCCAGGTGGAAGGCGATATCACTGTGGACGTGCTGGACGACATTCGCCTGGATGCCGGTCAGCGGGAGGATGCCTTTGCGCAGATCGGCCACGCTGGCGCGGAGTATAACTTTGGGAACAACTCCCTCTACACGGTTCGCAATGCGGATATCAACGTGTTGACCCGCCAGGGAGACATTGTCCTGGATGCGGATAACTACTATCTCGAATACTCAGAGGACAATCTGGATTACTTCGCGACGCCTGGCGATCCGCTTTACCGGACCAAGGTGAAGGATGGCCCAGACTACGATGCCTCCAGTGGTGCGGCCAGCACGCTCTTGGTGCGGAACTTCAATCCCGCGAACCCGAATACGGCGCTGCAGAATCACCGCCAGGAATTCGCCATGATCGGTCACGGTGGGGTTCAGAACGATATGGACGTGGATGCGGACATCACCGTGCAGGCCACTCAAGGCTCCATCTCGATGCAGAGTGGTCCGCTGAACGCTCAGTTCACCCAGATCGGTCACGGTGGCCAGTTCGTCGATGGTGGCAATGCCAGCGTGGGAGGTACGGTTCTGATCGGAGACGTGACGGTCGATGCTTATGGCGACATCAACCTGATCGGCGGCGATCTCGTATCCGAGTTTCAGCTCTATGGAGATAACGGAAACTCGGCAGTACCTTTCTCGGCGCCTGGGATCCTGGACAATGAAGGTCAGCAGATTCTGGAAGGCAACGCCTCGTTTCCGAATGACTTCACCACCAGTGGCCAGAATACCTACTATGCCTACTCCATGATCGGCCACGGCGGCAACCGCCTCGGAAATGGGAACCGTGGCACTCGTATTGAAGGCAATATCAACGTCAATACCGTGCTGAATGATCGCGATCCTGACTCGGACATCACCCTGGAGGCTGGTGACGGACGGGGCGCCTATGCCATGATTGGCCATGGCGGCACCGAGGTGGACAACGGGGAAGGGTTCTTCGGAGACATTACCGTGAACGCTTCGCGGGATATCCTGATTCGGGGTGGCGAACGCTTGCGGAATGGCGGCGCCAGCCTCATGAACGAGGAGAACTTTGCCCAAATCGGGCATTCCACCATGAGGGAGCCTGGCAATGGCAGCACCTTGGGAGCCAACAGTGAAGGGAACATTTCCGTCACTGCCGGGCGGGACATCTCCCTGCTGGCTGGCGCAGGCGCCTATTCTCATGCCCGGATCGGTAACGGCGCTAACCTGAATAGCGGCAACCAGACTCAACTGGGCGATCATACAGGTGACATCACCGTCATCGCAGGAGGTGATCTCACGATGCAGGGCGGTCGCATAGGTGCCGAAGATCTCGGCCACGAATATATGGCGGAATACGTCGAAGGGGAGATCAACACCGGCCTTGATCCGGGTGAAGAGGCCTTGTATGCCTTCGCGCAAATCGGCCATGGTGGCGCGGGAAACGACAGTCAGGCTGGATTTGAGGGCGACATCGACGTGAAGGTCGGTGGAGACCTTCATATGAATGGCGACGTTCTGGATGAGAACGGCGACCCGGTGCTGATTGAGTCTCCGCAGTATGCCCCAGAAGATTCTGTCGCTCAGTCCGGCATTGCCCTGAATGCCTATACCAAGATCGGTCATGGTGATTACCTCACCTTTAGTCCTGGCGCTTCAGGCGCAGGCTTCGCCAGTGGTAACATCTCCGTCGCCGTCGGGGATAGCGCCTACATCCAGGGAGGGATTATCGGGAATTCTGGCACTGGATCCCTGATCCCGATTCAAGGTAGTACGATTATTGGCGTAAGCAGGAATGACCCCTTTGGCGGCGGCGTGCTCAGCGTAGGCTCTCTGACCGTGCCGGAGGAAGCGGCCGGAACTTCGGGCGGCACTGTGGTTGAGTCTGACTTCAATTCCGGCTTTGTTGGCGATGGCAGCCTGATGCCGAATGTAGGTCAGTTGCTGCTCTACATGCCCAATCGAGTCGCCAACATGCTGTCTTCCGGAACGCTGTTGAACGGTCAAACTTATGTGGCTCCTTCCGGACCGCAGCGAATTGGAGAAGAGTGGGTGCCGTATCCGGAGTTCACCTTCAGTTATAACACTAGCGGACTGCCCATGGGATCCTTTGATGGTTCCGAGGCCGATTACACCTTCCCCCTTGGTTACGGAGTCTACTACGCGGATGAATTCGGCGTGTCGGGCGACCCTGGCGACGGAGGAGATACCGGTGGCGAAACTCCAGGAGGAGACACAGGTGGCAGCGGTGGTGTCAACAACGGCACGGGAGGCGTCATCCTTCCGCCCGAGCCAGAATTCACCCCCTTGGAGCTTGCCCTCATCGACTTCTACAATGCCAGCACCGTGAAGCGGGAGCAGGGCCGCGAACTGAATCCTGACCTGGCCAAGAGCCTGGAAGTGCTTCGGGAGTTCTACGGAGATCCTAGTAACGGAAGCTACTATGAAGTGGAGTATGACAATCAAGGCCTGGATTCCAGTGACCTGAGCGTCATGTATCCTGGGCCCGGTACGCAGTTTGAGGTCTTTGACTACGGCTTCCTCCACAGTTATCTCGATGAGATTCCTCCAGCACCGGCTGGAGGTCAGGGCGGCAATGTGAGTGCTGAGGACGCCCTTTCCGAAGAGGGGGCTGAACCTGCAGAGACCAGTGATCTGCCTCCGGACGCTGAGGATCCATTCTCCTTCGAATAAAACTCGGCTTGAGAACGCTCATTCGGCAGAAGCCTCTGATGGGTTCAATGCCCTCAGGGGGTTCTGCTTGATCGGCCTAAACCGGCAATTGCGCTACGTAGACCGTGCTCTGATACTCCCGGCCCTGGAGCGGGTTGTAGAAACTGATGACATGCTCTTCACAGCTCGCAAATACCTCGGAGAGGGCATCCATGAATTCGGAATCGGGAGGGTCGTCTGACCACAGCGCAAAGACTCCTCCAGGATGCAGTTTGTGGGCCATCCTTTCCAGGCCCTCCCTCTGGTAGAATTCGCCATGCCTCTCATGAAGCAGGTGCCGGGGAGAATGATCGATATCCAGAAGGATCGCGTGGAACCTGCGAGCGGGATCCAGCGGATCGAACGCAGGTGCGTCAGGGGGCGCCAGGGCCAACTGGAAGAAGTCTCCGTGAATGAAGCGGCAGCGGTTATCGGCGGTAAGCTCCGACCCGAGTGGCACCAGTCCTCGTTCATGCCACTCAATGACCGGCTTCAGATAGTCCACCACCAGGAGGGAACGCACTTCGTCGTGCTGAAGCGCTGCCCTTGCGGTGTATCCCAAGCCCAGCCCGCCCACGACGACATCATATCCAGCGGCCTCATCGGAAGAGCCGGACAGGGCCGCAATGCCTCGATGAGCCAACTCTTCCTCCACTTTAGTAAAGAGGCTGGACATCAGGTAGTCCCCAGCGAGCTTCACCTCATAGACTT
Source organism: Verrucomicrobiales bacterium (assembly GCA_041984905.1). Taxonomy (GTDB): domain Bacteria; phylum Verrucomicrobiota; class Verrucomicrobiia; order Verrucomicrobiales; family DEV007; genus JBHIXE01. The sequence continues at coordinate 8,801 of JBHIXE010000070.1, read as the reverse complement.
CCTGGTAGTCCAAGGAAATGACGCGTCTGCGCCATAGAGTCAGCTCGCCTAGCGGGGTGACCTGGTGGTCCAGTTCTTCAAAGAGGGGATGGGGGGCCATCCCTCCTTCTAAGCCGGATTGGTGCTTCCGGCATTTCAATAATGCCGGCAATCACCTCTCCCGGTTCTAAAATTCACCAGGCTGGGTCGCGGGGAAGTCAGGCTCATAGACCGGATCGACTCCGGGAGGAGGAGTGGTACGGCCAATTTGATCCCGGGCGGCGTCCTGCAGCGGCCCTCCGAGAAGTGCGTCTTCGGTGGCCTTTGGACCTGGGCCTGCATGGGCGGCGGCCACGCTTGTGGTCGTCGTCATTTCATTGCAGGAGCTGAGCGCGACCATGGCGATGGCCCCTATGGCAGCGATGCGGAATTGGCTGGAAATCAATCTCATAGCCATCCTAGAATTGCAATATTCATGCCGGGGGGAGCCTACCTCGGACGCCCGTAGTTCGAGGCAGACGACGTGCAGGTTGCATGAAGATTGCCGTCCCCCTTCATGAAGATTGCACGCTTCTCTCCCGGTCTTCGCCGACGAGGCCATGGCATGCGATTCGCTCCATAATGAACGCTTATGAACCCCAACTCGAATCCCTTCGTATCGGTCCGGGTCACGGACTTTCTTCATGAGCTGGATATCCTCCTGGATGAAAACCAAAACTGGAGCGAAAACTTGCGAGTGAGCATGTATTTGCCCACTGGACCTTTGCCCTCAGAAGCCGAACAGGCTCGAATCCGTTTTTCGAATTGTTCCCGACACCTGGAAGACATTGCCGCAGTCAATGACCTGCCGGATCACAGCATGGACCCCATGATGAAGCAGTTGGGAGAACTCGGAAAAGATACGGACTTCTGGAATCATCAGGGCAAGGGACTCGCTCTGTTCCTGGACGGCCAGCGCTGTCGCAGCATCATTGTGGCAGAACCGGTTCCCGAAGGCGTGTTCCTTTCTCACCGGTGGCATCTAACGCCGCTTCTGGCACTCGCAGCCAACATCAACGCCTATTACATGCTCATGTTGAGCCAGAACGGCATCAAGCTGTATCGGGGTTCCAAGCTTGGGATCCGGGATATCACCCCAGAGACGATGCCGACCAGCTTTGGTGATTCTGCGACTGCCGACATGATCGGAGATGATCCGGAGGATTTCTCCGCTCACGGCACCACTGCCAAGCAATTGCTGGAGCGTTTCTTCAAGGAGATCGATGAGGCGGTGATGGGGGTGATCGGTGATTCCACGGATCCTTTGGTGCTCGCTGGGGTCGGCTTCTACCTGCCGCTCTATCGCAAAGCCTCCAGGTGCTCTCACTTGGTGAACAAGATGCTGGAGGGCAACCCGGAGCACTCCAGTCCTGCCCAATTGCATGCCAAAGCGCTCAAGCTTCTCGAGCATGAGTTCATTGCCAGCCGCAAGAAACAGCTCATGAGGCTTTCCGAAATGGATCAGAGCGACCGGGTCCTGGGAGAGCTGGGCCAGATTCTCGAAGCTGCCAGACTAGGTCAGGTGGACTCCGCCGTCTTGCCTTCGGACGCTATCTGTTGGGGGCAGTATGATGATGTGGCGTCCAGGCCCGTGAAGCTGCCTCAGGATCGCGCCATGGGTTACGATCTCTATCAGACTGCGGCCGAGGAAGTCCTCAAGCGGAAAGGGGAGATCTTCTACCTGGAGCAGGCGAAAATGCCCAAGGGCCATCCACTTTGCGCGGAGCTTCGTTACTAAACTACCCAATCTCTATCTCAACTCGATTTCTACTATGAGAGACCATATCTATAAAAAACTGGAGCTGGTAGGCACTTCTACCACCACCATCGAAGACGCTGTGAACAATGCGCTGACCAAAGCGAATGAGTCGGTCAAGCAGATGCGCTGGTTCGAAGTGGTCGAAACCAGGGGCGATATTCAGGACGGCAAAGTCGCTCACTGGCAAGTCACCGTGAAAGTCGGTTTCACCATCGAAGACTGAGTGAGGAATCATCATTCTGGCGGCCGCTGTGGCCGGGGAAGGTCAAGCAGCGGTTGCCAGAATACTTCCCGCCAGGAGAATTTGGCGCTGTCGTTCACTCAAGCGGTGAGTGGTTTCGACGGTAGTCTTCTTAGTGAGGTTTTCGAGGGCAATCGTCGTGGCCCCTTCTTCAAGCTGGTCCCGAAGATTCACGCAGCGTAGTTCGTCTTCCTGGTCCAGTTGGCCGTAGTCGGAGGCGGTTACGAATTCAAGGGGAAGGACCCCGAAGTTGATCAGATTCTGCCAGTGAATCCGGGCAAAGCTTATCGCCAGGACTAGGCGAAGACCTAGATATCGCGGAGCGAGGGCGGCGTGTTCCCGGCTGGACCCCTGTCCGTAATTCTCGCCTGCGACGATGCAGGAAACATCATGATCCTCGCAGCGCTCCGGATAGGACTCGTCCACCCCGGAAAAGACGAACTGGCTCATCTTGGGGATGTTACTTCGGAAGGGGAGAACCTTGGCTCCTGCGGGCATGATTTCATCTGTGGATACATCGTCGCCCAATTTCAGCAGGATAGGGCCTTGCAAGGTCGCCGGCAGGGGATCGAGTTTTGGCAGGGACTGAATGTTGGGCCCTTTCTCCAGGTCGACCGCCTTTTCTGGGGATCCTGGAACGATGATGGATTGGCGATCCAGCGTGATGTGCTCCGGCTCCTGAAACTGGGGGTAGGGCTGGTCGAGCTCGCGAGGGTCCGTGATCGCTCCTCGCAGGGCGGAGGCAGTGGCCGTTTCGGGGCTGCAGAGGTAGACCTGGTCTTCCCTGGTGCCGGATCGTCCGGGAAAATTGCGCGGAACGGTCCGCAGGCTGATCTTCCCGCTCGCCGGTGCCTGACCCATACCGATGCAGCCATTGCAACCCGTCTGGTGAATGCGGGCGCCGGCCTGGATCAGGCGGCCCAGATAGGAGTGCTCGGTGAGGGCAACCAGCGTCTGACGCGAGGACGGGTTGACGTCAAAGGACACACGGTCATGGATATGGCGGCCTTCCAGCATCAGCGCAGGGACTGCGAAGTCACGCAGACCGGGGTTCGCGGAGGAGCCAATGTAGGATTGATAAATCTCACGCCCGGCGACATCACTGACGGGAACCACGTTGCCGGGGCTGGAAGGGCAGGCAATCAGGGGAACCAGTTCCGAGAGGTTCACCTCTTCAAGGTGGTCGTATTCGGCGCCTTCATCGGCCCGCCATTCCTGCCAGTCATCTTCCCGGTCCTGTAGCTTGAGGAACTGTCGTACGACATCATCCGAAGGAAAGACGGATGTCGTCGCGCCCAGCTCGGTCCCCATGTTTGCAATGACATGGCGGTCAAACGCTGTGAGGGAGTCAAGGCCGGTGCCGTAGTACTCCAAAATGCGTCCCACGCCGCCGTCGACATCATGCCGTTGCAGCAATTCCAGAATCACGTCCTTGGCGCTGACCCAATCCGGAAGTTGTCCCGTGAGACGGATGCCCCAGATCTCCGGCATTTTGAGATGAAGCGGTTTGCCTGCCATGGCTAGAGCCACTTCGATTCCTCCAGCCCCAAAGGCCAGCATCCCGAGTGCGCCCGCGGCTGGAGTGTGGCTGTCTGAGCCGACCAGGGTTTCGCCGGGAACGCCAAAGTGCTCCATATGAACGGGGTGGCTGACTCCGGTGCCGGGTGGGCTGAAATGCACTCCAAATTTCTGACAAGCGCTGCGCAGGAAGAGATGGTCGTCCGGGTTCTTGTGATCTTCCTGCAACAGGTTGTGGTCCACGTACTGGGCGGATAGTCGAGTCTTCACCCGGTCCACGTTCATGGCTTCGAACTCCAGCATGACGAGGGTGCCCGTGGCATCCTGGGTGAGGGTCTGGTCCATCCGAAGGGCAATAGATTCTCCCGGGTTCAGCTCACCTTCCTCCAGGTGATTGCGAATCAGCTTTCGGCTCAGGTTTTCAGGCATAGCAAGAGTAAAAATGTCAGGGTGTTTCAGGCAGACCTCTTCGTGGTGATGGTCTTGATGTTCACGAATTCCCGAATGCCATAGGGGCCCAGTTCGCGACCGTACCCACTCTGTTTCACTCCGCCAAAGGGGAGGCGCGGGTCGGAAGCCACCAGTTGATTGATCGCGACAGCGCCACAGTCCATCTCCGTGCGGGCGAGGGACTGGGCGCGGGCAAGATCCCGGCTGAAGATGGCCCCTCCCAACCCAAATCGGGAGGCGTTCGCCAGATTGAGAGCCTCAGCCTCATCCTGTACGGAGATCACCGAGGCAACCGGACCAAAGAGTTCGTCGTCGAACGCGGGCATGCCGGGGCGCACTCCGGTCAAGACCTTGGGAAGGTAGTAGGCGCCCTCCGCCAGCAGACCTTTGTCGACCTGTGGATTGGAGGCGTCGCGGGGAACGGCGCCTTTGGCGATCGACTCTTCCACTTGTTCACGAAGCTTGTCCCGCAGGTCGAAACGAGCCATGGGTCCAATATCGGTTTCTTCATCCAGCGGATCGCCGACTTTGTGCTTTGCCATCTCCGCGCAAAGTGCCTCCTGAAATTCCTCCAGGACCCGGTCGATCACGATGAAGCGCTTGGCCGCGATACAACTCTGGCCGGAGTTCAGAAGCCGGCTCTTGGCGCAGACCTCTGCTGCTAGAGAAATGTCCGCGTCGGGCAGGATCAGGTAGGCGTCGCTGCCGCCCAATTCCAGGACCGTTTTCTTGAGGTGTTGACCTGCCAAAGCTGCCACTGCCTTTCCGGCACTGGTGCTGCCTGTCAGGGTGACGGCTCGTACGTCCGGATGCTTGATTACCGTTTCGGAGCCCTGATGGCCGATCGGAAGATTGGTGAACACGCCATTGGGAAGGCCCGCCGAGATAAAGAGGGACTCAATCATGGATGCGCAGCCTGGAACGTTGTCGGCATGTTTCAGCAGCGCCACGTTCCCGGCCATCAAGGTGGGGGCCGCGAATCGGAACACCTGCCAGAGAGGAAAGTTCCAGGGCATCACGGCGAAGATGACCCCCAGTGGCTGACAGGTGACGAGAGCCCGCTCCCCGGGTTCCGTGGAGATGGTTTGATCCGCCAGAAACGTTTCCGCGTGATCCGCGAAATAGCGGCATACCCACGCGCACTTGCGGACTTCAGCTCGCCCGGCCTTGACCGGTTTACCCATCTCCAGCGCCATCGTGGTCACCAGATTGTGCTCTGCTTCCTCCAGAAGTGCCGCGACGCGTTTCAAGCAGTTGGCTCGGTGTGGAAACGATGTCTGCTTCCAATCCTGGAAGGCTTCGGAAGCAGTGCTGATATGCTGGTGAATCTGATCCTCGGGGAGGTGGGTGAACTGTTCCAGCGCGGTGCCGTTAATGGGGCTGATCACCTGAACGAAGTCGTCGTCTTTCATTGGCAGGGGTTAGGGCGATGAGGGATTAAGAGAGTTGGGTGGGCGGAGGCACCTCCGGCGAGCCGGGAATCGGAACCCCAGGTTCTTCGGGCGGAATGATCTCGGGTTCGGTGGGAGGTTGCGGAACTTTGGGCCGGTTTGGGTCCAGTGGATCTGGCGGGGTGTCTGGCTTCGGAATCTCCGGATTGTCAGGAATTGGAGGAATGCCACTGTGAGGAGAGGTCGGTGAATGAGGGAACATGTGGATCATCAGGGGAAGGGGGGAGAGGTTGCACCGTGCCCATGGGCCCGAGAGCGCTGGAGTCTGGGACAGCGTAGCCATCGTTGGCACGGGGCCCTGATTGAAGAGCATAAACGCTACCAGCTAGCATCCGCGCCCGAAGGATTCAGAAAGGGACGGCACTACGCTGTGAAGGTGCGATGCCAGATCGGGCAGGATGCATCTCCATCGGAGGGCTCAAGATGCAATCTGCATGGGCAGCGAGCTAAAGTTAGAAGAACCTCCGGCGGTCTCACTGGCGATGAGCCAAAGGGCTGTGCCGATCACCCTTCAGCGTTTGTTCCCGGACATACCTGGAATCATGCGTCCCAACTGAAGAGGGCACGATCCAAGACGCAGGAAAAGCGGCACGGAACTCGCAGTATCACTGACGAGAGAGGATCAGCTTGGCCCCTCCCGGATGTTCACCACAACCCAGGCTGCAGGGCCTTGAGCCCGGTTTGAGCTTGGCATTCCTTGCCTTTCAGGTAAGGACGCTCATGATGAATAGGCCGACTTCCCCATGAAAGTGATCCTCCATCGCGATTTTCCGTTCCTGAAACAGTGGAAAATGCTCCACGCTGTGAAGGAAGGCGCTCCGGACCTGGGCAGAGAGGTGCGCCGTATTATCGATGAGCTCTCTCAAGGTATGCGGCCTCCCAGGAGCTCTCAGTTTTCCGGTCTCGAAGGAAGTGACCTCGTGCCCTACGACTTGGGGAGCGAACATGCCCTGGTTACCATTCAAGCCGGACAGATCGTGTCGATTTATGCGGTGGGACCGACTCAGCAAATCCGCCAATGGTTGGAATCTCATCCCAGTGTGCGGATGCTGGTAACCGTGGAGGGCGAGAACCTGCTGCTCCTGGTCCGGGGGGATGTCGAGTCGAGCGATTTCCATCTTCGTGAGTCAGAGGATTCGGTGGATCGACAGGCGCCGCTGCTCAGCCGTATGGAAGGAGTGGATTGGCGCAAAGAGATCGGGCATCGGGGACTCGCGAAGCGACTGCTCTCATTCAGCCAGGGCCAGGACATCGCCGAGCTTCGCAAGGCGCTCAATGACCTGAGCGCTCAAAACCGGAAACTGGCCGAGATTCTGACCACCGTTTTCTATTACCTGATGGAGGAACGCGTCATGGAGGCGCGTGCGGTGGTGCAGGAACACTTTGGGCCTGGCCAGACGGTCGAACTTGCCGAAATGCAGGGGAATTTGACCGAAACCGACCTGCGGGAGGGACTGGATCCGGAGCAAGTCATCGTCGTTAATGATCTGAGTCCGGTGGAATTGGATCGGGTGCTCGATCCCATTCAGTTCCAGGATTGGATGCAGTTCCTGCAGCGGGAACAGAAGAAGATTGTGGAGGAAGACTACGATCATCCCATCGTTCTGAGAGGCGTGAGTGGCAGTGGAAAGACGGTGGTGGTGGTGCATCGGGCCTTCCGCCTGGCCCAGGCCAACCCCAATGCACGGATTCTGACTCTTACGTTGAATCACGATCTGGCTGACCTGATCCAAAGTCTCGTGAAATCCCATGCCGGGGTCGACGGGTTGCCCAACCTCCAGGTGTTTTCCTTCTCCGGCTATAAGCGTGAATTGATCGGCCAAGCCCAATTCGATAAGGTGGTGGATCGGTGGAAGGCTTATCTCGAGTCCCATACACTAGGCCCAAACGAAGAGATCCTCATTGGGCCAGCCTATCAGGATGAGGTGCTGGCGCCGAAACGAGAAGGCGAATACCGGGCCTTGTTCCGCCTATTTCTGGATCATCCGGGCAATGGCTGCCAGGAGGAGGTTCAAGGACTGAAGCGCGCTTTGGGCAATCGGACAGATCCGGCGCTCTACCTCTTCGATGAAGTCAACTACGTGCGTAGCCTGGCGACATGCTCGAAGAGCTACGAAGAATACCTCGAGGTGGAGCGGAAGGGGCGATCGATCGGCTTTGACGCCTCCACGAGGCAGATGGTGCTTGCCCTGACAAGAGCCTGGGAGCGGTGTCAGTGGAGAAACGGTTTTGTGGATCCGGCCACCCTGACTCAGATGGTGAGCCTGCTGCTTGAAGAAGGATTTCAGGTGCCGGAGACCCTTCGGTTCGATCACGTTCTGGTGGATGAGTTTCAGGATTTCTCGACTCAGGAGATCAACCTTATTGCCTCGATCGCGAAGCCGGGGCGCAATTCCCTCTTCCTCACGGGAGACGACGCCCAGCGAGTATCCGTCAAGCAACTGAGGCTCTCGGATACACCCGTCGGTGGCCCTGAATGTCGCCGTTTCATCCGGAAGAACTTTCGGAACACCGTGGAGATCTTGGAAGCAGCGAATGCGTTGATGTCAGAAGCGAACCTGGCTCTGGCCAAGAGCTTCAGCGATTCGGGGGAAGGATTCGAGATTCTCAATCCGGAGTACTCGCATCGGCGGGGCCCCAAGCCCACACTGGTCCGGTCCCGGTCACCTCTGGAATCCGCCTGGAAAGTCGCTTCGGAACGATTGGTGCAAGGCGTGCCGCCTTGTTCCATCTGCATCATCTCCATGAACCCGCAGGCCGTCTCCCTGGACGCCATTCTGGAAGCCTGCCCACCTATTTTCGATGCGGCACCGCTTCGGGGCGATTACCTCTCGCGCCCCTATCAGTTCGTAGTTTCGGATGTGCAGGGAATCAAGGGATTCGAGTTTTCGAATGTCCTGATCGTAGGCGTGGAAGACGGCGTGTTTCCGCTGCCCGACCTGCCTCAAGGCGAGCAGTGGCGAGATGCCCTGCGCCTCTATTCCGCCATGACCCGAGGGCGGAACGAGGTCCACTTCTTCTGCCAGAAACCTTCTGCGATGCTGAAGCAGATGAAGGATTACCTGGGGTAAGGATTACCTCCAGGCCAGATCTTGGAACGCTGTCGGCTGGAGGTTAGACATCAGAGATCAGCAACCGAATTGCGGCGGTGCTGTCGTGGGGAGGAGGATGGCGAGGATTGTCGGCATCTGAGAGCGACATGGTTCCGCGTTTCTTTTCCATCCGGTTGCGCCAGGGTTGCTGGGCTTCGTAGCTCAAAAAGTAGCGAGTTTCGGAACGAGACGCGGAGGCTAGTTCGGGACCGGTCGCGCCCCAACGGAGTTCAGGGGGGTGATTAGGGTCAAAGGAGAGCCGGAAGAGCCGC
>JBHIXE010000069.1:3153-17984 GCA_041984905.1 Verrucomicrobiales bacterium | reverse complement strand
GCTAGAGGTGCGCGGCAGCGACTCCACGAACCGGATCATCATGGGTGTCTTGTAGGGGGCCAGGTGCTCGCGACAGAATGACTTCAACCCCGCAGGCTTGGGTGGCGCACCGGGATCGTTCGGCACGATCTCCGCAGTGACCGCCTGCCCCATGTAGGGATGGGGTGTTCCGGACGCTCTTGCTTCCTGAACCTCGGGATGCCGGCACAAGACTTCTTCCACCTCTTCCGCAAACACCTTCATCCCGGCGACGTTGATCACGGACTTGAGCCGCCCTTTCCAGGTGACCACACCGGACTCGCTCAACACTCCCAGGTCTCCCGTTTCAAACCACCCTTCCGCTGTGGCGTCTTCCCTCGTTCGCCAAGGTGAGAGATAGGCATCGAACATGCCCGGTCCGCGAAGCAGGAGTTCGCCGACTTCGCCGGGCGCACAGGAGCGGCCATCCTCAGACCGGACCCGGACTTCGAATCCGTCTTGGGGCAATCCGATGGCCAGTGGATCGTCGGCGGCGCAATCGTCGTTGAGCAAAGGAAGGCCCACTTCAATCACGCCAAGCCCCTGTGTCAGTGGCATTCCGTAGCGATCTCGAAACGCTTCGGCAACCTCCTCGGACAAGGGTGCAGCTGTCGATACCGCGAGCCGCACGGAAGGCATGGGCGCCCCTTCGGGATAGTCCGCCAATAGTGAGTAGTGAAAGGGCGAGCCGTAGAGGACCGTTCCCTGAAACCTCGTGACCGCCCCGTAGATGTCTTCCGCCAGGTTGTTGTCCGCGAGCACGGTCGTAGCGCCGTGCGAAAGATACAGTACGATGGACACCGCAAAGTGGTGCGCCATGGGAAGGCTCCAGATGACCCGGTCTTCGGGACCTATCTTCAAGCGCGAATTGCAGGCCGTGACGCGGTCCCAGAGAGTGTCGTGCGAGAGAACCACTCCCTTGCTCTGTCCCGTGGTGCCAGAGCTGAAGCGAATCAAAGCGGGATTGAGCGCGGCCAGATCTTTCTCTGCGTAATCCAGGGCTGCTGCCGAAGTGGTTTCCTTGTGGAGGACCAACTCCATTCCGCTGACGCCCACATCCACGGATGCCTCCGCATCACGATGCCAGGCTTGGCCTTCTCCGGCGATCACCAGGTCCAGGCCGATCCGGTCCACCAAGGCGTCCCGCTCCCGATTCGTCAGTTCTCCAGGAATCGGCGCCAGGCAGCCACCACAGCGCAACACCGCCAGCGAGTAGAGAATGTGGGCGATTCCATTCGGGATGCTCACGCCCACCTTGACGGCCTTGTCTTGCTGGGGCTCGAACCATCCCGTCTCCCGCAGTCGACCGGAGACTTCGTCCATCAACGCGCGCAATTCTCCATAGGTAACCGCGCGATCCCCGTGGATCAGAGCCAGCGCGGAGTCGTCGCAATGCGCAAAGATGTGATCGACTATGTTGGTTCCGCTCTGCATTTCAATGCCTTCCCGATTGCTTCCGCGCTTACCAGCTTATCCTCCGCTCGAATCGCCGCCGCAATACCCGCCGCCTGCCCCGTAGCCATGCAGGTTCCCATCACCCGGATAGCGGCTTGTGCCCGGTGATCCGCCCCGAGACAACGCCCAGCGACAAAGAAACGGTCGGTGCCTTTGACCCGCAGGGAACCCAGGGGAATCTGTGGCGGCTCCTCCCCTTCGTAATAGCTCCATCTGGGCCCTCTGGCCGTCTCTCTCAGTTCGATCGGCCAGGACGCGTTCGCAATCGCATCTGGAAACGGCTGGGCCCTCATCAGTTCGTCTCCCGTCAGCAAGTGCTCAGTCACCACTCGGCGGGATTCCCGGACGCCTGCCCGAGCGGGATACTGGGAAATGTGGCATTTATCGAAGCCCTCCACCTTCGCCTGAAGGTAAGTTACCAGTTGGCCAGCGATCTCCCGGCCTTCCCGGTCGATCCCGCTCAAACAAGCAGGGTGCAGTGGATCGTAGAGCGAATCTCCGTGCTCTCCCGACAAGTCCACGGTGCAGAAGACTTCCTGCGACACCTGGATCTGGCGAAACTGAGCCCCCATAGCGGCTTTGGGGAGTTCACCCGACCGAACGCCCTCCACAATGGCGTGAACCACCCGCAAGCGATTGTCCTCCGCGAACGCCTCAAAAGGCATCCCGGCCAAACCAAAGATGTAGGCAGGTCGCTGCAATTTGCTTCCGGAGGTTTGCTCGGTGGCTTTCGCTGCCAATACGGAGGCCGTCCCGTCTCCCGATGCATCCACAATGGATCGGGTGCGAGCCCTTCCCTGCGTTCCCCGGCAACTCCACTCAAACTCCACCCCTTCGGATCCCTCTTCCACACGGGTCAATTCCGAGTGGAACCAGACCTGCAGGTTGGATTCCTCTCGGGCGATCTGATCCGCAGTCTGCGCGAAACCGGCGGGCTGATGCGGCAACACCATCAATCTCCCCATCTTCGTGGGCGCATCGGCATGACCACTACGAAGAAGCGCGGATGCGAATTCCTCGGGAAATCCGGGGTTTGCGTGAACGGCCTTGGCATCCTCCCGCATGCGATAAAGCCCACAGACACTATGGACGAGAGCGGTGGTTGCCATTCCGCCCAGCATCCCGTGACGTTCCAGGAGAAGGGTCTTGGCCCCCTGGCGAGCGGCCATGATCCCGGCTGCCATCCCGGCACTGCCGCCTCCTGCGATCATGACATCCCATTCGTCCACTTGCTACGTAGCCTGTTTTTGAATCATCAGGGCGATCGAACGCACCGTCGAGATATTCTTCCGGTTCAGCTCGGAAGCGGGAATGGTCACGGAAAAGCGATCCTGAATCATCAGCAGCAGTTGCATCAGTGCCATGGAATCCAACCCCGCCTCAAACAGATTGTCCGTCGGTTCAAGTTCCTCCCCTTCATCCGGTTCCATTAGCTGCTCCTGAACCATGACCATCAAGTCCCGCTCAATCTGTTCCGAGTCCAAAAGTTTGTTTATGCTTAGTTTAAAAGGATATACTGCACAGCCAATTCTGTGATTCACAGTAGACGTTCCTGCCTCTCTGAGGTAGTCCTTTCCCCAACTATCACCGCACGCCTAAAGTTTCAATGCCGACCGAAGAACTGAAAACCCAGATCAAAGAGGTCCTTGTCGAAGAGCTGATGCTCGATGTGACGCCGGAACAGATCGAAGACTCGACGCCGTTGTTCGGTCCCAACGGTCTGGGCTTGGATTCCGTCGACGCCCTGCAGTTGGTCGTGACTTTGGAAAAGCGTTTCGGGTTGAAGGTGAAGAATGCCGAAGAAGCACGGCCCATTCTCGAGAACGTCGAGACGATCGCGACCGCCGTCGAAGCTAAGTAGTTTCGCGGGAGGCGGGTTCCGGTTTTGGCCCGAACCACTGCCAGAGTCGCGGCAAGAGGAAGACTGCGACCAGCGCATTGAGGAAGAGTCCCAGGGCGCACATCTGCCCCAGGCTCGCCAGTCCGCGGTTGCTGGCAAACATGAGCGAGCCGAATCCCGCCACCGTGGAGAGCGCACAAACCAGCAGGGCCTGTCCCACGTTTCGCTGCACCCACTCGGTGCGGTTTCCCTGGCGCCGGAATCCCAGCAACATATGGACGCTGTAGTCCAGGCCCGCGCCAAAGGTCAGGAGCAGGGTCGCCATATTGAAGAAGTTCCAGGTCCAGCCAAAGAGGCTCATCATCCCCAGGATGGCGGTCAGACTCAAGGTGATGGAGAGAAAGACCCAGAGCACCTCCGTCAATCGCTTAAAGGCCAGGAACAGCAACAGGGCGACCACCGAGACTAACACCGCGAAAATCCGCAGGAACTCAGAAGGAATCGTTTCGTGCAGCGCTTCCATGGTCTGACGCCATTCCGCCAGGTAAGCTTGCTCGCCATTCGCTACGTCCCTCACATTGGCACCTGGGGTGACTTGAAGCAGTCCTGCGGCGACAAATTCCTCGCCGATAGGGAAGGTAAGCATGCGTTCCAACATCCAGAGCGCGGTCTCCCCTTCCGGCAATTGAACTGCGCCGAAGTTCTCACGTTGAGTCCAGAGTTCGAGAACGCCAAAGGTTTGCCGAATCAGAGCACTCGCATCCTCACTGAAGCCGGCGTCATAGATCTCTTTGGACAGACGACTGGTCTGTTGCGTCAACCAGGCAGTGCTCTCCAGATTGGCCTGCTGATACTCGGGAACCGGAATGAAGGCTGTGGGCAAGAAGAAGGACTGCAGACGTCCCTCGTCTTTTGCAGCTTTCAGTCCAGGCCGCAGCTGTTCCATGGCTTCCAGCACCTCTTTGGGAGTGTCACCTCGCACCACAAGATTCCCCACTTCCTTACCTTCCAACATGCGATGGGTGATCAGGTCCAGAGCATCGTAAGCCTCGCTCACGCGGGGACGCAGATTGCGATCCGACTTGTCCATCTCTGGCAGTCCCTTCACCGCTAGTACGAGAGCCGCCACCACTAACATGCCCACGACCACCCAGGACGTCACCTTCACGACTTGAGGAGCGAAGAGCCAGTTTTCCAGCGGCGTTGCCGCCTCTTCATCCGGCTTGGAGGACCACCCCGTACTGATGCGGCGCATCCGATAGACAAAGAGCGTCAGCATCACCAATGCCCCCACCGCAATCCCGATTCCGACGAGGATGCCCAGCTCCGACAATCCCGGCATGCTGCTCACTCCCATGGCCAGAAACGCACTCGCCGTGGTCGCACCCGCATAGAGGATTCCCCGCTGGTTTTCCCTTCGGACCAGCTGCCCTTTACCCGGATGGCGCAGGCTGGAGTGGTAAATCAGCACCCCATAGTCCACGCACAACCCAATCAGGATTGAAGCGAACCCAACATTGATGACGGTGAGATTCCGAATCACCCAACCGGCGGTGCCCAAGGTGGCCACGAAGATGATCAGCAGCGTGGTCACCAGCGCGAAGAGCGGCTGGACCTTCCGATACCAAAGCCAGAAGACCCCACCGATCAGGACCAGGGTCATCAACCCCGATTTGCGCATGTCCCCTCGCATCGCGGAAGAGATGTCCGCTACGAACGCAGGTTCGCCTGTGAACTGAACGTCTACCTGCCCAGCCAGCGGCTCCGCCTCCTGCCATTCTTCGACCACTCCGCGCAGGGCGGTGGTCCAGTCGATCAGATCCTGGTAGTCGGCCCGGTCATCGTGGCCGATTCCCTTGGCATAGATCAGTCGCAGGGTTCCGTCGGGAGAGGAAAAGCCTGCCAGATCTCCCTCCAAGAGCGACATCGATTCCGCGCCCTTTCCCATGGCGAACTCGATGAGTCCAAGCGGGTCATAGGCCCGCGTGGCCAATGCTTCCGGCGCCACGGAGTAAGTCAGTTGCTCCAAAGAATCCTGGATTCGCTCCCCGGAACGCGAGGCCGTCAGCTCTCCGCGCATCGTCTCGAACTTCTCTGGGGGAAGATTGATCAAGGCCAAGGCGACCAACTCGGCCAGGCCCGCCGGATCCTCCTCCCAGGGCGCCCGATCGTGCACCACGGAGATGTGGTCGCTATTTCGAAGCGTAGCGGCGAGGGATGCGGAAGCCTCACTGACCGCCTCAGCTTCAGAACCCGACACAGCGATGATCAACTCATTGGGCCGGGAGAAATGCTGCAGATACAGATCGAGCCCCTGCACCTCTTCCAATGTTCCCGGCAAAAGCTTGAGCGGGTCGACCTTGAAGCTGATGCGGCTGATCCCGAGCACCACAAACGCAAGTCCCCCAAGGACCAGGAGCGAAACGACGAGGCGTTTCCGGGCAGCGGGGGTGAAGCGATTCATGTGGCCCGCATCATAGGGACTTCCCAACCAAAGGCAACGGGAAGCCCGGATTCAGGGAAAAGCCTTGTATGATCGGGTGGTCTGCGCCTGTGATATAGGGCATTGCCCCTGCTCTCGCTTTCGCACTCATGAAGTTTGTTTGGACACTGCCCCTCTTGCTAATTCCGGCCACCGCATTTGCCGCGGATCCCGAGCCATCGTTCTCCAAGGATGTGGAGCCATTCTTTCAGGAGCACTGCATCCGTTGTCATGGTGAGGACAAGCAGAAGGGCGACTTTCGGATCGACACCCTCTCGCGAGACTTCCGGAATGGGGAAGATACAGAGCTCTGGTTTGAGATCATCACCCGGATGGGGGCGGGAGAGATGCCCCCGGATGACGAGCCCGAGTTGCCCAGCGCCGAGGAATCCCACGAGGTCATGGAATGGCTCACTGCTCGAATCAAGGAAGGGGAAGCGGCTCGTCTGGCGAAACGGCCGCCGGTGGCCCACTACCGCCTGAGCCGGGAAGAGTATGCCTTCACCGTTTATGATCTGCTGGGGGTGAACTACGACACCCGTGCTCCCGGAGCATTCTCCGAGGATCCGGAATGGCACGGATTCCAACGGATTGGTTCGGAGCTATCGCTGGCGCCTTCTCACGTGGAGAAATACCTCATTGCCGCGGAAGAGATCATCGACCAGGCCTTTCCAGACAAGGAACCTCCCCATCTGGAGACGCATCGCGATGCCCTCGATATCGACTGGCACAATCGTGAGAAGCGGCAGGAACTGGAGGAGATCGGGATTACCGATCAGATCCGCATGTTGATCTGGCCAGGCCTGGAGTTGAGCTACCTGCGACCTCATGGCAGTCATGCCCATGCCGCGGGCACCTACCGGGCGCGCATGCAGGTCAGCGGTCTCGCACCGGAAGGCAGCCGCCCGCCCCATCTCACCCTATGGTCCAAGGCCCTGGACAAGATGATCTTTGAAGCGGATGTGCTCGCGCCCGAAGACAAGCCGGTGATCCTGGAGTTCGAGACCTATCTCCCGGCCGGCAAGATCGATATCTCGATTAGCAACGCAGTTCCCGGTCCTTCCAATTCGCCCCGCTCCGGACGTCCTGGTGGCTTTGTCTTCACATCCCTGGACGATCCCAAATCCCGCGCCCCTTGGCAGCGAAAGATGACGGATGACGAGGGCAACCCGCTCTATCCCTTCCTGATCTTCGATTGGATCGAGTGGGAAGGCCCGATCACCAAATCGGAAGATCTGGCAAAGCGTGAAGGACTCTTTCCCAAGGAAGGAGCCCCCGCGGAAGCACTCCAAGAGTGCCTGCAGCGGTTTGCGGGCCTGGCCTGGCGTCGCCCTGTCACCGGAGAGGAGATGGCGCGCTATCTCGATATTGTGCAAACCCAGTTGGATTCAGGGATCGAGTTCCGCACCGCCTACAAAGCCGGAATGATTGGGATTCTGGCGTCCAAGAACTTCACTTATCTGGCGGAAGGAAGTCCGGGCACCAATCGCACGGATCTCACCGATCAGGAACTGGCTTCCCGCCTCTCCTACTTCCTCTGGAGTTCCATGCCGGATACGGAGCTGAGCAGGCTGGCCCAGGAGAAGAAGCTTCACGAGCCCGAGGTGCTGCAAGCCCAGTTCGCCCGGATGATCGCTGATCCCAAGTTCGAGCGCTTCACGGACTCCTTCCCTCATCAATGGCTCCAGCTCGACAAGGTGGGCATGTTTCCTCCTGACGAGAAGCTCTACCCAGACTACGACAAGTGGCTGGAGCAGAGCATGGTGCTGGAGACCAAGAGCTACTTCGCCGAAATGCTCCAGGGAAACCGGCCCATCCGCGAGTTCATCGACTCCAACTGGACCATGCTCAATCCGCGCCTCGCCTATCATTACGAACTGCCCATCCCGTCTACTTCGGAGTTCCAGCGGGTTTCACTCAAGGCAGACGATCATCGCGGCGGCATCCTGACCCATGGCTCCGTGCTCTCCCTCAGTTCAGACGGCACCCGGCATCGGCCGGTCCATCGCGGTGTCTGGATCTCGGAAGTGATTCTGGGCAAAACTTCACCACCGCCGCCGCCTAACGTCGCCGCCATCGAGCCCAATCCGGTCGATGAACCCAAGGCGACCATTCGCCAGAAACTGGACGCTCATAAGGCAAATCCCAACTGTGCCAGTTGCCACGCCAAGATGGATCCGCTGGGACTTGCGTTCGACAACTACGACGCGATCGGTCGCTGGCGTACGGAAGAAATCGTAATGAACGGCACCGGAAAGAATCCTCCGGTCGACGCAAGTGGTCAGCTCACCGATGGACGCACCTTCGAGTCTCCCTCTGCCTTCAAGAAATTGCTGGCGGAAGATACGGACGCCTTCGCTCATGCCTTCACGGAAAAGCTGGCCAACTACGCTCTTCGTCGCGCCATGACGGTGGATGATACCGAGCGTCTCAACGCGATCGTGGTCACCAGCAAAAAGTCCAACTACCGGCTCAAGGACATGCTGGAGGCCTTTGTCACTTCCGATCTCTTCCAGAAGCGCTAACCTTTTTCCGATCAGCACCATGAACATCCAATCTCAAAACTGGCTCCTGTCTCGCCGCCATGTCCTCAGAGGTCTGGGCGCCTCCGTGGCCCTGCCCTTCCTCGATTGCATGCGCCCGTTGCGCGCTGCCAGTGAAGCGACTCGCCCCAAGCGAGGTGTCTTCATCTACCTGCCGAATGGCGTCAACACGCTGGACTATCAGATTCTCCAAGAGGGCGCCGACTATGAATTCAGCAAGAGCCTGAAGGTGCTGGAGCGACATCGCGCGAACCTCACGCCCATCTCCGGTCTGCATCACCCGAATGGATTGGGCAATCATCATGGATGCCAGACCATCTGGCTGACGGGAGGCGAGATCGGCCAGGGAAAACGCAACAGCATTTCCTTGGACCAGTTGATCGCTGAGAAAACCGCCGAGCACACCCGGTTCAGCTCCCTGGAGCTGAGCAATACGGGACGGTCATTGGCCTACAATCGGGATGGCATCCTGCTGCCTGCGGAAATCAAGCCCAAGGAAGTCTTCAAGCGGCTCTTCGAAGTGCCGGAAGGTGGCGTCGAGAAAGAGCGCGAAGGGTTGAAGCGACGTGGCAGCATTCTGGACGCCGTGCTGGACGAAGCGCGCCAGCTCGACCAGCAGATGGGCACGGAGGATCGGACGCGCCTGGATCAATACCTGACTTCGGTTCGCGAAGTCGAGATCCGCACGGAACGAGCGGAGAGCTGGCTGGATGTGCCGCGACCAGAGATCGACGAACGCACTCGGGCTCGTCTCACCCAGGATGTCTCCCAGACCGATCCCGGCGAGTATTTCCGCGTCATGTATGACCTCATGATCCTCGCTTTCGAGACCGACACCACGCGAGTCATCACTTTCAGTTCCGGCGACGAGGGCAAGGGCCTGCCGATCCCTGAACTTGGGATCAACCAGACGCGGCACGCGCTCTCGCACCACAATGGGGACCCGGCCCAGATGGATCGCCTGACGCAGAGTGACGCCTTCAACTTTGAGCAGTTCAGCTACTTCCTCGATCGTCTCGCCGAGGTCACCGATAGTCACGGCCCGCTCATCGACAGCACGATTGCCCTTTACGGGAGTGGCATGGCCTACGGTCACAGTCACGGCAATGCCAATTTGCCCACCCTCGTGGCTGGCGGCTCGAAGCTGGGTCTGAAGCACGGCAAGCACATCGACCTCAACCGCGGTCACTTTGACGGCTACGCGCTCGGCACAGATGGCCGTCTGGAGAATGCGCACTACCAGATCTGTTCTCGACCGGTCAACAGCGACGCCCGGTTGAGCAACCTCCTGCTCACCCTCGCGCAGACCATGGACATCGAGACCGAGCAGTTTGGCGACAGCCTCAAAGCCCTCAGCCTTGGATAGGAAGATGAGATTGCTCGGCCCCCTCTTCGCGCTGCTGCTGATGACCTGGTCCTTCGCCCAGGATGATCCGCGCATTGCGCTCGATTCCCAATTCCCGGCCCCTGACAAGGCAACCTACTTTGCCGGGGAGATCACTCTCGTAGAACACGTCAACCGAATCGGTGTCCTGCGACTGGATCGCGATGGCACTATCAACAAGTATCACTGGGATCTGCCGCATCACTTCCAGATGCTGCCTTACGGCGCGATCTACTATCGTGGTGCACCGGCGGAATTGAAGGACATCCCGGTCGGCACTCATCTCCACGGTCTGTTCTATCTGGGACCAGAAGGCGATTTTGAGGTCAAGCCTCCCGACTCGGGCTACACGGCGGGCAAGAAAGCGCGGCCGGACATGCGGTCGGTGGTCTCCCAGTATTCCCGGGTTCTACGGCTGGAGGACGACTTCAGTTTCTACCAGCGTCAGGGAGCAGGTTGGAAGATCGAATCCATCTCCCAGGATCCGCGCCAGATCGTCGTGGAACGCGTCCGCCTGAATAATGGCAAGCCGGACTCGCCCAAAGGCGACGCAATTGGCATGACAGGCAAACAGGTCCTTCGGATTGATGACGGGACCAGAGTGTGGAAAGGCAGGAGTATCGCTTCCAAGGAAGACCTTTCCGAGGGCCAGGTCGTCCAGTTGAACCTGACCTGGGTGAGCCTGTTAGGTTCCTACAAGCAAGACGGCATCTGCCGGGACATCTGGATCGATGAGGCAAGCCGTACGGTAGCGACCAATCAACAGCTCGGCAGCCACCTCGCCTACCAGAAGCTACGCGGCATTCCAGCCACCATTCTGTCCACGGAAAGCATGCCGGGAGAAGGCGCTCGCGGTTGGGCGACGGTCCAGCTCCATGCCGGGATCGCTCCCGAACTGCTGGAGGCGATTTCAGCCGCGCCCCGCGTCATGGTGCAAGCAGCGGAACCTACCCTGCGCACCTATGATCGAGGTGACTTCATGAACGCGAGCAAATTGGAGGTCACCCGGCTCGACAATCCACCTCCAGGCTCGAGCGGCATCCAGATTCGGATGCATTTCTACGAGATGTTAGAAGGGTTTCGCGAAGGGCGGACAGTTCGCATCGGGTTGGAAGAATGGAACATCCCGGACCGGCCTCGCGAAGAGAAACTCTGGCAGAAGGACGAACGCATCTTCTCCGTGGGACCCAAACCGGTTGCGGACCGCGAACCTGAACCAAGCACCCCCTGATTTTCATGAGACTCCCCCTCTTCTCTCTGGCAGCCCTTACGGCGATTCTGAGCTGCATTCTTCCCCTGCCAGGCTATGCCCAGGAAGCGCCTCGGCCCAACATCGTCTTCATCATCGCGGATGATCTGGGTTGGGCGGACGTGGCCTTTCATGGCGGCACAGCTCCAACCCCGAACCTGGATGCGTTGGCCCAACAGAACCTGGAGCTCTCCGCTCACTATGTCGCTCCAGTCTGCAGTCCCACCCGTACGGGACTACTCACAGGTCGTTGCTGGAGCCGGTTCGGCATCACCACGCCTACGAATGAGCGGGCTCTTCCCTGGGACACTATGACACTGGCCAAGGCCCTTGAATCGGTCGGCTACGACACCTGCCTCATCGGCAAGTGGCATCTCGGCTCAGCCCCGGACTGGGGTCCGAATCACTTCGGGTTTGATCATTCCTACGGCTCACTGGCCGGCGGCGTGAGTCCCTGGAATCACCGCTACAAGAAGGGGCCCTACAGTGTCACCTGGCACCGCAATGAGGAGTTGCTGGAAGAGACGGGTCACGTCACGGACCTCCTGACGGATGAAGCGGTGGCGTGGATTGATTCCCGAGGCGAGGATCCCTTCTTTCTCTACGTGCCTTTCACCGCAGTCCACCTGCCCCTGAAGGAGCCGGAGGAATGGGTGCAACAGGTGCCGGAAGCGATCACCGGAGAAGTGGCCCGGCACTACGCCGCCAGCGTGATGCATCTGGATGATGCAGTCGGCCGGATTCTGCGGGCGCTCGAAGACAAGGGATTACGCAAGAATACACTGCTGGTCTTTACCAGCGATAACGGAGGCAGCACGGCGGAGAACAACGATCTCAAGTATCCCGACGACAACTGTCCCAACGGCAATTTGCCAGGCAACAACCTGCCCTATCGCGGCAAGAAAGGAGATGTTTACGAAGGCGGCGTACGAGTGCCTACCATCGTTTCCTGGCCGTCCTCGATTCCCAGTGGAGCCAATGATACGCCGGTATTTATCTGCGATTGGATGCCCACCTTCTGTTCTCTTGCCGGATTCAAGGCTGAGCAAGACTTGAAGTGGGACGGCACGGACCTCACCAATGTCCTGCTCAAGGGCGACCACATGGAGCCTCGCCCAATCTACCTGGCGGGACCGCGACATCGTGCGAACGCGCTGCGCTACGCAGATTGGAAACTGGTCGCCAGTCAAAAGGGCGATGCCTATTCCTACGAGCTATTCAACCTGGCAGAGGATCCCTCGGAGACCGCCAATCTAGCAGCCAAGAATCCTGACAAGCTCTCCGAACTGCGCGAGATGCTCGACGCGGCAGCCAAAGCGGACGGCGACTCGGTCGTCAAAGACTAGAGCATCTTGAGTGAGGATATAGCTGCTTGACGAGAAATAGGTTGGTGCGGGCAAGCTCGCTCGATAGACCATTCTCCAGGCCGGAGGCCTACAAGTTCGGTAGCCGGTGGTGCCGCTCGATGCTCTCGCTTAGTCTCCGCACGGATAGGCTTGAAGCGTGAGCTCCAACCTGAGGCTCTGCACCGATCATCCGCCATGCGAGCGAGGACGCTCGCGCTCCGGCACAGGACCGACGCAGCGGAAACGACTGAGCGTTCCCTCCAAGGGGTCCGCTCGCAATGCGCAGACTCCCGGTTGGAGTTCACGCTTCAGCGTGCGCGAAGACTCCCGCCAACAACCCCTGCGCACAACCCGGCAACGCCGAAGGCATTGGCCAGCTCCAGGAGCCTGTGATTGAGCAACGCGACATCTCCGGCGATGGCGTTCCGGCACGGATACCACCGGCTACCGAACTTGTAGGCCTCCGGCCTGGAGAATGTTTCCTTCTGGCATGCCTCCGTACAGCGCCGCCTCACATAAACATGGGCACATCTCCACTTAGAACGCTCTAAGGGGCAGCAATGAAACTGCAGCCAACGCCATTTCCGACCTGGGCATCCGTGATAGGACCCTGGGGCGGAGCAGGGGAGGTGGCACCGCTAACTTCGTCGGCCCCGATATCGCGCCTTCCATCGCGCCGCTGGCCTTCCACATCGGTCTGCAGATCTCTAAAGGCGTCGCTGGCGGAGTTGGCGGCAACGCCTCTTGAATCAGGCCGCGCCAGGCCGTCGACCCGCTGCATCTGGGGATCCTCGAACGCGATCCCTTCTGCGCTATAGCCGGAACTCGCTTCGTCCTGAGCGAACATGAGATTGTTCTCCCAGCGGAACAGGCCTGGAGAGAAATGCTCTGCCGTTTCGGCATGGATGAGGGCGTAGCTACCGGGTTCGTATCGACATATCAAATTGTTGCTGACGTGGCCGCTCAAGGGATGATCCGGTCTCGGCCGGTGATTGGAGGTCTTGAACAACAGACTCTGGCGGCAATTGTAGATTGTGTTGAAGTGGAGATTCAGGTTTTCCACGTAGGCATAGGCGCCGGCGCCTCCCGGTGTTCCAAAGACGTGATTGCCGCCGACGATGGCTATGGCTGCCCGATTCCCGGTTCCCTGGAGGGAGTCCAGGTAGTTATTGATGATGGTATGATTGATGCCCGAGATCCGGATTCCGCCCGTATGCTCGCCCCCTTCTCCCAGGAAGTAATTGCCCTCCACCCAGGCATCCGATCCTGAACGCATGACCAACGCGCCCTGGCAGCGGCGGAAGGTATTCTGCAGATAGCGATTGTGGTTGGATTTGTCCGAGATGATCTCCGCTTCGCCGTTGGCCTCCACGAAGTAGTTCCCAATCACCGTCACGCCGGCATGGTCGGAATCGTTGATGGCAGCCCCGACCCGGATTGCTTCGCAATCACCATCGTCCGAGCGCCCGGCCTTGTCCGGGATGTCATAGAAATAGTTGTTCCGGATATGATGGCCGGCGCGAGCGCCTTTCAGGTAGCTGAGTTCCACCAATACGCAGGCTCCCGTGCTGTTCTTGTGGAGGAAACTGCAATTCTCCAAGGTGTTGCTGGAGCCATAGAAAACGACCCAGCGACTCTTGGCGTCTCCTTGGGATTGCAGGCCCTCAAAAGCGCAGTTCCGCACGATGCAATTGATGGCCAATTCGGTGGCGGAACCGCCCTTGCGAAACTCGAGATGATTGGAAACGCCAGGGCCGCCTTTCCAGTGAAAGCCCTCAAGGATCAGGTAAGTCCCACCAATATTGACCTCCGCCGGTCCCGTGAAGACGACGCCACCTGGAGTCTCTGCTCGCAGGATGATGGGCTGTGTCGCGGACCCTTCTCCGAGGAGATCAAAGCCTTCATTCGAGGGATAGACTCCGTTCTTCCAAACCACGGTATCGCCAGCCTGGAGCCGGAGCGCTCTGATCTCCGCGGCCGAACTCACCGTGTATTCCGATGCAAACGCGCTGACGGCACCCATAAGGAGGCCTGTCAGCGCGCAAAAGCGAAACCAGGTTAGGATCTGCAACCCGGAAGGGGATTGGTGGATGAAATCAGGTCGGCTGTTCGCCGCGAGCCATGACCACTTTACCAGTGCGAACCGTCTCGATGATTTCATAGGAGGAAAGCAGACGCATTGCTGCATCCACCTTGTCCGTGTCTCCCGTGATCATGGTGATGATGGAAGTCTCGGTCATGTCCACGGTCTTGCCGCCGAAGTGATCGAATATCTGGAGGATCTCCGTCCGTTGAGCGGGATCGCAAACTACCTTGATAAGAACCAGTTCCTTCATCACGGCGTCGCCCTCGGTGTGCTCGTAGCAATGGATCACGTCGATGAGCTTGTTCACCTGCTTGATGATCTGATCGAGAATCGTGGGATCGCCACTGACACCGATTGTCATCCGGGAGAAGGCGGCATCGCGTCCGCGAGAGACCACCAGGGAATCGATGTTGTAGGCGCGCCGGGAG
>JBHIXE010000069.1:0-3143 GCA_041984905.1 Verrucomicrobiales bacterium | reverse complement strand
CTGCGCGATCCGGGCCAGGACGCCCGGCTGGTTGTTCACGTAAACACTAAGGGTATGGCCGCCCTGGATGTCTGGCAGGGGCGGGAGAGACGCGTCGGCGGACGCGTTGGTGCGAGTCGTATGCATCGATGAAAAAGGCTGAGATTCAGGGTGTAATGTCGTTCGGATACGGTCCAGGCATCAGGTGGAGCCCACGGGTTTTTCCATCTTCTCTTTGGGAGCCTCGGTCAGCATCGCTTCCAGAGGAGCGCCGGCGGGGATCATGGGGAACACATTGTCCGCCTTGATGCACTCCGCATTGATCACCACGGGGCAATCCGTGATTTCCATGGCGCGCTCCAAAGTCTTCCGCACATCGGCAGGCCGGCGAACGGTCAAGCCCACGGCACCATACGCTTCCGCCAACTTGGCGAAGTCTGGATTTCCAAGCAGATCCACGCCGCTCTCGCGGTTATCGAAGAAGAGCTCCTGCCATTGCCGCACCATGCCGAGATAGTGGTTGTTCAACACCAGGATCTTGATCGGCAGCTTGTGAATCACGGCTGTGGCCAACTCGTTCAGCGTCATCTGGAATCCTCCATCGCCCACAACCGCCACCACGGTTTGTTCCGGGTGCGCGAACTGAGCGCCAATTGCGGCCGGGAAACCAAAGCCCATCGTTCCGGCGCCACCTGAGGAGATCCACTTCCAGGATTCGCTATTCTTGTAGAACTGAGCGGCCCACATCTGGTGCTGGCCCACGTCCGTCGTCACAATCGCGTCACCGTTGGTGATTTCATACATCTCATCGATCACCTGCTGCATGCGCAGCCCGCCTTGCTTCTTGTAACGCAGGGGATACTTCCGCTTGTAACCTTCCAGGTGTTCAAGCCATTCGGAGGTGTCGAGAGTCTCGATGTGCTGATTGAGTTCCTTGAGCACGGCCTTGGCATCGCCCACGATCTTGGCGTCCACGGTGATCATCTTGTTGAGTTCCGCGGGATCGATATCGATGTGCACGATCGTGGCGTTCCGCCCAAACATATGGGCCTGGCCGATGATCCGGTCATCAAAGCGTGAGCCCACATTCAGGATGAGGTCCGCCTCAACAATAGCCTTGTTGGCGTAAGCGGTGCCGTGCATTCCCAGCATTCCGAGGGAGAGGGGATGGGTCTCCGGAAACACGCCCTTACCGAGAAGGGTGCTGGTAACGGGAGCGCCAAGCTTGGTCGCCAATTGGAGTAGTTCCGGCTCCGCGCCGGCAATCATGGCGCCGTGTCCGGCCAGAATTACCGGGCGTTTGGCGTGATTGATGAGTCGTGCAGCGCGCACCACCGCACTCTGATCGATCTCAAAAGACTTCTCTGCGTGGTAACCAGGCAGATCAATTTCTGCATCCAGGTCTCCAGTGAATTCAGACTGGCTGATGTCCTTGGGAATATCCAGTAGCACCGGTCCAGGGCGTCCGGTGGTAGCGATGTGGTATGCTTCCCGGGCAAGGCGTGGCAGGTCGTTGGTATTCTTGGCGAGCCAGCTGTGCTTCACCACTGGCATGGTAATGCCAAAGATGTCAGCTTCCTGGAAGGCGTCTTTACCCAGCATCCAGGTCACCTGTTGGCCGGTGAGAATGATCATCGGCACGGAATCCATCTGAGCCGTCATGATGCCGGTGATGGTGTTGCCGGCGCCGGGACCGCTTGTCACCAGGACCACGGCGGGCTTTCCCGTCGCGCGAGCGTATCCGTCCGCCATGTGAGTAGCGCCTTGCTCGTGACGGGTCAGGACGAACTTCATGTTCGTTTTGACTGTCTCCAGGGCGTCAAAGATCGGCAGAGCTGCACCTCCGGAATAGCCGAAGATGTATTCAACCCCGAGCTTGTCCAGGGTCGCGATGAGCGCTTGCGCGCCATCCATTTTCTGAGTGGTGTCCATAAAAAGAGGCTGATTTTCCGGAATCATCACTCCTTATGCCGGAAATCCAAGTGAAAATTGGCCAAAATTCACCAAACTTGGGCACCTAAAAGGAAACAGAAGTCAAAAATGACCGATTTATCGCCAAAGAGCAGCATTTGTGGCGCAAACGATTTCAAAAAGAGTGCGTTTGCGCTCAATCCTTGCCAATCTGTCTCGCCAGCGCCAGGAAATCGCCTGGATCAAAGGACTCAGGTTCAAATTCGAACGTCTGGAGCCAGCGCTCGCGCCGGAACCAGGTGAGCTGTCGCTTGGCGTAATTCCGGGATGCCTGTTGGATCGCGGCGATACACTCCGCTTCGTCCAGCTCTCCGGCGAGCAGACGACGAACCTCAGGCACTCCAATGGCCTTGGAAGCAGTGGAAGACCATTCCTCAATCTGGCGAACCTCCTCCACGGCGCCATGGGCAAACATTTGTGGAACTCGCCGGTCGATGCGCCCGTAGAGAGCCTGTCGTTCCGGAACCAGGACGATTCCTCGCAATTCCGGGGCATCCGTCTGCCAGGCGCTCCGGGACTCCGCCCAACTCTGGCCAGTGGTCAGGACAATCTCCAGAGCCCGCTGCACATAGCGCCGGTTCCGGGGATCAATGGCCGCCGCTGCTTCGGGATCTAGCTCCTGGAGGCGAACGGCAAGCTCGTGATCATGCAACTGCTCAAGTTCCTGACGAAGCTCCGGGGAGGAGGGGGGCACATCCTGTAGACCATGGGTCAACGCCTTGATGTAGAGTCCGCTGCCCCCGACAATGATGGGCAACTTCTCGCGACTCCGGACCTCGTCGATCACTGGCAGAGCCAGTTCCCGGTAGCGCCCCGCGTCACAGTTCTCCACCACGGTAAGGCGACCGTAAAGGTGATGAGGCGCCCGCTCGGTTAGTGACTGCTCAGGCCGGGCCGTCAGAACGGAGAGCTCGGCGTAGATCTGAAATGCGTCCGCATTGATGATCTCTCCACCTACAGACTCTGCCAAGGTGACGGCCAGATCGCTCTTTCCGGACCCCGTGGGACCAACCAGATAAAGCGGGCGAAAAGGATCCATCTTCCAGGCGCAAAAACAAAAAAAGCCGTCCGGGACAAACTGGTCCCGAACGGCTTGGGTGAAAAGAGGATTATTCCTTGTTGGCAGGCTCTTCCACGTTCGCGGACTCGTCCGCCGCAGCATCCATTTGAGCTTCCGGCTTCTTCTCCGGAGT
>JBHIXE010000068.1:0-18142 GCA_041984905.1 Verrucomicrobiales bacterium | reverse complement strand
TCGCTGGACAGGAAGCTTGAAAATCGCCTGCGCCAGGTCGCCCAGCCCCTCCAGAAGGCTCGATCCACCCGTCAAAAACAGACCGGCCCCGGCCAACTTCAAAAGGCCCGCCGGCTCCAATCTCCGGGCGACCAGTTCCAACATCTCCCGCACCCGCAGGTGGATGATCTGGTTCAGCATGTTCTCATCGACCTCGATCGGAGCTTCTGTCCCATTCTCGATCACCATGACGTTGCCGTCTTTGCGGCTGTCGAAGAACACCGAGCCGTATTGGGTCTTCAGCTTTTCCGCGACCTTCATGGGCACCCTCAGGACCGTGGAGATGTCATTGGTGATATGATCGCCGCCCACTCCCAGGCATCCTGAAGCCACCACGGCCCCCTTGTGATAAAGCACATAATCAGTGGTTCCTCCGCCGATATCGAGAACCAGGGCGCCTTGGTCGCGTTGCGACCGATTCAGGACCACCTGGGCCGACGCCAACGGTGCAAAGACGATATCCTCGACTTCCACGGGCATTTCACGGACACAGCGAATGGTGTTTTGAATACGCGTCCGGATCCCGTGAATGATGTGGTAGTCCGCCTCCAGAACCTGCCCCGCGAGGCCCAAGGGCGATTGCGAGACATCCTGGCCATCCAGATGGTAGGAACGCACCATGCTGTGCAGAGGCGCATGAGATTGAGGCAGTTCGAAGTCTCTCGCCAGCTCCTGCACCTCCGTCACATCTCGCTCGGTCACTTCCTTCCCATTCGAAACCCGGATGGAGCCTCGATTGTTGGTCGACTCGATGTGGGCACCGCTAATGCTCAAGTAGACTTTCTTGATGGCCTGGCCGCACCTTTCCTCCGCCTTGATGAGCGCATCATGGAGGCAGCCCTGCGCTCTCTCAAAATCAATAATCTCACCTTTGCGAACTCCGCGTGAAGGTACCTGACCCACCCCGAGAATGCGAATGCCTGAGTCCGGACGCAATTCCCCCACAACAGCACATGTCTTCGAAGTGCCTATTTCGAGTCCTACGTAAAGTTTTGATCGCGGCATCGTGGGGCTGGGGTGACGTGCGCGTTACCGTTTCTATGATTATTGTGGCAAGTCGCTAAAACCTCAAGATAATTTAAGGATTCTTACCGTGGGACTCTTTCCGTGAATTCTCTCCGAAATCAACCTTCTTTTCCCTGGGCACAATTTCGTTCAAGTATGCAAAATTTTAAATCTCTTTTCCATTCCAGATTTTAAAATCTCTGCACTTCTCCTGGTCTCCTCCCCAGCTCCCATGAAGCGCCAGTAAGGCTACTCAATTTTCCTTCGCGACTCCACCCAATTCTCAGAATTGCGAGCATAACGGAACAGCTTCCCCCAAGTCTCTGGAGGGTGTCCACGGGATCGAGCCTTCCTAAACGATCGCTTCTCGAGATTAGCGGCCGCGTAACGCGAGAGACGCCTCAGCAATCCGGACGCAGAGTTCGTCGAACTCAATACCTGCCTGACGGGCCGCCTTGGGCAACAGACTGCTTTCGGTCATTCCGGGAATGGTGTTCACCTCCAGAACATAGAAGTTGTCCTCATTGTCGAGGAGCAGGTCCACTCGGGAATAGATCTCCGTACCCAGCACCTGATGGGCTTTGAGGGCTTCCGCCTGGATGGCCCGGGTGAGTTCCTCAGGAATGTCTGCCGGACAGAAGTAATCCGTACCGCCTCCCCTGTTCATCCAGGGATACTTATTACTGATATCGTAGAACCCGGACCGGGGCTGAATGTGGATGATCGGAAGCGCCATGTCTCCCAGGATACCCACCGTCAGTTCCTTCCCTTCCACATACTGCTCAATGAGCAGGCTGGAGTCGTACTTGGCGCCGTCTTCAACCGCAGCATCCCATTCGGAAGGCTCTTTCACAATGTGAACACCCACACTGGACCCCTGACAGGGAGGCTTCACGACACAGGGGAAGTCCGGCTCGAAGCTCGCCAGTTCGCTCACCTCCAAGATGCGGTGCGTTGGCGTCGAGATACCTGCTTCGACAAAGCGTTCCTTGCTCTTGATCTTATCGAAGGCCAGGCGGCTGGACTCGACACCAGCTCCCGTGTAGGGCATGCCGATCCGTTCCAATTCTTCCTGCAAAACCCCGTCTTCCCCGTAGGTGCCGTGGATGACGTTGAAAGCCAGATCCACGTTGTCCGCAAACGGGAGGTCCTTACCGTCCACGTCCATCAACTCGACGTGATCGCAGCGCAGGCGCAACGCTTCCGCGACGCCTTTGGCGGACATGAGTGAAACTTCCCGCTCCGCTCCTGGGCCTCCAGCGAGCACGGCAATGTGGAGATTCTTGAAGGTATCCATGGATGGCTTAGAAAGGTTGGTCGGAGCCGAGGATCTGCACTTCCGTGTCCAGCTCGATGCCGCGTTGCTCGCGGGCGCGTTCCTGAATTTTTCCGATCAGTTCGAGCACTTCTGTCGCGGTCGCATTGCCATCATTGACGATGAAGTTGGCATGCACATCCGAGACCCGTGCGTTCCCCACGGCAAAGTTCTTCAGACCGAGTTCGTCAATGAGCTGGCCCGCTCCACAGGGACCGGGATTCTTGAAGATGCATCCCGCGCTGGCCCCAATGGGCTGGGAGCTTTTGCGATGTTGCTTGCACTCCTCAATTTTCTCCTGGATCTCGACCGAAGTTCCGGCGCTGCCTTTGAAGATCGCGGAGACCACATAGTTCTCCGTGAATTCGGGCACGTTGCGATAGTGGAAGTCGATCTGCTCCGCTGCCTTTTCCAGGATTTCGCCCTTGGGGTTCACATACTTCACGCTCACGACCTGATCGAAGGTCTCGACGCCCATCGCGCCGGCATTCATTCGGATGCCACCGCCGACATTCCCGGGAATTCCCTCCATCCATTCAAACCCGGCGATTCCCGCCGATTGGGCCGCTGAGGTCAATCGCTTGTAGCGAGCGCCCACACCGGTGTGAATGAGGTCGTCCCGGACTTCAACTTTCTCGAAGTCCCCTTTCACGGGATGAACGACCACTCCCGGAATACCGCCATCGCGGATCAGGAGATTGGATCCCCGGCCCACAACGCGCAGGGGTATGTCCTGGGCGTTGCAATAGGCGACGAGCCGGGCAAAGCCCTCAATTGTGCGAGGCTCTACCCAGAACTGGGCCGGTCCACCCACGAGCATGGTCGTATGACGGCTCATCGGTTCGTAGAGTTTCAGAGTCGCTTCCGGATCGTCCATGGCTTCTCCAATCGCTTCCAGCACCGCCAGGTCTTTCGCGATGGCGGTGGTCACTTCGTGCACATCACCCGCACCAAGGCTGATCAAGAGATCTCCGGGTTGGATCCGGTTCCCATGGCGAGCCGCGCTTCCTGCTTGGTCGGCGTGAAGCTGACCTTGGGATCCGTGCCCAGTTCTTGAACGGCCTCGCAAATGGTATTGCCGCTGATCCCGGGAATGGGTTTCTCGCTGGCTGCGTAGACGTCCGTGACCATCAACTCGTCCACCGCATCAAAACAGACTCCGAAGCTGTCCCGCAGCAACTGCGTCCGGGAATAGCGATGCGGCTGAAACACACACATCAACCGCTTGGGATTCAGAGAACTGGCGGTCTGTAAGGTGGCGCAGATCTCCGTGGGATGGTGGCCATAATCATCGAAGATCCGGTAGTTGGCGGACTCGTATTTCCGCTCGAAACGTCGACGCGCCCCGCGGAAGCATTGCATGGCTTCGGCGATCTTCTCAAATGGGATCCCAAGTTCGGTTCCAAGCCCAATGACGCTCAACGCATTCAGGATGTTGTGCCGCCCCGGAATGCCGAGTTCCAGAGAGCCCAGCTCCTCGCCTTTTCGCAACACCTTGAAAGTGGAACTGCCGCCATTCTCCTGGACCTCCACGGCACAGTAATCGAGTTCCCGGCGCCAGCCAAAGGACAGCGCCTGAGGGTATTTGGCGCAGACGGCGACGGCTCCTGGGTCCTCCCCACAATAGAGGAAGAATCCGCGCGTCTGATCGAGGAGGGTCCAGAACACCTTGTTGATGGCATCGATGTTCTCGTAAAAATCCAGGTGCTCCTCCTCGATGTTGAGGATGATGGCGTGCTCCGGACGAAACAGAGCCAGGGTACCGTCACTCTCATCGCCTTCCGCGACCATGTAATCGGTGTCCGTTTCCCAATGGGCGTTCGTGCCCAGAAGCGGAATTTCCGCACCCACATAGTGGGAAGGCCGCAGGTCGCCGATTCGCAACACGTGAGCGGCCATGGAGGACGTGGTGGTCTTGCCGTGAGTTCCCCCAATGATGATCCCCTTACGCTGATCCATGATGGCGGCCAGCGCCTCGGCGCGTCTCACCATCGGGATCCCCTGAGCCACCGCGGAATCGTAGGCCGGATTGCCCGGTTTGATGGCGGACGAATAGATGACCAGCTCCGCTCCATTGACGGATTCCGGAGTCTGGGCACTCATGGTCAGGCCCGCACTTTCCAGGCGTTGGGTTTCGACCGTGTCGACCCGGTCGGATCCGCTCACGCGATGGCCCATGGCCATGAGCAGGGATGCCAGGCCACTCATACCGGAACCGGCAACTCCGATCAGATTGACTTGAATGGATTCCCCTTCCGGATCCCGCAAACGTTCTAATATGGTTTTCGTCACTTTGTTAGGTCCTCGATGATGTCGGCTACTTGTTCGGCTGCGGAATGAGGGGACATTTGCTTCATTTGCACCGCCATGGCGTTCAAGCGGGCGGGATCGGCGGCCAGATCTCCAATGATGCTCGCCAATTTCGGACCGGTGAGGTCCTCTTGCTTGGCCATCAGGCAGGCGTTCTGAGCCACAAAAACTTCGGCATTGCGGGTTTGGTGATCATCCGCGGCGTGCGGATAGGGCACCAGAATTCCGGGAAGCCCCACCACGGACATCTCCGTGAGGCTGGAGGCTCCCGAGCGGCAAACACTCAGATCGGAGGCGGCATAGGCCAACTCCATTTGCGAGCAGAATTCGGCCACGTGATGTTGCAGATTGCGCTCTGCATAAGCGTTCTGCACCGCCTCCAGGTCGGAGCGACCGGTGAAGTGCAGGAACTGAACCTTGCCTGCCTGCTCCAGTTCCGGAAGAGCGGCGCAGACGGCGTCATTGATGCCGCGAGCCCCCTGGCTTCCGCCCATCACCAGGACTGTGAAGAGATCGGGATTGAGTCCGAACTTCTCCCGGGCAGTTCGCTTGTCCGGTAGATTGAAGAAAGCGGGGCGCACGGGTGTTCCCACGACTCGCGCCTTCCCGGAAGCGAAGTATTTGGCACAGGCCTCCCACCCGACGAGGGCAAAGTCGGCATAGCGCGCATTCAGCCGATTGGCACGACCCGGGATCGCGTTGGATTCGTGAATCAGGCCATGGCATTTGGCCCAGCGGCCCGCCATCAACGGAGCCGTGGAGGTGAATCCTCCCATACCAAGAACACAGGCCGCATCAATCTCCTTGATGAGCTTGCGGGTGAGGCGCAATCCGCGGGTGAAGCGGAGGAGAAAGGGAATCATCTTCGGCGACCAGGGCTTTGGCATGGCCACGCTGGGAAGCTGTTCGAACCGCAGGTGCGTATACCCCTGACTGGCCTGCGCATCGATCTTCTTCTCGGAAATGAGGAGGATCACCGGATGACCTCGCTTCACGAGTTCCTCGGCCACGGCAATCCCGGGAAAGAGGTGCCCTCCCGTGCCGCCGCAGGCAATCACCACGCCCTTTTTCTTGGTCTCCATGAAGATCGATTAAAGTTGGTCCAGTTCGTTCGTTAGCAGGCTTGGCCAGGATTATCCCAAGAGCTCCCTAGCGGGATTCATGCCCTACGGAATGCGAATGACATCCCCGGCCCGCAATTGCCGTGGATCTTTCAATCCGTTGGCTTTCATCAAGGCGCCGGTGGACACCCCAAATCGTTGAGCAATGCCATAGAAGGTGTCCCCAGGTTTGACTTGGTAGACCCGCACCTCTCCGCTTCGCGAAGTCGGGCGGGGAGGATTGCGAGGATCAAAAGGAATGGCCCGGGGAATTGCCCGCATGGAAGCGTCCTCATCGTAGGCTGGAGGCTGCGGCTCCACATCCATCAGCACGGGCTTCTTGCGCTGCGGAGGAACATCTTCACGATCCATGGGAACTACCTGGGCGAGGACCGGTTCCGAAGGTTCTTCGCCCGGGATGGTGCTCGGTTCAGGACTCCGGGCCGGTTGAGGCTCGGGAATAACCTGCGGGGTGGGCTCCGGCTCGGGCTGCGGTTGGGGAGTCACAATCATGGCCGTTTCTTCCCGATCGCGAACCACTGGCTGCTCTTCCTCCATCACGTTCTCTTCCACAATCACAATCGGCTTGGCGCGAATCGGTTCCTGTTTGGGTTCCTGTATCTTCTCCTCGAGCTTCGGAGTGGGAGCCGGTGAAGGTAATGGTTCTTCCTCGTAGACCTCTGCAATCAGTGGCCCTTGATCCATCTCTTTACCTTGCGCAATCTCTTCCCCCTTGCTGGCCGGCGGCATCGCGGGTTCCGGACTCGACTTGGCGAAGTCTTGAGGGATGATCAGGCGTTGCCCGACGTAGAGATTGTCTCCCGACTTCAGCCGGTTCACGCTCTTGATCTGAGCAACGCTGGCTTCAAAATACCGGGCGATCGAGGGCAAGGTATCGCCGGCTTTCACCAGGTAGACAATGCCTTCTTCCTCATCTGTGGGAGTCTGCTCTTGAGGAGTCGTCTGCTCCACCACTGTCTCTGTCGGCAGATCGGGACTTTGGCTGAGTTGGCGAAAGCCAACGACCCCGGCCACGGCGATGACGTGCAGGACCACAATCACCACGATGACGCGCCCCAGTCCGATGGGCGGGCCGGACTCCAGGCCATCTCCGTATTCATCTGCCACGGAGGAATCATGCCACGATCTGGAGTTTGGCTCCTCCAGCGGGCGGGGATCTATAAAATCAGAATCATTCATGCTGACGAGCGAGTTAGCCTTGGAACAACCCGTTCCCAGTCAGGGCCCTTACGAACCAGCCTGGGAAACAGATCAAACTGGACAACCATAATGTAGAAGGGCAGTCCGCGCGAGTGCAGGTTCCAAGGCACACCTGTCCAACGCGGATCACTCCCCTCTTGTCAGACTGTTTGTCCGGAGCCATTTGCGTTAGCGGATCTTCAGAGTCGCCAATGCCGCCAGGGAAAACATGATCGCGATAATCCAGAAACGGACGATCACCTTGGTTTCCTTCCAACCCATCAACTCAAAGTGGTGATGGATGGGAGCCATTTTAAAGATGCGTTTGCCCCGCATCTTGAAGCTGCCGACCTGGAGGATCACGCTGAGGGCCTCCATGACGAACACCCCACCCACGACCACCAGGATCAATTCCTGACGGCAGCAAATGGCGATGGTTCCGAGCAATCCGCCCAGGGCCAGGGATCCGGTGTCTCCCATGAAAACCCGGGCCGGGTAGGAATTGAACCATAGGAAGCCCAATCCTGCGCCGACGATCGACATGCTGAAGACCGCAACTTCACCCGCCTTGGGGTGGTGCGGCAAATCGGAAAGGTATCTCGCGAAGCTCTCATTGCCCGCGATGTAGGCAAAGATAGCATAGGTCATCGCCGCCACGATCATGCAACCGATGGCCAGGCCGTCCAGCCCGTCAGTGAGGTTCACGGCGTTCGAACTACCGACGATGATCACAATGAAGAAGAGGATGGAGTAGATCCCCATATCCAGTCCCCAATCCTTCATGAAGGGAATGAGCAGGGTCTTGATGTAGTCCTGGGTGTCCGGATTGAAATAGAGAATGGATCCGGCCGCTCCCGCGGAAAGCAGCTGGAAGACCAACTTGAAACGGGCACTGACGCCGTCTGACTTGCGTTGCTTGACCTTGTTGTAGTCGTCCGCGAATCCCAGGACTCCAGGCGTGATCAGGACGAGGATCAGGACAATAATGAAGGGATTGGTGGGCTGTGCCCAGATCAGCGTCGACAGCAGAATCGTGCTCAGAATCAGCACCCCTCCCATCGTTGGGGTTCCCCCTTTGCCTTCGTGCAGCTCATAGAGCTTGTGCACTTCCTCCGCAGTCCGAATCGGTTGACCGACCTTGAGTGAGATCAGCTTGCGAATGACAAAGTTCCCCATCAACAGGCTCAACAGAAAGGCCGTCAGACATGCGCCTCCAGCTCGGAAAGAGATGTAGAAGAACACGTTCAGCGGCGAGAAATACTCGTCCAGGTGATGGAGGTAATACAGCATCAGTCCGTGGTGGTGAGATGGGTCAAAACGGTTTCCATTTTCGCGGAGCGGCTTCCTTTGAGAAGCACCAGATCTTCGGGACCTGCGTTGGCGCGCAGATAGTCCGCAATCCCGGCATGATCCTCAAACACGTGAGTTTCCACACGGTCCCCGGCCCCGGCGGCGATTTGCTGGCCCACTTCGCCGATTACTAACAGCCTGTCAATTCCGTTCTCGGCCACAGCTTCTCCCAGAGCGTTATGTTCCGACTCTGACAACTCGCCCAGCTCTGCCATGAGCCCCAAAGCGGCAATCCGCTTGCCCGTCACGCTCAGCCCTTGCAGGGTCCGCAAAGCGGCCCGCATCGAGTCCGGATTGGCATTGTAGGAATCGTCCAGGAAGGTGAGCCCCCCGACGACCTTCTTCTCCATGCGGCCCTTGGTTAGAGTCGCGCTGCTCAGTCCAGCTGCGATCTGGGCAAGGCTCAGCCCCAGTTGAATCCCGGTCGCCGCCGCGAGCGTGGCGTTGCTGACCATATGTTCGCCCGGCACCTTGAGATCGACTTCGACCGTCTGCCCCTGGTAGCTCAACTTGAAACAGGTCCCCTCGGGGCTCTTGATCAGGTCCAAGGCATGAATGTCTCCCTGGCCCAGGCCGGCAGTCATGACTTGTCCCCGGCAACGCTTGCGGATGGATGCCGTGAAGTCGTCGGCGGCCGGCAGAATCACCCATCCGTCCGAGTCGATCGCTTCGGCCAGCATCCCCTTTTCCTGGGCGATGGCTTCCCGCGTCTTCATGAACTCGATGTGCGCGGTCCCCACATTGGTGATCACCGCCAGGTTGGGGTTGGCAATCTCCGCGAGCAGTTCGATCTCGCCCGGGTTGCTCATCCCCATCTCAAAGACTCCCACCTCGGCATCCGCCTCGGTCGCCAGAATGGTCAAAGGCACCCCGAAATGGTTATTCAGATTCCCTACGGTCGCGGTCGTGACAAACTGCTGGCTCAGGACGGCCCGGATCAGGTCCTTGGTGCTGGTCTTTCCACTGCTTCCGGTGACGCCCACCACTTTCAACCCAAGGGCATCACGATAGTTCCTCGCCCAGGATTGCAAGCCCGTGAGGGTGTTCCTGACCCGGATGATCGCGCAATCCACTCCCTCAGTCGCAGGCCTGAGATCGTGCACCAGCAAGGCTTTCGCCCCTTTGGAGATGGCCTCGCTCAGATGGTCATGCGCATCGTAGCGTTCTCCCTTGAGTGCCACAAAGATTTCCCCACCGGTGAGAGAGCGGGTATCCGTCGATACCTTAGTGACGGTATCCGCGGGAGTTCCCTGCAGAAGTTCGCCACCCGACCAACGGGCAATGTCACTGAGAGTGGTGGGTTTCATTCTTCCATTTCCGCCGCTCGGGCGCGTTTCCAGTCCTCGACACAATGACGAGCGATGAGCCGGTCGTCGAAGTCGATGGTGCGATCCGCAAACTCCTGGTAGGTCTCGTGGCCTTTCCCGGCAATCAGGACCACATCCTTGGCCTGAGCCCCTTCGATCGCTCTTTGAATCGCCTCTTTGCGATCTTCGATGGTGGCGAAGGATACCCCGCTGATGCCTTTAGCGGCGTCTTTGAGAATCTGCTGCGGATCTTCGCTCCGTGGATTGTCTGAAGTCAGGATCACGATGTCGCTGTAGCGGGACGCAGCCTTCGCCATGAGCGGGCGCTTGGCTCGGTCGCGATCCCCGCCGCAGCCAAAGACCGTGATGAGGCGACGGGGATTGAGTTCGCGAAGGGTGACGCAGGCCTTCTCCAGGGCGTCTGGGGTATGAGCGTAATCGACAAAGACTCGGAAAGGAACATTGTCGCCCACGGCTTCCATCCGTCCTGGAACCTGGGGAGACTGCGCCAGGTTGGCGATGGATTCCCGCAGGTTCAGCCCCATGCCCGTTGCCGCGCCCAGCGCCGCTAGAGCATTGTAAACGTTGAAGCGGCCAATCAAGGGCGTGCGAACCAGGAAGGATCGTCCCTTCACGTTCAACTTGAACTGGGTCCCCTCAAAATTGCTCACAAACTCGCTCGCCTCGAAGTCCCGGCCGCTCCCGAATCCATAGGACAGCTTCTTCACATTGGGGAATTCATCGCGAAGAAGGCGCTCCCCAAAGGAATCGTCTCCATTCACGACCATGGTGGGCTTCTTGTCGCCACCCTGAGTGTTGAGCATCTCGAACAAGCGCCGCTTGGTATTGAAGTAGGCGTTCATGGAGCCGTGATAGTCCAGATGGTCCTGGCTCAGATTCGAGAATACGGCCACATCAAATTCCACCCCTTCGACCCGATACTGTTCGATCCCATGGGAAGAGACTTCCATGACGACGCCCTGGCAGACATTGTCCACCATCTCCGCCATCAGTTCGTGGATATCCGCGGACTCCGGGGTCGTGTTCTTGGCCACGATCTTCCGGGCTCCCGTTTCATAACGCACCGTGCCAATCAATCCGCACTGGCGTTGCGCCATCTCCATCAGGTGCTGAACGAGAAACGTGGTCGTCGTCTTTCCATTGGTACCGGTGATGCCGGCCACCTTTAGGCTCCGGGAAGGGTGACCGTGAAAATTCGCGCAGAGTTGACCCATCACCTTGCGCGCATCTCTGACATGCACCCAGGGTTTGCCCTCGTGATTGATGTCTGGAGGCGTTTCCGCCACCACGGCTGCGGCCCCCATTTCGAAAGCTTTCGCGATGTAGCGGTGCCCATCCATCTTGGCGCCCTTCAGCGCCACAAACAGATCGCCCTCTTCGATTTTGCGGGAATCGTAACGAATTCCGCGGATCTCGACGTCCTGATTACCCCACACAGAGGTGACATCGACATTCTCAACAATCTTCGCTAGTTCCATCTTCTTCTAAAATTCATTCCAAAGGTTCATCAAGTTTCCCTCCGGCAAGGGGACATACGCGACCGGGAGACTCGCCTTTTCAATCTTCTGTTCTGTTCCAGGCGGCAGGATCGATTCTCTCGGCGATCCGCAGCTTGGCGCTGCGAGCTCTGGGATTCGCTTTTACCTCTTCATCCCTCGCCATGACAGGCTTCCGGGTGATCAGTTTGTAGGCCAACTTAGGGTTGGGCTTGGGCTCCGGCCATTCCGGTCGATCGATCATCGGCTGGCTCAACTCCCGCAGATACTGCTTCACGATCCTGTCCTCCAGGGAATGGAAGGTAATGACGGCCAGCCTTCCTCCCGGCTTCAGCCATTTGGTGGCCGCATCCAGACCGCGACGCAACTGCTCCAATTCTTCGTTCACCTCAATACGGAGCGCCTGAAAGGTCTTGGTGGCGGGATGCTGCCGGCCTCGGCGCTGATTGACCTTTTCAATCAATTCCGCCAATTCCCGGGTCGTCTGGATCACCTTCCCACTCTTGAGGATGTCTGCGATGGCCCGGGCAATCCGGCGCGCGGCATTCTCTTCCCCAAACTCCCGAATTATACGCTCCAACTCTGCCGGCGAACTGTTGTTGATGATATCCGCCGCGGTTCTGCCCTGAGTCGGATCCATCCGCATGTCCAGGGGGCCGTCTTTCTGAAACGAAAATCCGCGGCCCGCGGTATCGAGTTGATGCGAAGAAACCCCTAGATCAAAGAGCATCCCATCCAGTTTCCCGATTCCGATCTCGCTCAAAACGGGATCAATAGCGCCGAAACAGGATTGCAGCGGCACGAACTGGTCTGCAAATTCCTCGCAGCGCTCACTTGCTTCCTCCAGTGCCTCCGGATCCCGGTCAAAGCCAATCACCTCCGCCCCTCGCTGCAGCATCGCAAAACTATGCCCCCCTCCACCAACCGTGGCGTCCAGGATGCGTTTGCCCGGCTCCGGTTGGAGGTACTGCACCACTTCGTCTACCATAATCGCCCTATGGTAGTGGGACTCCGGCTCCTCCATGCCCACTTGTCCCCCATCCGGTCGCCGATTTCCACTAACAATCATCTGGAATGCTTTCTGCGGTGCGCCCTGCAATAACGAGCTCGCGCCCAACAAGGTCTGCGCCCACCGCTCGCCCGGAAAAGGAAACTGGGAATGCAAAGGCACAGCGGTCATAAAGGGAAGGGGCACAGAACGGCGGAATGAGTCTAATAGGAAGAATTTCCGTAAAATCTCGAATATCAACAAGTGGCCGTCAATTCGAATCTGCCGAAATCTAAGAAACCTAAAGTAATGACAACTTTTACCTGAATTTGAAGTCTTTTCTCTCCGTCAATCGCGTTAGCTTTTCCGCTAAGCCACATCCAATGACCGGGGCTCCCCCGTTTCTTCTCTGCTGAAGATATGTCTCGCCACCTAACTCCCGAAATTCTCGACCAACTCGCCTTCGATCACCCGGACGCGATTCGGAGCCGGGTCGACATCCAGCGAATCAATACGCTGGCGGGCAACCATCGCTGGTTGGAACAGGAATTGCGGAACTGCGAGCCTGGACACGTGGTCGAGCTTGGAGCGGGATGTGGAAGTTTTGCCCGGCGCCTCGCCCGCTGGCCAGGGCTGCGCTACACCGCAGTGGATCTCATCCCGCGCCCGACGGGCTTCCCCAGAAAGTTCCGTTGGATTCAGGGAGACGCAGTCACGGATCTCCCCAAAGGCGAAGGCGGCGTCCTGATCGCCAACCTGTTTCTCCATCACTTGAGAGACGAGGAACTCGTCTACCTTGGGAGCAAACTGGCCGAGGGAGATTACCAACGGGTTCTCTGCTGTGAACCTGCCCGCTTCAAACATAGTCATGCTCTTGGCTACTTGACCCGCCTGCTGGGAATCAACTACGTGACCCGCTTCGACCTCCATGCGAGCATCAATGCTGGATTCCGAGAGAAGGAACTTCCTCAAACTCTCGGTTTTTGTTCTTCCGGATGGAATGTCCAAACGGAACAGACCCTGCTTGGCATTTACCGCATGTCCGCCACTCGCTGTTCCTCATGATTCAACCCATCCAGATCGTAGGAGGCGGATTGGCCGGGCTGTCGCTTGGTATCGCCCTGCGAAAACAGGAGATTCCGGTCGAGATCTGGGAAGCAGGCACCTACCCGCGTCACCGGGTTTGCGGGGAGTTTATCTGCGGGGTTCGTGAACGCACCCTTGAACGGCTTGGGATCAAAGATCTCTTCGCAGATGCCCATCAGATCGAGACGGCCTCATGGCATCTCAAGAATCAAAGAGTCTTCGACCTGAAGCTCCCCTTCGCCGCCATGGGCATCAGCCGATACGCAATCGATAGCCGGCTCGCGGAGCGGTTTCAGAAACTGGGGGGACGACTGCATCAGAATTCCCGCTTCCGATCCAACGAAGGTATGGAACCCGGCGTCGTCTGGGCCGCTGGCCGAGTGCCTGGAAAGTCCGATCTCATGGGCCTCAAGATGCATGTCAGAGATCTTGAGATGGAGACGGATCTGGAAATGCACTTCGCGGATGGAGGCTATGCCGGCATCAGTTGGGTGGAAGATGGACAGGCCAACGTCTGCGCCCTGCTCAAGCGGAATCCCAAGGTGAAAGCCTCAAGACAAGACCTCTTCCTCAGCTACTTCCGGGCCTGTGGCATGACGCGCGTTGCGGAGCGGTTGGAAGCCGCGACCATTGATGCCGAAAGCCATTGCGCAATCAGCAGCGTGCCGGAGGGCTACTGCCGCTCGCGCCGCGAAAACACCCATTGTGCTATTGGTGATCATTATGGAATGATGGGCCCTTTTACGGGAAATGGGATGTCTATGGCTTTCGAAAGTTCGGCAATGGTAATTGACCCATTGACAGACTATGCTATGGGGAAGCGAGGTTGGCCTGAAACGGTGAATGTGGTATTGAACTCTCAAGGCCAGCAATTCCGGCAACGGCTACAGCTCTCTCATGGGTTGCATAAGATCGTTCTGAATCCGTTTGGCCTCAGGGCACTTGCCATGCTAGGGAAATGGGGGGCGCTTCCTTTTGACTATCTCTTTCGACAGCTTCGCTAACCATCGATCCCCATGTTTCTGCAATCCATTGCCAGCGCCTTTCCTCCCTACGAATTCACCCAGAAGGAGTGCTGGGAAGGCATGCGGGATTCCCCTTCCATCAAGACGCTTCGCCCTGGCTCAAGAGTGTTTTTGGAGAAAGTCCTGAATGGAGACACTGGAATCGCCAAGCGCCATTTCTGTCTGCCCAACCCCACGGAGATTTTTGTGCGGGACGCCGGTTCCTTGAACCAGGAGTTCGAGAAGGAGGCACCGCGCCTCTCTGCGGAAGCCCTCACCAAAGCGATCAAACGCACGGGTCAGGATCCCCACAGCATTGATGCCCTCTTTGTCTGCACCTGCACGGGCTACATCTGCCCGGGAGTCACCAGTCACCTGGCCGAACAGTTCGGGCTGCGGCCGGATACCTACCTGCAGGACCTGGTGGGTCTGGGCTGCGGTGCGGCGATTCCCACACTGCGCAGTGCTGCCAATTTCATTGCCGCTCATCCGGAAGCCACCGTGGCGGTGGTAGCCGTCGAAATCTGTTCCGCCGCCTTCTATATGGACGACGACCGCGGCGTGCTCATCAGCCTGTGCCTCTTCGGCGACGGAGCCAGCGCCTCCATCTGGCGCGGCACACCTCCCGATCACGGCCCTGCCTACCAGATCTCGGATTTCCGCACCCTTCACAAACCTGATGAACGCGAGAAAATCCGTTTCGTGAATGCCAGTGGGAAGCTCCGCAACCAATTGCACCGTTCCGTGCCCGGCATTGCCTCCGAGGCAGTTCGCGAGCTCTACGATTC
Organism: Verrucomicrobiales bacterium; assembly: GCA_041984905.1. Taxonomy (GTDB): domain Bacteria; phylum Verrucomicrobiota; class Verrucomicrobiia; order Verrucomicrobiales; family DEV007; genus JBHIXE01. Next base: position 3,133 of record JBHIXE010000068.1, on the reverse strand, counting down.
CTGCGGCCTCAATGGTGATGTGGACCGAATTCTGGCTCACCCAGGCGGCAGAGACGTGATTGAGGGGCTTGAAAGGATGTTCCCCGATCATCCTCTTCCAGAAAGCCGGGAGGTCCTTCGCGATTACGGCAATATCAGCAGTCCATCGGTCCTGGTGGCCCTGGAACGTCACCTCTATTCAGACCACCCCCTGAACCATCTCTGGCTGACCTCGTTCGGAGCTGGCTTTGCCGTGCACAGCGCCAAGTTGCAGAAGTACTAGTGTCCTGTCAGGAAAGTTCGAGTGAACCTCCTCCCCTTCAAATCCCATCTCGCACCCATCCGGCAGCATCGGGACGCGATGCTGGAGCGAGTGGTGAAGTGGAGCGAAACCAACTCTGGCTCGCACAACGCGACGGGACTGACCCGGATGATGCGGCTCCTCTACGAAGTCTTCTCCAGGCTTCCTGCAGAGATCACACTGATCGACAATCTCAAGGACACGAGTGGGGAAGCCCTCCATCTGCGCTGCCGTCCCGAAGCCCGACTTCAGGTCTTCCTGAGCGGACATTACGATACGGTTTATCCCGCCGATCACACGTTCCAACACTGCACCAGGCTTCCGGGCGACCGGCTGGGTGGACCGGGAGTGGCGGATATGAAGGGAGGCCTGGTCATTCTCCTGGAAGCGCTCAAGGTCCTGGAGGCTTTCCCCGACAAGAGCAACCTCGGTTGGGAGTTGCTGATCTCACCGGATGAAGAAACCGGCTCAGTCGGTTCCGCGCATTTGCTGGAGCAAGCCGCAAAGAGAAATCACTTGGGCCTGGTTTTCGAACCCGCTCTCACCGGCGGCGACCTGGCCAGAGCGCGCCTTGGCAGTGCCACCTTTCACTGTACCGCCCAGGGAAGAGCCGCCCACGTGGGGCGCCACTATGCGGACGGTCGCAACGCCCTCTTTGCCCTGGTTCATGCGGCCACCAAAGTGGAACAGCTCACCAACGAATTCCCAGGTTCCATCTGCAATCTGGGACTCCTCGAAGGAGGAGGTCCCCTCAATGTGGTGCCAGACCATGGTGAGGCTCACTACAACATCCGGGTCGCGCGGATGCAGGATGCCGAGGCGCTGCCCGGCAGGCTTGAGAGGATCGCTTCCGAAGTCGCTCAGGAGAGAGAGGTAAAGCTTGAGTTCAAGGGCGGATTCACGCGGTTTCCCAAGGAGATCACTCCAGCCGCTGAGCATATATTCGCGGGCATCTCTGAGTGCGCCCGGTTCCTTGGCTTCGACCTGAACTGGCGCGATACGGGAGGCTGTTGCGATGGCAACAACCTGGCCGCAGCGGGTCTTCCCGTGATCGATACCCTGGGAGTCCGGGGCGGTCATCTGCACAGTCCGGAAGAGTACCTGGAAATCGACAGCCTGACAGAACGCGCGGAGTTGACGAGCCTGTTCCTGATGGCTCTTGCCAGCGGCGAGTTTGACTGGCCCTCCATTGACCCAAAGGGAGAAGAAGAGTAGGCTGAAGGCTGCCAGAGGCACCCCCGACTTTCATGCTTCACGCCGATCAACTCCTTCAGGATCCCCGCGTTTCCCAAGCCAAAAAGCTCCTGCTCGACGCGGTTCAGGATCATTCCAAAACGCTCACGAAACCCACTCCATCCAAGCCTGAGCTGGCAGAAGCCTTCGCGGCTCAATTGGAGAAAGCCGCCGAAGCCAGGGGACGGCCCATGTATCTCCCCTACCTCTCCAGCGGGATCGGGAATGGCCCCTTCGTGGAGCTCACAGACGGGAGCGTGAAGATGGACCTGATCAGCGGAATCGGGGTTCACGTCCTGGGCCACAGCCATCCCGCTCTCATTGAAGCCGGAATCGACGCTGCGCTGGGGGATACCGTGATGCAGGGCAATCTGCAGATGAATCCGGAATCGATCGAACTGGCCCAACAGTTGGTGGATCTGGCCAACCTCAACGGCGCGGAAATGGCCCACTGCTTTCTTTCCACCAGTGGAGCAATGGCCAACGAAAACGCCCTGAAGATTCTCTTCCAGAAACAGGCGCCCGCCCATCGCCTGCTCGCTTTCAGAGGAGCCTTTGCAGGACGCTCGCTGGCCACCTGCCGCATTACGGACCGCCCGGAATATCGCAAAGGACTTCCCGAGACGATCAGCGTCGATCATATCCCCTATTTCGACCCGGCTCGACCGGAGGAAAGCACCCGGGAAACCCTGGCGGCGATCGATGAACTGCTCGCGGCTCATCCCGGCGAATATGCGGCGATGGTCTTTGAGCTCATCATTGGAGAAGGCGGCTTCTATCCAGGGAACAAAGAGTTCTTCGAAACCATAATGACCCGCCTGCGAGAGGCCAACATCCTGATCTTCATGGATGAAGTGCAAAGCTTCGGCCGGACGAGTCAGCCTTTCGCCTACCAGCACTTCGGGCTCGATCGCTTTGCGGATGTCACCGCCATCGGCAAAATGACCCAGGTCTGCGCCACCATTTACAAGGCAGATTTGAACCCGGATCCGGCACTCCTCAGCCAGACATTTACCGGCAGCACTTCCTCCATCTATGCGGGGCTTGCTATCGTGAAGGAACTTCGCGACGGCGGCTATTTCGGTCCGGAGGGTAAGATCATGAAACTGGGGAACTCCTTCAACGAGCACCTTCAAGCGATCGCGAAGCGTCACCCTGAACTCGTATCCGGCCCCTATGGACTGGGCGGGATGGTCAGTTTCACGCCGTTGGACGGCCAGATGCCCAATGCGGTCACCTTTGTGAAGGAACTTTTCCAGAACGGCATCATGGGATTTCCCGCCGGGAAAACACCCGCGCGGGTGCGGTTTCTCCTGCCCTACGGAGTCTTGGAGGAGAGCCATATCGACATGGCCTGCGAGCGTATCGAAAGCACGCTGCTATCCGTCTCCAAGCAGCTCTCCTGAGTATCAGGCTCCCGGTGATCCCATCAACGCTCCGCTTTCCAAGTGGCGTCCTGTGATGTATCTTGGACTTGGGCCTAGACGGACAGAACTGAACTGCATCTGGCTTTCTCCCTGTGACTTACCGCATCCGCCCCGTCCGCATGGAAGATCTGGACCAGCTCCTGGAGTTGGCCCAAAAGACTGGCTTCGGTCTCACCACCCTGCAGCCTCGTCC
>JBHIXE010000067.1:12591-18188 GCA_041984905.1 Verrucomicrobiales bacterium | reverse complement strand
TCGCTTCCGATACTCGTCAGCGCCTGACAAATCCGGGACAGGGACAATCCCCTTGAGATCGTCAAAGGCGACGTCTTCCGGCTTGGGTTTCTCAATCTTCTCGACTTCGTCTTTGGAATAGGTCCGGTTCTCCTTAATGGTACCGATATTGACCTGCATTTTGATCTCTGACCCGCTCTCGTCATAGACGGTGCCTTCAATCACATCGCCGTTCTTCAGATACACTTTGTCCGCCCAACTGGAGACGCTCAGCAGGCCCAGCAAAATTAGAATCAGGGGTAATTTTCCCAGGGATTTCATCATTGGAATCTTCAATATAGTCTTCGTTCAGGGGTGTTTGGAATGGGTTACACGCATTCACTGATCACTCTACTGCAAAACGCCCATCGCGTTCCAGCCCTTTCCGCCCCCGTTCGCGAAAGGCTGGCCTCAGGCGCCGGCAGGGATCTCCAAAGCCTTGATCCGGTCGAGAATACGATCCGCAATGGCCTGGTAGGCCTGCTTCCCTTTGGCATCCAGCTCTTCTTCCGTGAAGAAGATGGGATCCCCAAACACCACATAGAGTTTCCCTCGCAGTTTGGGGAACTTGGCTCCACGTGGATAGATCTCCCGGCTCCCAAAGACACGGACCGGAATGACCGGGCATCGCATTTTGGAGACCAGCATGCCGACTCCGCGTTGGGCGGGCAGGAAATTGCCGTCGGCACTTCGAGTGCCTTCGGGGAAGAGGAGCACCTTCTTCCCTTCCTTCCGCACGCTGTTGATAATGCCGCGCAGAGTCTTCAGATCCGCATTTTCCTGGTTGAGAGGAATGGCGTTGCACTGAGGCAGGAGCCAGCCGGAGAATTTGGTGCTGAAAAGGCTCTCCCGAGCCACGTAATACACCGCTTCATCAAAGGCGGTCCCCACCACTGGAGGATCCAAAAAGCTCACGTGATTGGACGCGATGATGCATCCTCCTGGGACATGGGATTTCTCCTTGTGGAAGACCCGCATCTTCCAAAGGCCCTTGGTGAGAAAGGCGCTGATGGAATAGCAGATCCAGTAGAAGAACTTCATCCGCTCCCCCTTGTATTCCGTCGTCAGGTTACCAGTGAGCCCTTCATTGGCCAGGAGTTCGCAGACCCGATCGATGACTCCTGGTAAATCCAGATCGGAAGTGTCCACGACCACGGCATCATCCGCGACTTTCAACGGAGCCGTCTTGCGGCTGCTGTCTTTCTGATCCCGCTCCTGAATGTTATCCTCGATGCCCTGGGCGCGACGGCGGGCCTCCCGCACTTCCGGCGAGGCATCCAGGTAGAATTTGTAGGGCGTGCCGGGAAAGACCACCGTTCCGATATCCCGGCCTTCCATCACCACGTCCGTGATATTCAGATAGCGTCGCTGCTCGGCCACAAGGCGGGTCCGAACCTCAGGAATGGCGGCGATGATCGAGACGGTGGAGTTGACCCCTTCCCCAGTGAGGAACTCGGAAACATCCTGGCCATTGACTTGAATAGTCCCTTCGCCCTCTTCAATGCCGCATTCGAAGTGGGTGATCGAGAGCAGGCGAACGACGGCTTTCGTATCATTGGGATCGACGCCGCAATCCAGGACATGCCAGGCAAACGCCCGGTACATCGCCCCGGAACTCACGAAGACGTAACCCAAACGCTTCGCCACTCCCTTTGCCACACTGCTTTTCCCGGAGGCGGCCGGGCCGTCGATCGCAATAGCGGAATAAACTCCTGACATCAATCCGCCTGCGGTTTGGGCTGCTTGTCCTTATTCAGATCCACTTTCGGATGGATCGATGAGATCACGGGAATATGGGCTTCCGGCCGCCCGGAGATGATCGCCCGGATCTGCTCGGCAAACCCCGGATACGAGGTATCGATGCAATCCACGTCTTCGATTGTCGTTTCCCCCTGGGCGAACAAACCGGCGATCGCGAATGACATGGCGATGCGGTGATCCCCGTGACTGCGAAGGGTCGCTCCCTTCAGCGGCGAACCGCCCTTGATCTCCATGCCATCAAAGAACTCCTGCACATCCACTCCCATCAGTTGCAGATTCTGAGCAACCGCCATGATCCGGTCGGATTCCTTGACCCGCAACTCCTTGGCATCCCGGATGATGGTCCGGCCTTCCGCCAATGCGGCTGCCACCGCCAGAATCGGGATCTCATCGATCACGTTGGGAATATCTTCTCCTTCGATCACGGTCCCCTTGAGCTTGGTTCCGTGCACCTCGATAGTGCCGACGGGTTCCCCGCACTGGGTGTCCTGCACTTCAGTGATCTGAGCGCCCATCCGGATCAAGGCTTTCAGAACGCCGGTCCGGGTTTCGTTCAAGCCCACTCCGCGGACGGAAAGGTGTGCTCCCGGCATAGCGGCGGCTGCCACCACCCAGAACGCAGCACTGGAGATATCTCCTGGGACGGTGAAGTCCTGAGATTCCAGGCATTGCCCTCCCCAGATGGAAATCCGGTCATCTTCCTTCAGCGTCTTCACCTGGAAGTGATGGAGCATTCGCTCCGTGTGATCCCGAGTCCGGGTCGGTTCCGTCACCGTGGTCCGTTCCCCACCCTTGGTGGAGAGCGCCGCCAGGAGGATGCAACTCTTCACCTGGGCGCTGGCGACCGGAAGCTGGTAGTCCAGCGGCTTAAGGGACTTCACTCCGCGAATCAGGAGGGGTGCGGTGTCCCCTTCTCCCTGAGCGTCAATATCTGCGCCCATCAGGGCGAGGGGCTCGAGAACCCGCTTCATGGGCCGCTTGGTCAGGGAGGCGTCCCCAGTCAGTTCGGCTCGAAATCCTTCCGGCTGGCCTGCCAGCAATCCTGACAGAAGCCGCATCGTCGTTCCGGAGTTCCCGCAATCGATCGGGGAATCCGGAGACTGGAACACTCCTCGGCGTCCCGTGATTTTCAGCTTGGTAGGCCGCTCCTTGTTGTCATCCAGGATTTGCACCCGGGCCCCCAGCTTCCGCATCGCTTCCACGGTGCAGAGGCAGTCTTCACTAGGTAGAAAGCCGTCGATGACACAGGGGCCATTGGAGAGAGCCGCCATCATGGCAGCACGGTGAGAAATGCTCTTGTCGCCGGGCACCCGAAGTTCAATCGAAATGGGTTTGCAGCGTTTGACCTTGAGTTCGGACATGGTGCTAGGGTTCACGAGGGGCGCGCGAGTCAATCAGAAGGTCCCGCAATTCCTTGGCTCGCCTGAGGTAATCAATAAGCCCTTCATTGTCCTCTTTTTCCAAAAACTCAAGCATTTCACGGAGTTTCACCTGGAAATCCGCCAGGGTCAGGGCCAAGGCGGTCCGATTCTCCAGGAAGATCTCCGCCCACATCATCTCCGCTCCCGCAGCAACTCGGGTGGTATCCTGAAACCCTCCGCCACTCAATTCCATGACGGAAGGATCCGTCTCGGTCGAGGCCAGGACCAGAGCGGCAGCCACAGCGTGAGGAAGATGGCTGATCCTGGCTACCGCGGCATCGTGCGCCTCTGGAGCCAGGAGCACGGGCTCCATTTCCAGGTGTTCCCAAAACTCAAAGATGCGGTCCACCGCATCGGCATTCGTAGCAGCGGCCTGTGTGACGATGCATTTCGCGCCGGTGAGGAGCTCGGCGGTGGCATGTTTCAATCCGGTTTTCTCGGATCCGGCCATGGGATGGGAGCCCACAAAATGCATTCCTGACTTGGCAAACAACGGGGTCAATTGCTCGACGATGGGACCTTTAACGCTTCCCACATCCGTCACCAGCGTGCCCTCTGAAAGGGCTCCGCACTCAAGGATTTGCCGGGACAAATCCGGCATGAAGCCAATTGGGGTCGCCAGGATCACCAAATCCGCATCCTGGAGAACTTTCGCCAGGTCGGTCGAGGCTTCTTCACCGCTCCAGCCCCTCTGCGCCAACTCTTCTATCGCCGCTTCTCTACGAGCCCAAATCCCTACCCGGCACTCCGGAATGCGCTGACGCACAGACAGCGCTACGGATCCCCCGAGCAGTCCGGGACCAATGATGGCAACCTTCTTCACGCCTCTACCGTGGAGCCTTTCCTGACAAGCTCCACGGATTTCACCAATTCTTCCGCTAGACTGACCGTCTTTTTAAGGAACGCGGAATTGGATGGTCTTGCCAGGATTGTTGGGATCCGGAATCTCCACGGGCGTTCCCGGTGGAATCCCCGTCACATCGATTTCCGGCAAGTTGCTATTAGCTCCGCCCAGCGTGACGAACCCCTTCCGGCCAGGAACAGGCTTGGCGTAGGGCAAGCTGTCGAAATTGTTCTTCTTCGGAGGCGCGCTCTCCGTGGAGGCAGATTCCCTTCTCTCCTCTTTCTTCTCGATATTCGGAGCGGGAGGCCCTTCGAATCCGCCCCGCATAGTCGCAGACCGGGGACTCGTAGGAATGAAGCCGCCTGAGTTGTATCCCGTTTCCGGATTTGCCGGCTGGGAAAGCGCGGTCCGGTCCCGGTAATACATGCTGTTGTCGCTCAACCGGCGCTGCCCGGGAGGATAGGAGGCAGCGTCGGGATCATAACGCTGGTACCGGTCCATTCCAGTGTAACTGCTGAACCCGTCATCAGGCGAAAATGAGTTATAGGGATCAGCCCGTGGATAATACTGCTGCTGATACGCACCGTACCTGGAAGATCGATTCCAGATTGTAGCCTCATCATAGCGGTCATCAGTCCGGGCTACAGGACGATTGCTACCTGAAAGGCAGCTCGTCAGCGTGCTTGATGCCAACAGCAGCAGCGCGACGGGGAGTAGTTTTGAGATCATGACAGGTTTCGGTGGCTTCACTGGTTTCTTAACCGGGTTTCCGTTCAAGAACCAACAAAATAATCTTCACAATAGGAATAGACGCCAGCCCGTCCCGAAAGTTGCGTCTCAGGCTCAGGCTTACGATTTAATTCTATAAAATATCAATTTTTCAGAAAATTTAAATCAAAATCATACACGCCTTCCGCTTTTTACGCCCCTCCATTGTCGACAGATGCGGCCAAGTTGGTACGCGCACGTCGTCTCCCTTGACCTGATCAAGGAGCCTGGTTCATCTGGGGAAACCGTTCCACTGCATCTGTCACTTTGAGATAAGTGCCGTCAAAGTAGGCTCGGGCACCCTGATAATAGCGGGTGTCTTGAGGAATCAGCCGCACCCAGTTGTCCTGGTGAATGAGCTCAATCGTGGCGGGCCGGGCTCCCACGAAGGCCTTGCCATCGGTGTCCACCCAGGTCCCTACGTTCCCCTCGACCTTCGCCACTCCACGGACAAAGCCTGTGTCCATGGACACGCCGCGCACCACATTGCAGGCAAACTTCCAATCTCCGTCTTCGGTCTTTTCAATGCTGAGAATTCCTCCCATGCCATCCAGGTATGAACCGGTGACTTCAGTACTGACCAAATCTCCCTTGAAGTGACGCATCCACTCGATCCGATAAAGGGTCATATTGGCGGAGGTTCTCCAGTAGGCCGGATTGTAGATGGGGTTGTTCTGTTCGTCGGTAGTTCCATCCATCAGCGCCGCCCTTCGACGGAGTTCCGCCCAGGTCTTCTGCATGACAATCAATGCCTCCCGCCGGGTGGGATCCAACTCTTCAAGCAG
>JBHIXE010000067.1:239-12581 GCA_041984905.1 Verrucomicrobiales bacterium | reverse complement strand
CCAGATACATCTTCTCAAGCCTCTCATCCAAACGAAGGAATCGAGATTGCTCTTTGGCCAGCGCCTCCTGCAGGGTCATTCGTTGTTCCGGCCCCACCTTGTAAGTGCCATTGGGATCCGGAGTGTCCTCTGGAACATCTACCTTTAGCCTTACCTCCTTAGTGAGATGCAGCGATCCTTTGATGGTCCCCACCTCTCGGGGGCCCTTAAAGAGTTCTGTCTCGAAGTTGCCCTCCTGGTTGACCACATCCACCAGGGGATTGAACCAATAGCCTTCGTCCTCGTTGGCTTTCTCCCATACCCGAATCTCGACTCGAAACGGAGAGTGGAAGACGAGATCCATTCTCCAGCCAGAATCATTCTCAAAGGTATCGCCGAAGGAAACTGCGACCAGGGCCAAGAGTCCGATGATGACCTGCACGAGGGATTTCATAAGGCCGATCATACGCAGGCACCCCATCCAACACAACCACAGAGCCTTCAGGATCAGAAGCGACCGGTAGTCCCTTCACCCCGGGGAGGAATGCCCTCCACTGATGCCGACTTGGCCCTTGAATCGCCCAGACGCACCGTTAGGATACGCCTTCCGCCTCACATGTATCCCAACCCGCAATGGATTCCGCCCCAGATCGACATTCTCTGACAGATCCCCGTGAGCCGAATCTCCCGCTGCCCCTCTCCGTCTTTGTGGTGACCATGAATGAAGAGAGCAACCTGGAACGGGCTCTCTCCAGCATCGCAGATCTCGCCGCGGAGATCGTGATTGTGGACTCCGGGTCCACCGATGGCACGGAAGAAGTGGCCAGGCAATTTGAGGCCCATTGGTATCATCAGGACTGGCTGGGCTTCCGGGATCAGAAACGCGTGGCCCTGGGTCATTGCACCGAGCCTTGGGTCCTGCTGCTGGATGCCGACGAAGAAGTCTCCAAAGAGCTGCGCGCTTCCATCCTTCACTTCTTCGCGGAGGAAACCGATCAATACGACGGGGCGGATTTTGCCCGCCGCACCTGGTTCGTGGACCGCTGGATCCTCCATGGAGACTGGTATCCAGACCGGAAACTGCGCCTTTTCCGCCGGGACAAAGTCACCCTGGGAGGCGAGCAGGCTCATGAGGTGGCAGAAGTCCCGGGAGCCGTGAAACGCATGAAGGGTGACCTGAATCACTACTCTTTCCCTTCGATGAATCGCTATGTGGAAAAGATCAACGTCTTCAGCGATGCCTTCCTGGCCCGGGAGCTGGCAGAGGGCAAACGCTGGTCTGCCGCCCGCAATATTACCCGGCCCCTGTGGCGCTTTTTCCGGGCTTACTTCATCCGGCTTGGATTTCTGGATGGATTTCCCGGATTGTGGATCGCATTTTCCACGGCCTATATGTCCTTCATCCGCTACAGCCGCAATTTCGAACACGAGCGCCGTCGCCCGCCAGGCAGCGAGGACTCCTAACGCATTTCTACCTCGTGCGAATTGCCCTTGTCCATCATCAGTTCGGCGGCGGCGGCGGATTGGAAAAGTATCTCAGCGGCTTCACGCAGGCGCTTGCCTCTCAAGGCCATGAATTGGAAGTCATCACCTCTCGTGTGGTCAACCCTCCCGATCTTCCCAATCTGCAGATTCATACCCTTCCCCGGCTCAAAGTCTTGAGGGCTCTGCAACTGGTCCGGTTTCAGGTGGATTCCGAGGTCATGCTGGAACAGTTGAATCCCGACCTCTCGATCGGGTTCGGCCAAACTGTGACCCAGGACATCCACCGGGCGGGAGGCGGTTGCCATCGCGTTTACTCTGAAAGCCTACCCTGGTGGAAACGGTATTCCGCCAAGAACCAGATCGAACTGGATCTGGAGCGCCGCCTCTACACTTCCGGCAAAACCCGGCACTTCGTGGTGAATGCCACCAAAGCGGCCGCGGAACTTGAGCGCACCTACGGGGTGCCCCCGACCAGTATCAGTGTGATCCATACCCCTGTGGATTTGGAACGGTTCCGTCCCTGGGAGGCTTCCGTCGATCCCCCCCGGGAGGAATCCCGGAAGAAGCTGGATCCCCAGGCGGCCACCAGACCTGTCTTCCTCTTTGTCTCCCTGAATCATCGCCGCAAAGGCCTCGACGCCTTGCTCGATATCTGGAGTGAAGTCGACGCTCAGCTCTGGATTGTGGGTGAAGAACTCGCTCCTCGATACCAGGCCCGAGTCCGAGAGGAGGATCTCGCCCAGAAAGTCACCTATCTGGGTTCCAGGGATGACCTACCGACGCTCTATCGACTGGCCGACTACTTCCTACATCCCACCCTCTACGATGCCTGCGCCAACACGGTGCTTCAATCCATGGCCAGCGGACTCCCGGGAATCATCTCCGCCCGAGATGGAGCCGTGGATTTTGTTGAGGATGGACAGAATGGATTCCGCTTGGAAGATCCGTTGGACCGGGACCAGCTTCTCCATTTGATCCAACAGGCGATCCTCCTATCCGCCACCGAGCGCGAAGCATTGGCCCGGCAGGCAAGAGCTCGGATGAGCCAACAAACATGGGAAGCCCACCTCAAAGGTTGGCTTCCCTTGTTCGAAAGATTCAGCGGGCGCTAAGTCCTAAACCCCCAGCCCTACTCGGGCCGACGAGCCCGGAAGATGCCTTCGAAGAACTTCTGAGCCTTGGGGATGTCACTTGCCTCTTCCTCTTTTTGGGAAGAGCCGGAATCAAAGCGGGGAGCTTCAGCCGCCACCGCGCTACTGGAAGTGGATGAAGACGGCGACTGTGCATTCACCGCAGTGCCTGAACGGACGGGCTGGTAGAGCTTCATGGCTTCCGGCATCAACGCCTGCAGTTCTTCGATCCGGCGGGAATCCACAGGGTGAGTGCTCAAGAATCCGGGAGGGCCTGCATTCCCAGACTTGGCCTTGTAAGCCGCGAACTGCTCCCAAAGCGTGATGGCCTGACGCGGATCGTATCCTGCCCTTGCCATCAAGAGAGTGCCTTCATGATCGGCTTCCAGTTCCTGAGAGCGGGAGAATTGCAGCACGCCCAAGGTCGCGGCTCCGGTAGCAATGGCGCCTGCCTTGTCGTTGCCCGTCTTCTTGTTCAGAATCAGGCCTCCAATGGTCGCGGCGCCGAGCGCAATCCCGGCCGTCTTGATCCGTTTGCCGGCATGCCCTTCGGTGACGTGAGACAACTCATGTCCCAAAACCGCCGCAAGTTGCGTCTCGTTGTTCGCCACCTTGAAGAGACCGGTATGGACTCCCACCTTCCCGCCCGGCAAGGCAAAGGCATTGGGGGTGTCATCATCAAAGACCACAAACTCCCACTGGGCATTGGGCACTTTGACCAGCGGTGTCATGCGGCCTGCCACTCGCTGCACCATCTCGTGCTGGCTACCGCCCCGGACGATCTTCTTGGTCTGCTTCAGCTTCTCGAACTCCTGAATTCCCATCTCCGCTTCCTTCTCCGGAGAGAGGAAATAGTGGATTTGGCCAACGCCGACTTGCGGCTCAGGTTCCGGTTGGTTTTCCGCATTCAGCCAAAAGGCCGAGCCCAGTCCCATCGCGAGCACCAAAGTCGCGATCCGAATTTTTGATCCCCAGGATTTGAAGCGCATAACAAAGACTTATGTTAGAGGTCGAGCGGAATGAGATCAACACAATCCCTGCCACATTTCTGTCAGGTTTTACGGGCAGACACCGCGAGCAGGTTGCAATTGACTTTAGGACGTTGCTCTGGCCTTTTAGACGCCGAACCTTCGTCCATTTGCGATCATGCGCTCTCTAACCGCCTGGACTCTGTTTGCGGCTCTCCTTTTGCCCAGCCTCCACGCGACGAATTTCCATCTCGTCCGCGCCATCGGATCGGGAGAACCGGTTCCCAATCAAAACCTTACCCTGGATTCCTTTCCCGGCCCCTGTGTTGTCCTTTCCAACCACGGCCTCTGCTTTCGCGCTCTCAATTCTGCCAGGGAAACTGGAATTTATTGGATCCGCGAGAACCAGCTCATCCCCCTTGTCCTACGCGACACCCCACTCTCAGATTCCAGCGGCACCTACAAGGGAAGCATCGAACCTCGAGTGTTTGGGGAATACGCCGTGCTGAAGGCGGGCGCCTCGGAAGGGCTCGGAATCTTCGTGGCCTATGACAAGGGAATTCAACAGATCGCTGACAAGACCACGGCAATCCCCGGGATCGACAAGACATTCTCGGGATTCTTCTCCCCGCCCTGCATTTCTTCGGAAGGCGTGGCTTTCATTGGAGACGACGGGGACGCAGGCCGCGCCGTTTATTGGAAGAGCTTTGATGCGCCTCTGATTCAGGTCGCCAGGGCAGGTCAGGAGGCCCCCGGTTCGGAGGCAACATTCAGCGGCCACTTCACGGGTGTCAGTGCCTATGGTGACGCCCTCGCATTCATCGGAGATTGGGAGGACAAAGGAAGCGGGATCTATCGCTACAAGGATGGCCACATCTCCCCTCTCGTTGATGTTTCCACAACCATTCCCGGCTCTACTGACACCTTCATCGGCTTCGGATCCAATTTCTGCTACGATAAGAATGGTATCACCTTTCGGGGAAACGGTCCCAATGGCCTGAACGGCATCTATCGGCTACTGCCGATTGGGGTGGTCCGCGTCGCGGATTCCGGGATGACCATTCCCGGACGCTCGGATACCTTCACCGGCTTCGATCTTCCGAATAGCTCGAATTCCGGCGTCGCCTTCCGCGGGCGCGGGCCGGACGGGTTTCACGGAATCTACTACCGTACCGCCCCAGATCAGCCGGTCGAGAAGGTCCTTGCCACGGGCGACTCCCTCGAGGGCAAGGAAGTGACGGACGTCCGGCTTGGTCCCGGAGACGGCATGACGGACACGGGCTTTGCCATCGCCGTGGATTTCCAGGATGAGACGTCTGCGATTTACCTGGTCTCTACCGATCCTGCCAGGGTAGCGAGCCTGACTTTGAATCAGCCATCTAAAAACCCTCCCGCTTCGAACCCAGCAGGTGATCCTGCGAACCCCAGGCCCACCTACGCCAGCATCCCCCCCGACCGCATCTACGAGTTCATCAAGGATATCACCCTCAACTGGAGAACCACTTCTCGAAGCCGGGTCGCCAAGTCTCAGTTCCAAGTCTACTTCAACGATACTACGGGTAAACTAAGAGACCCTTTTTTTGCGGCGATCGAGGATATCAATTCCGCCTTCGGATATGAGAAATTCCTGCCTCAGCTTACCACGAAGACGACTCTGGAAGAGGGCCACGTCCTGGTCTATCTGGGCCCCTACGATGATACCCGAAGACTCCTGCGCGAGGCCGGTGGCCGGGGAGGATCCTTTGATGAGAGCTGGTCTGGATGGTTCTGGTGGGATGAGGATGAGGCCATCTCCAAAGCTGTTGTGGGAATGGCGATTGAACGGCTCACCAGCAACACCTTCCCCTATCATCTCCGGGAATCGCTCCTCACTTCCCTCGGCTACTCCGGATACTCCAACGTTTTCGCCAACAGCGTCTTCGCGGTGACGAATCGCTCCCAGGCCGATCCCAAGGTCTCGCCCATCAGCGATCTGGACCGCGTGGTCCTGCGCTTCTGCGACGTGCATCTGGCCACGGATTCCAGCCAGAGCGACATGCGCAAGATCGTGGCGGAGAAATGGCCGGACTTTGCTCAACAAGAGGACAAGAAACCCTAGACCGTCCTACTTGGTTTGCAGTAGCCAGGCCAGCAGGTTTGAGAAGTCGTCTTCGGAAATCATCTGGCCAAAAGTCGGCGGCATCAGCGAGACGGGCAGTTCGGTGTCTTTCAGAACCGTCCCCTTGGCGATGCGTTGCTCATTCCCAGCGGCATCCACCAGGATCACCGTTTGGCCGACCTCGCCCCTGACAAATCCCAAGGCGATACCGCCTCCCTGAAGTTCCAACTGATGAAGACGAAAATGGGTATCCACGTTACGGTTAGGATCCAGGATGTCTTCCAGGAGTCGCTCCACTCCTCGATTGCCAATCCCGTCCAGTTGGGGACCCACCAAGCCTCCCTTTCCATTGATCTGGTGACAGGCAACGCAATTGGCCTCAAAGACAGCCTTGCCCTTGACCGGATCCGTCGTGGCTTTCTCGAACTTGGCCAAGCGCACTGCCAAAAGCGCTTCGAGCTCTGGCCGGGGTTTCGCTGCTTCAGGCGGTGAGGCGGCCACGGGCAGATAGTCGGCAAGGCGGTCTCGCAAACTCACGGGAGCTGTCGTACGAAGCAATGCTGCCAATGCGGTCAATTGGAGCCGGAGCGTCTCTTCAGCCCCAAAGGAGCCGACCTCGATCCCTGCGCCAGTGATCCGAGTGACTCCCAACCAGGCAAAAGCTTTGCCGGAATCCCCATCCACGATCTCCAGTCTGACGGGCCGAGCAGTCAAGCCCGCGAGCTCCCATTCCACTGGTTGGCAGACATCATTGCGAGGCGGGTAAGCGCGCCGCAACTCTTCCCCATCCTCGGTGATCAGGCGTACGTAGTTCTCCTCATGAGGTTCCTCTTGCGGGAATCCGCGATGACCGCAAATCCACAAGGCCAATTTCTCCGGCGCGGGAAAGCTGCGACTCCTCAGAATTCCCGTCCGCTCTTCGGCCCGAGGTTTCCCACGATTCAGAGAGCTGATCACCTGCACCGTTTTTCCGTCCTCGCATTCCCGTTCCTGAAGAGTCCAAGGCTCTTCACTGTCAGGATGTTGCGGGAGCGGCAGCAATTCCCAATCCGCAGGAGCGTTCTCCGCTTTGGTGAGCAGCTCCTCAGCAACTTCACTAGCCCAGTCCAGCACGGCCAGCGAATCCCCTCCTCCTTCCAGCAATCCTCCGTAAATGGTAGTGATCGCAGCGATCGACATGTTCACTCGCCCTGCGAACTGGCGTCGTGCCAGGGAGATCACCTCGAGCACGGCCTCTTTCGATCCATTGCGGGCAATGTGTCCCAGAACCCGCATCTCCGCCCCTGACAAATCGCCCTTCTTCCACTGGGTCAGGAGAAACTCCGCGGCATCTACCGTTGGCACAGCAATCGAGATGTCCTGAACCAATGCGATCGCTTCGTCACTCCAATCACGGTGACCTCCGTACGCGTCGGGCAGTTTTAGCTGGTCGCGAATTGCCAGACGCAACTGATGTCCCAGCTGAGGGTCCTCCGGATCTGCTTCCAGAGCTTGATCCAACAAAGTAGGAAGCGCGGCCAGGTCCGGATGCTCGGAATACCAGGCTGCCGCCGCCCGCTGCACGAAGGGATCATTCGACTCCAAGTCGGTCAAGGTGGGGGCCGAAGGCGCTATTGGACTCGACCGGGGAGTAGTGAGAGCGTCTTCCTTCACGATGCGCCAGATCCGGCCGCGTTCCCGGTCCCTGCCCGGATGATCCAGCGGCACTTCGTAGTGACCGATGATCCGGTTGTAGAAGTCCGCCACATAGAGTGCGTTGTCTGGTCCAAGTTGGAGGTCCACCGGCCGGAACCAGGGATCTTCACTGATGAGGAAGTCCGGGAGTTCTTCGGCCACCGGCGTGGTGCCGGAGAAGCTGATGCGGTCCATATTGATCCGCGAATTCACGCAGTTCCCGACCAGCATCCGGTTTTCCCATTCCGGCCCCCAGATTCCACCATCGATGTAGACCACTCCGCAAATCCCCGTACTACCGTGGCTGTGCTCACACATCACTGGCCCGTAACCCAAACCGTCGTGCGGCTTGCCAAAGCTGGGATAGTAGGCGCCGCGCAAGAGCTGAGTGATGGGATTGGAATGGCAGTCCGCGCTGTAGAGATTGCCACGTCTGTCCCAACAGAGACCGAAAGGGTTGACTTGACCCCAGGACCAGATTTCCACGCGGGCACCGTCCGGCTTAAAGCGGAAGACATTGCCGCTGTGTAGATCCAGAGTGCTGCCATCCCTGGCCACAAAGTGGCTCGTGTTGTTGAAGCCATGCGTGGCATAGACCCAGCCGTCCGGCCCCATGCGGAAACTACTGCACATGCCATGGGTGTCCCGTTCGTAGCCCAACGGTCCGAAGAGCACCTCCCGCAAATCGGCCTTCCCATCTCCGGTGGTATCTGCGAAATACCAGATGTTCGGGATACTCCAGGCAATGCACCCTGCGTGATGCTCGGGCTTGTGCCAGGGAAGCACCCCTGTCGGAATGTTCAACCCGTCCGCGAAGTCCGTCACTTTGTCCGCCTGCCCATCCCCATCCGTGTCTTCCAGGATCTTGATGGCGTCCCGGCTATCCCTGACGCGGCTCCCGGTTTCATCTTCCCAACGCTCTGGCTTCGCAGCGTAGGGGTATTCGACGTTCGATGAGACCCAGAGCCGCCCCTGATCGTCAAACGCCATGTTGATGGGCTTGTTAATCATCGGCTCGCTCGCAAAGAGCTGCACGGTGAAGCCTGGAGGGACTTGAAGCGCCGCCTGCTCCGCTTCAGCACTTAGGGCTTCAGTCGTACGAACCAGCCTGGAAGCATCTGCCTGAGCCTGGAGCAAGGTTGAGAACCCGCACCAGAAACCCAGCGCCCATAATAGCGAGATCACGAATCGCATGAGACTACTCCTGCTCGAGCCAACCCCCGATTTGAGGCGTTGCGGTGGCTTGTGTATCCGCATACCAGGCTTTCAGTTCCTTGAGCATCCGGCTGGCAATTTCTGGATTCTCCTCAATCACACTCATCTCTTCCGAGATATCGAAGTTCAGGTTGAAGAGCTCCACCTTCTCATTCTCAAAGGTGCCCGGCTTTGCTTTCGGGTGCTGCACGACCAGTTTCCACGGGCCTTCTCGCATTGCCTCGGCCCGGTTTCCCCCATTGCCCAGCGACGCCCAGAAGAGCTTGCGCTCCACCTGCGATTCCTGACGCAGCATCACGGGCGAGAAGTCCACCCCATCCAGCGGTTTCTCCGGCAAATCCGCTCCTGCCAGGGCGATCAACGTCGGCATGATGTCCGTGGTCATGAGCAGCGCGTCCGACTCGGTTCCGGCAGGCACAAATCCCGGCCAGCAGGCAATTGCCGGCACGCGATGCCCTCCTTCATAGACCGCGCCTTTGTTGCCCCGAAACTTAGGGCTTCCGCTCGGAAACTCCTTCGCAGCACCATTGTCTGAGAAAAAGAAGATGACGGTCTTGTGGTCGATCCCCAACTCTCGAAGCGCCATCCGCAGCTGCCCCAGTCCTTCGTCAATCGGCAAGGTCATTCCCTTGTACTTCTCAATCCGCTCTTCCTCGGTGGCATTCTTGAAATCCCAGCGCTCCCAGTTTTCGGTTGTACGGCGTACGGGATCTCCAGGAACTTGAACGGGATTGTGGATCGCCTCATGCGCCAGGTAGAGGCAGAAGGGTTTGTCTCCCGCCCCGTGCCGTTTCACGAAGTCCAGCGCATACTGGTTGATGAGATGGGTGGAATAGCCTTCTTCCGGCGTTTCCTCCCTGCCATGCCACCAATCGTGCGCGTAATGATCGCCCACATGACTCACAAAATCGATGTTGCCACTGTGGTAGCCCACGAACTCGTCAAATCCATGATTCTGCGGATGATAGTCATCCGAGTTCTGGGGATAGCCCTGGTGCCACTTCCCTACCAAGCCGGTCACGTATCCCTTCTCTTTGAGGACTTCGGCAAAGGTCGTCTCGGATAACTGCAGGCCCTTCTTGTGCTCAGGATGATCCGCCACCGGGTGGATCACGGCCTCAATCCCGGCGCGCTGCTGGTAACGTCCCGTCAACAACCCCGCTCGAGTTGGGGAACAGACCGTGCCGGAAGAGTGAAAGTCGGTGAAGCGCATCCCATCCGCAGCGAGCTGATCGATTTCGGGCGTCTTGAAGTAGGGATTGCCAAAACAGCTGACGCCTTCGTAGCCCATGTCATCCACCATGATGACGATGAAGTTGGGCCGGATGACTTTGGCTTCGCCAAGAACGGGCGATAGCATTGCGAACAGAAGAGTGAGGAGGTATTTCATAGAAATCTTGGAGGGTTGCCTGACGATTCACGACCGCAAGATCGGGCCGCTTTCAGGACTTCGGTTTTCTCGGAACAAACTCAACGGATTCCGGCTCAAATGTCGTGAGATCCGGTAAAGTGGTAATGACACCACCTTCCGGCACATCTTGTCCCGCGCTCCAGACGATTCCATTGAGGATGAAGCGCCGGAGTTCTTCCAGCGTCCAGTTCTTATAAAAGTGCGGCATGACGATCCCAAACCCGCGACCGCTGTCTTCCCGTTCCACACACCAGGCCACGACTTCCCGCTTGGGGTCACCAGGAGGGAGCATGGAGGTCGCCAAGGCCGTGACATTGGGTGCCAGGCGATTCTCGTCCTTCCCAAAGTAGTTATTGATGTAGGGCTCGTCGTGAAGCGTGAACTCTTTCCAGCCCCGTGAAATGGGATGATCCGGAGCCGCCGGGGTGATGGTCGCGTTCGGATAAATCTTGGCAATGGACTCGTGATGCGGACAGGTCCTATTGGCAAAATAACCGCCCAGCCAATGCAACAGCGGATGTTCTCCATCCTCTTCCACGTCGTGCCCCATCAGTCCCGTGGCATAGTGGACGCAGACAATTCCACACCCACGATCCATCATCTGGGACAGTTCCTTCATGACCCTTTCCGGCTCTGGAAAACGGCTGGCCGGAAAAGTATCCCCAATGAAGACTACCGAGTCCGCTTTCTCCCTCAGCCCGGTGTCGCTGGGCCATTCATAGAACACGTGGGCTTGGACTTCGGGAATCTGTTCCAGACAATGCGCCATCAACCTTCCTCCCGCGGCAGCTTCATGGGATCCAGGAGGATGCTTGCTCGGTCCCACCACCACGAGGACGTCCACCGGATCGGCAGCAAAAGATGAACTCCCGGCAACAACGGGCGACAGAGCGAGTGCAAGCAGCCAGAGTAGACAATTCTTCACTCTGATATGTAACGAAATGGGTTCGATCGATGTCAAAGGCTTAGAAGCCCCGTGATCCCGGCGCCCAGCGGCGCTGTTTCGGGCAAATCTCCCTACTCCCATGAAAAAGACGACCGTAGTGGTTCCTTGGAAGGAAGGTCTTCATCTCCGGCCAGCCACCAAGCTGGTCAAGTTGGCTCAGACCTTCCACTCGCAAATGACCCTGAAGCTCGGCTCCGTGGCAGCAGACGCCACCAGCATCCTGAGTGTCCTGGTCCTCTGCGCCTCGTTGAATTCCGTCGTGGAAGTGGAAGTCGATGGATTGGACGAACAGGATGCCATCGCCGCGATCGAAGAGTTCTTCGATCCGTCAGCTGACTTGAGCTAAGTCGCCCCCTCCTTTTACTCCGCACCTTCCAGCGGATCCTGCCCGCCGGTGTGCTCCGTCACGGTGAGGTCGTCGCTATCGCTCGGGTCATCCGGGTTGTTCATCTTCCACACGTAGATAACGCCGCTGGGATCCAGTTCCAGCATGTACTCGTCGCCTTCCTGCAGCGTCACCAGCCACCAGGTGCTATACGGATTCGGCGCTTCGTCTCCCGGGCGGAACCCGATCTTGAAGTCGCTGGATTCCGGAATCGCATCCAGGGCACTCTCCAGATCTTCGATCCGGTCCCGGCTGTTGTCGAAGCCGCTCTCGAAGATGAAGTCCAGGATCGCTCCCGGCTCATCGGCCAAGAGGCTGTCGTAGTAGAAGACGAAGGACTCGAAGAACACCGAATCAAAGAAGGGATCGTCCTCGGTCGCGGTCTGGAACAGGGGTACCCAGGGCCGGATGATGGTGATGCCGCCATTGGTCACCTGAACCCGCGCGGTCTCAAAGAGGGTGCGCGGATCGTCGATCTTCACCGGCGTGAAGCTCATGCCGTTGATCTGGGTGCCGGCTTCCACCTTCACCCCTTCCCGGGTCGGCACGTAGAAGCGCAGTTGGCTGTCGCTCGGCGCGGCAAACGAAGCCCCATTGCGCGCAATGATCCGGCCCACGCCGTCGTTCGGCGGGATGTCTTCCCCGAGGATCGTGGCGCCCAGGATGGAGCGCGGTTGATCCCGGCTCACGGCCACGACCAGGTTGCTGTCCTGGCTCGTGCCATTGCTCGTCTTGGGATCCACGTGCCCGATCATGCCGCCGTCACTGATGACATCGCTCCCGGCGCGGATCTGGATGTTGCCCTCGCGATCGCCATTACCGCTGGCGCCCTTGCCGGAGGTGAAGAGGAAGTCGCCATGACCGACCTGAGCGTAGGCATCCGAACCACTCCCGCGTTCCAGCTTGATGTCGTTCTTGTCATCGGAAGCGTTGCCTTCCTGTTTGCCGTCTTCAGCACTCAGGAAAATGTCCCCGTAGTAGTCTCCATTGGCGCTCGTACTACCATGACCCACCTTGGCAAAGGCGGTATCGCCCCCTCCACCGCGGATGG
>JBHIXE010000067.1:0-229 GCA_041984905.1 Verrucomicrobiales bacterium | reverse complement strand
TGTCTTCGGTCACGTTGATGGTCGTGGTGCCCATGGCGCTGGACGTACTATTGTGCCCCACTTGTCCGAAGGACTGGTTGCCCGCTCCACCGCGGATATCGGCGCTGGCCGCCGTGATGGTGATGTCTCCGGAGACATCGCCGCCGCCCCCACCGTGACCGATGAAGGCTTCCGCCTGGTTGGCGTCCCCACCAAAGACCAGCAGATCGCCGTTCAGAGTCGCCACGAT
>JBHIXE010000066.1:0-18272 GCA_041984905.1 Verrucomicrobiales bacterium | reverse complement strand
AAGCACAATTATTACAGTAGCGAACGTTCCCCCACAGATTCCTCCACAAAGAAAGAAGCCCCGGAGCATGACACTCCGGGGCTTGTCTTTGGCTGATAGATACAACCTACCCAATCAGGCAATCGTCAGGCCAAAAGAGGCATTACAGGCTCGCCCTTGTGCGCCACCGTGAAGGGACGGCGGGACGGACTGTAGAGAATGTGATCCAGCGGCAGGCCCAGAGCATGGGCGATGGTAGCGTTGAAGTCCGGAATCTGGACGGGGTTTTCGACGACGTTCTCCCCACCGGCATCGGTCTTGCCCCACACCTGGCCGCCACGGATACCGCCACCGGCAAGCACGGAACTGAAGGCCTTGGGATAGTGGTCCCGGCCTGCGTTCTGGTTGATGCGCGGAGTCCGGCCGAATTCCGTGGTCAACACCACGACGGTTTCGTGGAGTTTGCCGCGGCGCTCGAGGTCGCTGAGCAGGGCGGACATGGCCCGGTCCAGCACTTCGCACTTCTCCGGCACGCTGATGAAGTTGTTGTTGTGAGTATCCCAACCGCCGTAGCTGACTTCCACGGCACGCACATCGTGTTCGATGAGGCGGCGAGCCAGGAGGCAGCCCTGACCGAAGGGATTGTCCCCATACATCTCCCGCATGCGCTCGTCTTCCTGGCGAAGATCAAAGGCGGCGAGGTCGCGGCTGGTCATGATCCGAATGGCGTCGTCATACATCTGCGTGTAGGCCCGCACCTGCTTGACGTCATAACGCTGATGGAAGTCCGCATCGAACTTTCCGGCGAGTTCCAGGCGATGAGCGAACTCGTCTTCGTTCATGTTGCGACGCTTGGAGTTCTTGAGACCGCCGTTGGGATCATTGATTGCCAGGGGCTCGAATTCTGGTTCAAAGAATCCGCCACCCCCGTTGATCCGGCTGTTCCCGCCCACGAAAACGGAGCCCGGAAGATTCGGATTGAGGCGTCCCTTGAACTTGAGCAACCAGGCGCCAATCCCAGGGTGACGGATCGTGGCCCGCTGCTCATAGCTGGTGTGCATGAGGTAGTTGCCCTGATCGTGTGCACCCGCGGTGGAGGTCAGAGAATTGACGATGGCCAGCTTGTCTCCATGCCGTGCCAGCGAAGGCAGGAACTCGGAAATACGCATGCCGTCCACATTGGTCTTGATCGCCTTGACCGGGCCCTGATTCTCGTGACCGGGCTTGGGGTCAAAGGTATCCATGTGGGTCATCCCGCCACCCATGTAGAGGTAGATGAGATGCTTGGCCGCACCTGCACGCGGCGCCAGTTCCAGGCCAGGGCCTTTGGCGGCAAAGCTCCGGGAGGTCATTCCCAGGGCACCTACGCCAAGGAAGGTCTTGGCGGTCGCCTGCATAAAGTGCCGGCGCGTTTTTTCGTCGAGGTTCAGGATGGAGTTCATGAGGCTGGTGGTAAGAGTAGACTTTACGAGAGTAGCGTCAGTGAGATCGGAATGGTCCGGACCGGTTACTGCACAAAGAGAAACTGTTGGGTGTTCAGAAGAGCCCAGACGAGGCCATCATAAGCTTCGTCACCGTGCAGGGCGACTTCCTCCAGGGCGATCTCCATCTCCCGTTCGGTCGGTTTGCGACTGAGCATGGCCTGGAAGATCATCTCCGTTTTGTCTTCCGGATTCCCCGCCTCATGCAGGCGGCTGCCGAAGACAGCGAATTTGTTGGTCAACGCATCGACCATGGGGCCGTTCAGGAGATTGAGCGCCTGCGGAACCGAAGCGTTGTCCGCGGCATTCTCGATGACTTCCCGGTCGCTCTGGCCGAATTCCCGCAGGAAGTGACCACGGCGGGCGGGGGACTCGAGCTCAGAGGCACGGGCCATGCCTGCGACGAGGCTCGTGTAGACCTTGTATTGAGCCTTCTGCTCGTCGGCCCACTTCTTGCGCTCGTTCTTGTCGGTAATCTCGGCGGGCATTTCCGGGAACTTGGGCTTGGGCAGGCTGGTGAGGACGGCCTTTTCCTGACCACCCTCCATCATGCCCTGACCCATGGCGTTCATGGACATTTCATTCATGCCCACGGCCGCGAGAAGTTCCGCACCATCGATCTTCTCTCCGGTGTGCTTGAAGCCGATCTCGGAGACCATCTTGTTGGCTGCCTTCTGGAGCTCCGCCAGTTCCTTGCGATAAGCCTGGTAAGCCTCGTTGTCTTCCTTCTCACGGGCTTCGTAGAGCTTGACTCGCACTTCGTTCTGCTTGGGGAGATTCTTCCCGAGGGCATCGCTCAGTTCCTCAACCATGACGAGGTATTCTTCAAAGGTGCGGCCTTCCAGTGCGTAGTACATTTGGCGCATCTTCTCCACACCGCTCAGTTGTCCCTTGAGACGAGGGCGATAACTGTCGGCCTCCGGCAGGGCAAGGGCGACAATGCTGTCCCAGATTTGTTCGGCGCTCATCCGGCGCAGGATGGGTCCCTGGAAGTAGTAGGGGGTGCCGAGCACCAACTCATTGTGATCAGCGGCACGCTGGTAGGCGTTCGTATTGTAAAGGATCTCCAGATATGCCTTCATATCGTAGTCCAGATCCTTCATGAGCTGTTCCAGGTAATCCATCAGAGGTGGATTGGAGACTTGGGTGAGGTCCGTCAATTCATCGACAGGTTCGAACACGCCGATGCCAAAGACCCGCTTCCAGAGCCGGTTGGCAATTACCTTGGTGAAGGTGGGATTTTCGGGAGAGGTCATCCAGTCGGCGTAAGCCGCCAGCAGGTCGTCAACGTTCTCGGTATCGATGTCCGCGCCGAACATGGTGTCGGCACTGACGACATCATGCGGAGCCGCATCTTTGTATTGGTAGTCGTGAGGGAGCTTGAGATCCCGGTCTCGCTCTCCCACGGAGATGTAGCGGATGCGGCGATAGAGCTCGTTCATGGCCCCGCGCATTTCCTGGTAATCCTCTTTCTGATAGGTCTCGTAAGCGTTCACTCCGCGCATGGCAATTTCCTGGAACTCCTTGTCCGTCACCTCATAGCGATCCAGATACTTCTGGTAGCTGCTGCTCTCGGTGAACTTCTGGACCCGATCAGCACTGGTCAGCATGGGGAAGCCTTCGATTCCCACGGCTTCGTAGTAGAGGCGCTTGCGTTCGTCGCTTTGGTAGCGGCCAAAGAGATCGCGATTTGGTGACTCATAGCGATTGGCGTCCACCTGATAGCTGAAAGCAGCCATCTTGAAGTAGTCCATCTGCGTCCACTTATCGAAGGGGTGGTTGTGGCACTGGGCACATTCCAGGCGTGTCCCGAGGAAGATCCGCACCGTGTTGGACATATTATCCAGGGGCATGCCGCGGTCCCGCATGTAGTAGCCCACGGCGCCGTTTTCCCAGATGTGTCCCCGGGCGGCCACCATTTCCCTGACGAAATCGTCATAGCGGACGTTGTCCCGGAGAGCCCGCTTCAGCCAGATCTGATAAGCGGCTTCAGCCTGGCCTGCTCCGTTGCCCAGAGCGGCATTAATTCGAAGAACATCCGCCCAGAAATTGTAATTGTGGCTGACGTAGGCCTCGCTGTTCAGGAGTTGGTTGATGAGGATTTCCCGCTTGTTGGGGTATTCCATGGCGTGAAAGGTTTCCGCCTCTTCAATTGTGGGAATCCGTCCGGCGATATCCAGATAGGCGCGACGCACAAAGGTCTCGTCTGTGATCTCGGCGTTGGGCTTGATCTCCACTTCAGCCAGTTTGGCGCTGATGAAGTGATCGATTTTCTCGGAAGGAGTCATCTTATCCACGTTCACCGTGGAGAGCGCCGCACTGGCATTGTTGGCAGCGGGATCTGCTTGAAGTTGGGGCAGTCCCAGGGATGCAAGCAGGAGAAGAGTGAAATGGGTAGCTTTCATTAGAGGTTCAGAATGAGGACTGGACTTGGTAAAAACACGAAATGTTGTGTACGCCTCTATCACGAGACTTCCTGGCAGAGACATTAAATTCCCCAGATTTCTTTTGCGTTGCCAACCGTTGCGGATGCTGGCAAGGCTTGACATCGTGAACCGTCGAAAATTCCTCCTTCAGTGCGGGTTGGCCTTCGGAGCCGGAACCAGCTTCCTGCGGGCCGCCGCAGAGACTGCCTTTGAGTATCGCTACCTCGTAGGCTCCTCCATGTACGGGGATTTGAGCCTGGCGGAAATCCTTCCCGAAGTTTCGAAGTCCGGTGCGGAATATATCGACCTCTGGCCTCGGAAACATGGGACCCAGAGGGAGCAGGTCGAAGAGATGGGACACGAAGCGTTTGCTGCCTTGCTTGAGAAAACCGGCGTCAAACTTGGATGCTCCACCCGTTATGATCTGGGGCCTTTCAAACTCCAGGATGAGATGCAGTTCGTTTCCAAGTTTGGGGGAGATCTCCTGGTTTGCGGGGGCAAAGGGCCCAAGGACCTGAAAGGGGAAGAGTTGAAGGCGGCGGTTCAAGATTTTGCGGAACAGCTCAAGCCTCATGCGGAAGCCGCTGGAACCGCCAAGGTGCAGTTGGGAATCGAGAACCACGCCAACAACCTGATCGATTCACCAGACTCCTTGAAGTGGTTGGCCGAGTTCACCCCGCCGGAGATCGGCATCGCTCTGGCTCCGTATCACCTGGAGGCATTGGGGCTCGGAGCGCCGGAACTGGCATCGCTGATCGAAGCGCTCGGAGATCGCACCTTGATCTTCTATGCCTGGCAACACGGCATGGGCTGCACGGAAAAGCTCCCCAAGGAACAGGAACTGCTGCAGATGCCCGGGCGCGGAGACTTGGACTTTGCCCCGCTGGTAGCCTCACTGAAGAAGATTGACTATCAGGGCTACACGGAGATTTTCATGCACCCCGTACCTCGTGGGATTCCGATTCTGCCTACCGCAGCGGAAACCACCGCGGAAATCAATCGCTCACGCGCTTACCTGGAAAACCTTCTCTGACCGATCACTTACACCATGGAAACCCACCCAAAATCCAAATTGGAATCCGAACACAAGGTCCTCATCGTCGTCGGCGACGCGACGGAGACGGTCGATACGCTCTATCCCTACTATCGGCTGATTGAGAGCGGCTTTGAGCCAGTGGTCACCGCTCCGGAGAAGCGGCTGTATCAAATGGTCATGCACGAAATCCGGCCCGGATGGACCATCACCCGCGAGTGGGAGGGATACCAGATCCAGGTGGATGTGGCCTTCAACGAGATCAAACCGGAAGACTACCTGGGAATCTTCTTCAGCGGTGGCCGGGCTCCGGAATATATCCGCTATGACGAAGACCTGGTGAGGGTCACCAAGTACTTCTTTGAGCAGAACAAGCCGGTCGCCAGTGTCTGTCACGGAGTGGAGATTCCGGCATATGCGGATTGCGTGAAGGGGCGTCGCATGGCGACGGTGCCCAAGTGCAAGTTTGACCTGGAAGTCTGCGGGGGAATCTTTGTGGACGAGCCCTGCGTGGTGGATGGCAACCTGGTGAGCGGCCGCACCTTCCACGATCACGGTCACTACATGGGACCCTGGATGGAGTTGCTGGAAGCAGAACGCGCCAAGGCAGTGAAAGCAGCGTAAGGCCCATGAGCCGATCCCCCCAAACCCTCTACGTTGTGGGCCTGTGGCTCGCAGGTCTCGCCATGAGCGTTGCTCAGGGCCCCGTCATTCCCGGCGCCGGTGTTTATGGCGCGGAGGGCGATGAGGTTGCTCTGGTCAGGAAGGGGCGAGTCCTCATGGACGCGCTCAATTGCTCGGCCTGTCACGACATCCGCGGCTTCGAGTCCATCGCTCCCCTGGCAGCGCCCGAATTCTCTGGCACTCTTAGTACGAAGTACACCTTGGAGGAACTGGAGAACTGGATCTCCAATCCTCACCTGGTCAAGCCCGGCACGCGCATGCCGGACTTGTTCGATGATTCGGATCAATCCAGGATTGAAGCGGAAGCGCTGGCTCAGTTTCTCTACGCCATGCCCATGCAGGGGTGGACCCGGATTCCGGAAGGGGATCCGGCCCATGGTCGCGAGTTGTTCCACAGCATCGGCTGCGTGGCCTGTCACGCGCCCGAACCCGGGTTTCAGCTGGAACTGAGTGTGGGGCCTGCCGATGCAGAAGCCATTCAAGGTGCCTCGGTTCCCATTGCGCTCGCCGCGAATTGGCCCCGAGAAGCGATCGCAGAGTATCTGCTGGATCCGAACACGCCGGCGATGCCGAACTTCAAGCTGACCGAGCAGGATGCGGCGGATCTGGCCTATTACCTGCAGCCTCAACACAAGCCGGAAGAGGGCGTTCGCCTGAACTCGGGCATGGTGGCTCAGGGTTCGGGACTGTTTGTGTCTCGCGGTTGCACCAAGTGCCACGGAAATCCGCCGGGAGTTCTGGCTCGTGGCGGCAAGACCATCAAACGCCGGCTCAACCCAGGAAATGCCGAAGACGGGTGCCTCGCGGATGTGCCTGGCGAGCATGCTCCCAACTTCTTCCTGTCTGCCGATCAACTGGAGGCGATTCGCGCCGCGATTCAGAGTGAGAACGTGGAGACGGATCCTCTCATGCACACGCTGGCGACCCTGAACTGCGTCAGTTGTCATCAGCGCGGGGAATTCGGCGGGCCGGAAGCCGCTCGCAAACCCTACTTTGGCGTGAACGATGAGATGGCGCTATCCATGGGGGACTTTGGCAACATGCCGCCCAGGCTGGACAAGGTGGGACGCAAGCTGACGCCCGATTGGCTGGGTAACGTGCTCAAGGGAAGTGCTCCTGAGGTGCGTCCCTACATGAAGACGCGCATGCCGGTGTTCGACCATCCATCGGTCAAGGATCTGGTGGGCCTCTTGGGGAAGGCAGATGCTCTGGACACGCCCATCGAGATGGATACCACGGGGATGCAGAAGCATCATCGCGGGCATCTGGGCCGGGACCTGATGGGGACGGGCGGACTTGGCTGTGTCACCTGTCATGGACTCAAGGACGTGCGTGCCATGGGCGCTCCATCGGTGAACCTCACCTGGACAGTCGATCGGCTACAGCCGGGTTACTTCAAGGAACTGCTGCTCAATCCCGCGGAAACCCAGCCCGGGACCTTGATGCCGCCCCTGTTCCTCAACAACAAGAACGCGGATCAGGACATCGAGAAAATCTGGACCTATCTCAAGGAACTGGATCAGCGGCGGTTGCCGGATGGCCTGCTCAAGACTGGCGAGTTCCTCCTGGAACCTTCCGCGGCGGAGAAACCGATCATCTTCCGGACCTTTCTGGAACAGGCCGGAACCCAGGCGATTGCGGTAGGGTTTCCCGGCGGGAAGAATCTGGCGTTCGACTCCTACGAAGTGCGCTGGGCGGTGATCTGGGAAGGGAAGTTTCTCGATGCGCTCTCCACCTGGGATGATCGCTATGCAGAGCCGGCCAAACCTCTGGGCGATAAGCTCACGATTTTGCCCCGATCCATGCCCTTTGCGAAGCTGGAGTCGCCGGAGGATCCCTGGCCGAGCACGGTGGGTGAGGAGGCCGGTTACCAGTTCAAGGGGTACAAGGTGGATGCAGCTGGTGTTCCGACTTTTCTCTACACCTGTGGGAATCTGGAGGTGGAAGACACCGTGTTTGTGGCGGGAGACAGCGTGCATCGGCGCCTTCACGTGAAAGGATCTGGTGACAACTGGTATCTTCGCCCGGCGGCGGATGAGGCTCCGGTGCCGATCGAGTTTGATAACAAAGGCATGTTTTACTATGACGCGTTTTTCTAATCTCCTGCAGTTGAGCTCAGTAGCCGCTTTGCTGGGGATGTCTGCCGGACTGGTTCTGGCAGACGAACAGGCAGATCGCGAAGCCAAATACTACAAGCTCTCCACCTACACCATTCCGGAGGATCTCAAGCTGGAGGCCAGCGGATTGGCGGTATTGCCAGACGGCAAGCTGGCCATTGCTATCCGGAAAGGGGAAGTCTGGATCGCGGACGATCCCCATAGCCTGGAACCCGAGTTCACGCGTTTCGCCAGCGGATTGCATGAGCCACTGGGTTTGACCTGGCATGATGGTGCGCTCTACACCAGTCAACGTTCCGAAGTCACCAAGCTCGTCGATAGCGACGATGATGGAGTGGCGGATCAGTATCTCACCGCCGCCAAGGGATGGGGAGTCTCCGGCAACTACCACGAGTACGCCTACGGACCGGTCTTTGACCCGGAAGGGAACATGTGGATCACCCTCAATCAGACCCTGGGCAAGCCCGTGGAAATGAAGGGGCATTACGCCAAGGAGTTCCCCTGGCGTGGCTGGTCGATGATGCTGCCCAAGGGAGGCGACAAACTGGTTCCGATCAGTGCAGGCCTTCGCTCGCCCAGTGGTATTGGAGTGAATGCTGAGGGGGACGTTTTTACCACGGATCAGCAGGGGAACTGGTGGGGCACCAACCCGCTGCTGCATTTGCGGAAGGGAGCCTATCATGGCCATGCCGATGCGCGCCGGGATATGACTCGGCCGGAATCACCCGTGAAGGATCCGGGAGAACCTCCCAAGCGCATTTCGATTCCGGAAGCGATCGCGACCGTTCCGGGCTACTCCCCTCCGGCGGTATGGTTTCCCTACAATAAGGTGGGCTCCAGCCCCACGGGATTCATTTGTGACATGACCGGCGGCAAGTTTGGTCCCTTTGGGAATCAGTTCCTGGTCGGTGAATTCACCTATGCGGAAGTGACCCGCGTCTTTCTGGAGAAGGTGGGTGGCGAGTATCAGGGCGCCTGTTTCCATTTTCGCAAAGGTATGCAATCCGCGGTCTTCAGCGTGGAATTTCTGGAAGACGGCTCCCTGGTCGTGGGGGAAACCAACCGCGGCTGGAACTCCTTGGGAACCCGGTCCTTTGGCCTGGAGCGTCTCGAGTGGACGGGCGAAATGCCCTTCGAAGTGCTGAAAATGGAGGTGATTCCGGATGGGTTCCGCCTGACCTTCACCAAGCCTGTCGATCCAGCGTCGATCGCGCAAGTGGGGGAAGCCTTCAAGATGTCCAGTTACACCTATCACTACCACAGCACCTATGGCAGCGATGAGATCGAGACCATGGAAGTGCCGGTCACGGAGGCCAAGCTTTCCGAAGACGCTCTCAGTCTGGATCTGAAGTGCAGCAATCTCCGGCCCGGCTACGTGCATGAGTTGAACACGCAGGGCATTCGGTCCGCGGAAGGAGACGACCTGCTTCATGCGAATGCCTATTACACGCTGAACCGGTTGGCGGATTCCGAGTAGGGAGCGTCATTCCAGCATGGCGATCCGGCGCAGAATCCTCCGGCGCATTGGCGGAACGCTCATCAATGCTCTGGCGAATCCAAAAGCGAGGGGGATCAACCGTCCCTGTTTCACCAAGAGAATACGCGTCAGGGTATTGGTAAAGCGATTGACGCCGGTGCGGATCTCCCGGCTTCGCTGTTGCCCATAGGCTTCAAGAGGTGAGGTGCTCTGGTTGTCCAGAGCTTCCAGCATCGCTCTGGTCAGCGACTCGGTATCCTGGATTCCCGCGTTCATGCCCTGGCCGCCGACCGGGCTATTGAGGTGGGCCGCATCACCCGCCAGGACCACTCTTCCCTGGCAGAAGGTGGAGCTCAAGCGGCGATGCAGCCGAAACTCACTCTGCCATTCCGTGCGATAGACACTCGTGCCAAAGAGGCTTTTCGCGGCATCCTGAACTCGCTCATCCAGAGTGACGTGCTCCGAATGGCGGAAGGGCAGGATGAGGCGCCACAAGGTATCGCTGATGCGAATGCCGATCGCAATCCGTGGGTGGGCCGTGAATCGGGGAAATCGCAGATCCTGATCATCCTGGGCGAGCTCGATGTCGGCCAGAGCCGCCTGAACCTGGTAGGTCTCGCCGTCGAAAGAGGCATTGAGTAGGTGCCGAACCGTACTATGTGCTCCGTCGCAACCCGCCACAAAAGCTGCCCTGGTGCTCATCTCAACACCCTCATG
Organism: Verrucomicrobiales bacterium; assembly: GCA_041984905.1. Classification (GTDB taxonomy): domain Bacteria; phylum Verrucomicrobiota; class Verrucomicrobiia; order Verrucomicrobiales; family DEV007; genus JBHIXE01. The sequence continues at coordinate 8,358 of JBHIXE010000066.1, read as the reverse complement.
CTGATAGCGGACCACAACGCCGTCCTCGTTCTGGCGAATCCCCGTGACCTCACAGGAGAATTGCACTTGTGCACCGGTCTCTTGCAGGGCTTCCAGAAGCAGTCTTTCCGTATCTGACTGAGGCAGAATGAGCAGTCGTGGAAAGGGAGTTTCATTCTGAAGATCGGAGAGAGGTGCTTCGAACAAGACCTTCTCCCGGTCGACGTCCCAGAGCTGAAGTTTCTCCTTGAGAATGCCCCGATCCGCAAGGACCGAAAGCGCGCCCAGATTATCGAGCACCTCCTGGGTACGAGGCCAGATCACGGGTGCGCGGGAATGCTCGGCGGTGTGAGGCTCTTTTTCCAGAACCTGCACCAAGCGTCCTTGCCTGGCCAGACCCAACGCCAGGCTGAGTCCTACGGGTCCGGCACCCACGATCACAACTTCGGGTTCCATGTGACTGGTTCGGCCAGTGCGACATCACGGATGCCTGTTTTCCGCAGGTTCATGATTCGGGGGCGGAGGAAGCCTTGCCTCAGAGCGTAGACTGCAGCAAAGTTCCTTACCTGGGCAGCCTCCTTGGAGGTTAAGCCTTCGCTCGAACGAGGAGACAGAGATGAGCCTCGAGTCCAACCCATCCAGATCTCGGCAGAGAGTGCGAGCGATCCTCGGCCTGGCGCTCAATTTGGGGCCCATCATTGGGGTGTTCGTCTCCCTGCTGCGTCTCTCGATCGAGTTCTATCGGGGGGCGGCGGCTACTCCAAACGAGTTAGCACACCTTGTGGAACAGGCTCTGCTCAGCTCTGGTCTTGGGATTGTGGCGGGAATCGCGGGTGTGGTGCTGGTGACCGTTTCTCTCTTCCAGGAAAAGCTGCGGGAGCGTTGGTTCTTCATGGGAGGGATCGTGGCAGGATTCCTCTGGTCGCTGCTGCTCTTTCCCTTGGGGCTGTTGCCAGGTCTCTATTTGTTGATCAGCTTCTTCCTGAAGCGTCCCGAGTTCTTTCCAGAAGCTCCAGATAAGTAATCATGAAGGCGGAGTTGAGTTGCCTTCGAGTGACACGTTGCAAGGAAGCGGCTCTTAAGCCTGGAGATCGCAATCGAGTTTCCCTGTCTCGCCGCCTTTCGGCGGCTCTGACAGTCTCATGGCCAGGAGGCAAGCTGCGGAATCGCAGCGGCGCACCTATCCACGTTCAGCGTCTGCGGGAGCTGGCTCCTTGGGTTCCTCTTCCTTGGCAGGTGCGCCACTGGAGGCTTTCTTGGGCTGAACCTTGTGGAACTTGCCTTGGAAATCTTCCCAGTTGGTGAGCACTTCCTTGGCCTTGGGGCTTTCAGTCAGCTCGTAGTGCCGGTGGACGAGGGACTTGACGGTGTCGATGTCTTCCGGGACGTCCAGCGGGACAATCTCGATCATCTCAGCATTGATGAGCTTGGGGAACTCGCCGTCCTGATCCAGCACATAGGCCAGACCACCGCTCATCCCGGCGCCAAAGTTCTTGCCAGTCCATCCGAGGATGACCACGAGGCCATCCGTCATGTATTCGCAGCCGTGGTCGCCCACACCTTCGACGACCGCAACGCCGCCGGAGTTGCGCACGCAGAAGCGTTCTCCCGCGCGACCATTGGCGAAAAGATGACCCGCGGTAGCTCCATACATCACGGTATTGCCGATGATGGAGTTCCGTTCCGGATCGAATCCACGCTTCTCAGGAGCCTTGATGATGATCTCGCCACCGCACATGCCCTTGCCGACATAGTCGTTGGCTTCGCCGGTAAGAGTCATGCGCACACCTCCGCAGAGGAAGGTGCCAAAGCTTTGACCGGCACTCCCGGTGAACTTGAGATCGATGGTGCCGTCTTCCATGCCGTGGTTGCCGTAACGCTTGGCGATCTCTCCGGAGAGACGGGTGCCGATATTCCGGTTCGTATTCACGACCGGGTAGCTCAGCTTGACGGGCTCCTTCTTCTCGATGGCAACTTCCGCATCCTTGATGATCTGAGGATCCAGCAACTCGTGGTTGCCATTGTTCCGGGCCCATTCCCGCTTGCGATGCAGGGGGATGGGGGACTCGGCGGCCACGTCCTTGAGCACGCGGCTGAGGTCCACGAGATTGGCCTTGGGATGCTCCGGCACTTCCCGCTGACGCAGGAATTCAGGGCGACCAATCAGTTCATCGAGAGAGGCGACGCCAAGGTTGGCGAGATGCTGACGCACGTCATGCGCCACGGCATTGAAGAAGTTCACCACGTGCTCAGGACGCCCCTTGTACTTCTCCTTCCGGAGACGCTCGTCCTGGGTGGCAATTCCCACCGGGCAGGTGTTCAAGTGGCACTGGCGCACATAGACACAGCCGAGTGCGATCATGGCGATGGTGCCGAAGTTGTATTCTTCCGCCCCAAGAATTGCGGCCATGACGATGTCCTTACCGGTCTTCATGCCGCCGTCCGTGCGCAGCTTCACGCGATGACGCAGGTTGTTGAGCATGAGCACCTGTTGGGTCTCCGCGAGGCCGAGTTCCCAGGGCAGGCCGGCGTGCTTGATGGAGCTGAGCGGCGATGCACCCGTGCCTCCTTCATGTCCACTGATCAGGATGGTATCCGCATTGGCCTTGGCGACCCCAGCGGCGACAGTACCAACACCGGTTTCCGCCACCAGCTTCACGCAGACCGTGGCAGCCGGGTTCACTTCTTTCAGGTCGTGGATAAGCTGGGCCAAGTCCTCGATGGAATAAATATCGTGGTGCGGCGGAGGACTGATGAGCGTCACTCCGGGCTGGGTGTGACGCAGCCGGGCTATGAGTTCATTGACCTTGTGCCCGGGGAGCTGACCGCCTTCGCCAGGCTTGGCGCCTTGAGCCATCTTGATCTCGATCTCCTCGGCGTTCATGAGGTAGTGCGTGTGCACTCCGAACCGGCCGGAGGCGACCTGCTTGATCTTCGAATTGGCCCAGTCTCCGTTGGGATAAGGCTTGAAACGGATCGCGTCTTCACCGCCCTCACCAGAGTCGGACTTGGCGCCGATCCGGTTCATGGCGATGGCGAGGTCCGCATGCGCTTCCGGTCCCAGTGCGCCCAGAGACATGGCCGCCGTGGTGAAACGAGTGCGGATCGTCTCGATGGGCTCCACTTCAGAGAGCGGAATAGGACCGGAGGAAGAGGGGACCAACTCCATGAGGTCCTTGAGAGCTACCGGATAGTTGGCCTTCAGATTCTCGACGTATTCCTCGTATTTCTCCGGATCACCCGTCTTGACGAAGGTGTGGAAGTTCTTGATGACCGGCCCGTTGATGGCGTGGGTTTCACCCTTCTGACGGTGACGGTTATAACCCGGATCCTCCAGCTTGAGAGCCTTGGTATCCTCTCCATTGGAGGGAGCGCCGAAGCCGGACTGGTGACGCTGCAGGCTTTCGCGGGCGACTTCCAGGAAGCCGATACCGCCCACCTGAGAAGGTGTGCCGGTGAAGCAGCGGTCGATCAGGTCCTTGCCAATGCCGATGGCTTCGAAAATCTGCGCGCCTTGATAGCTGGCGAGCACGCTGATGCCCATCTTGGAGAGAATCTTGAGCACGGCCTTGTCCAGGGCGTTCTTGTAGTTCTCCAGAGCCGTAACGTAGTTCAGATTGCCCAGCTTGCCCTTGGTGTCTTCTTCCAGGATCTCCCGGATGGTTTCAAAGGCGAGATAGGGGCAAACGGCTTGCGCACCAAAGCCGAACATGGTCGCTGCGGAATGCGGATCCCGCACTTCACCGGTCTCGGCGACGATGGAGAGTCGCATGCGCTTGTGGGCGCGGTTCAGGTGCTGGTGCACCGCTCCCACGGCCAGCAGGCCGGAAATCGGAACGCGCTCGTGATCCACCTTGCGGTCGGAAAGAATCAGGATGCGCACGTTGTCATCCGCGGCAGCCTCCGCTTCTTCACAGATGCGGTTGATCGCTTTCTCGAGGCCTTCTTCACCCTCGCTGGCAGGCCAGGTAATGTCGATGGTGCGAGCCTGGAATTCTCCGCCGATTTCTTTGAGCGCTTCCACCTGATGTTCGAAGAGGAAGGGCGCATCCAGATACACCATCTTGGCGTGATCCGGCGTTTCATCGAGCAGGTTGCGGCGCCATCCGAGATAGACGCCGTGAGACATCACCAGTTTTTCGCGGATCGGGTCGATCGGCGGGTTGGTCACCTGCGCAAAGAGCTGCTTGAAGTAGGTGGGCAACAGCTTGGGCCGTACGGAAAGCACCGAAAGCGCCGCGTCATCTCCCATGGAGTAAATGCTCTCCTGACCCTTCTCAATCATGGGAGTGAGAATCATGGTCACTTCTTCCTTGTTCAGGTCGAAGGCCATCTGCTTCTGCGTCAGGGTAAAGACATCAAGTTCGTCCTTGGGCTCTTCAGCCTGATCGGCGCATCGAGAGGAAAGCAGGATGCGGTTTTGCTCCAGCCACTTGTCATAGGGACGGCGGGTGGAGAGTTCCGCTTTGATGGTGGTGTCGTTGTGGACGGTGCCGGTGGTGGTGTCGACCGCGATCATCTGACCGGGGGCGAGACGACCCTTGCGGATCACCTTGGCATCATCAAATTCTACCGTGCCGACTTCGGAACCGAGCGAGAAGATACCGTCCTCGGTCAGCTTGAAGCGCGCCGGGCGAAGACCATTCCGGTCGAGTTTGGCACAGACCGTACGTCCGTCCGTGAAGACCAGGGCGGCAGGACCGTCCCAGGGTTCCTGGAAACAACGGTGGTACTCGTAGAAGGCCTGTTCCTCAGCCGTCGTCTTCGGGTCGATCCGCCAGGCGGGCGGCACGAGCATGGTCATGGCGTGAGGAAGGCTGCGTCCGGATAGGACCAGCAGTTCCAGGGCCGCATCCAGACTGGCGGAGTCTGAGGCGTCGGAATCGATGACATCCTTGAGAAGGCGTACGTCATCACCCCATACTTCGCTCTGCATATCCCGTTCTCCGGTGTTGAACCAGTTCCGGTTGCCTCGCAGGGTATTGATTTCCCCGTTGTGGGCCATCATCCGGAAAGGCTGACCGAGATCCCAGGAAGGGAAGGTGTTGGTGGAGAAGCGCTGGTGATAGAGACAGATCGCGGTCTCGTAGTCAGGATTGTTCAGATCATCGTAGAAATTCCGCATGGCTGGCGGCAATGCCAGGGCCTTGTAGGAGATCGTCCGGTGAGAGAAGGAGGAGATGTAGAGTTCCGGAAATTCAGACTTCGCGATGATCTCGATCTCCCGGCGTGCCATGTAGAGGCAGCGCTCGAAACGGTCGCCATCCATTTCCGGGGCGCGCTTGACCAGCACCTGTTCGATGTCTGGCTTGGAATTGCGAGCACCTTCACCCAGGGCATCGGGATTGCAGGGAACCATGCGCCAGCCGATCACTTCGACTCCGTGCTCGCGAATGACCTCCACGCAACGTTCTTTGATCTTGAGAGAATTCTGTGGCGGGAGAAAGAACACGCCAACGCCGAGTTGCTCTTCTTTCTTGATGCGGCCTCCCAGCTTCTCCACTTCCGGGAGGAGAATCTTGTAGGGAAGCTGCGTCAGGATCCCGGATCCATCTCCCGTCTTGCCATCCGCGTCGATGGCTCCCCGGTGCATCACATTGCAGCAACTTTCCAGACCATACTCCAGAATCGCCCGGCTCCGTTTCCCTTCAATGTGTGCAACTGCTCCAACGCCGCATGCGTCCCGTTCCATATCCGGACGGTGCAGCGTGCCATGTACATAAAAAGGGTGGGAGTGGTGAGCTTGAGTCATCAGCGAAAGTGGTAAAGTTCTTTCCTACGCCCCATCTGCTCCAGAGGTCCGGGTAGCCGCCGTTGACAACTCGCCCGGTGCGGAACACGGGGCCCTCCCTCCTACGCTATCGGACTGGGTCCGTCAATCGTTTCCTTAGGGCCGCCAGATGGTTAGTCGGTCAAATTATGGTTTTCTCGTTAATTAGGGGAATTTCGGTTCCTTTCCTCGCTGTCACCTCGAGAGGACAAGAACCTTTCGTTTCGATACTGCGAGCGTGGGTTGGTTGCGAGGTCAGCCCTTTCCACGGGGAACTTCCCCGTAGAGAACCTTTCACCAGCCCGCAAGACGCGCGGATGGGTGAGGACCCCGCTCGGCAGCAATCAGCAATGTGCGTGCCAACTCTTGCTTGTGCAAATATTGTTTACTCCAGTGAGAGCAGGTAGGCCATGATGTCTTCAAACTCCTGCTCGCTGAGCAGCACTTTCATCGGTGGCATCGGGGAAATCCCCGCTTGAAACCCTTCCGCAATGGCGGCTTGGGGATCGACGAGGCTCTCGCGAAGATACTCGGGGCTCTTCCGGGATGCGATCCCGTCCAGGGGAGGACCGATGGGGCCTCCTTCACCGCCTAACTGATGGCAGCGAATGCAGGCAGCCACCTGGTGTTCCTGAAAGAGCTTCTTTCCCCTGGCTGCATCTCCCGTGAGCTGGGTGCTTTCTTCCCGGAACACCGGGGTGACCTCCTGTAGCGCCACGTCATCGTAAAATGCGGATCCACGAGCGGTTCCCCAGCCCCCCAGAAGAAGGTTGACGGTGACCTTGGTGTGTTTGCCGGAATTGAAGAACTTCTCGACCCGGGTCCAGTCATTGTTCCGGATCAGCGAATTCGTTTTGGCTTCGTGCTGAAGTTCGTGGACGTTCAGAAGAGCGCCGTGCCCGCCCAGGACTCCCTCAGTCTTGATCCACCCACTGAGGCGATACTCGGTATCTGGCTTCAGGGTGACGTGGCTGAACCAACTGGAGTCCGCGCCTTCCTTGGACCCGATTCGCATCGAGTGTTTGCCGGTGCGTGCATCTGCCGGATCCTCATTCATGCTGTAGTTGGCTTCTCCTTTATAATTGCGGACCTGCCATCCCTTTGGTTCTCCGTTTACCGTTTCCTCGAAGGAAGGGTTGGTAAGCAGGTTGTCCCCAAATTCGTACCTCTCGACGATTGCCTGATTGCCGCCCGCCGTTTTGAGGGCCAGGGCCAGCCACTCGTCGCTCCGATTCTCCGGGTCTTGAATCAACTGGGAGGCCGCCCGGGAGCGGGTCTCAGACTGGGGAAAGGAGGCGAGCTTGGCGAACGCCGCGAGGCGAACCTGCGGATCCTTGTCCGCCACGACGGCGGTGTCGTAGAACCGTTGCTCTGCTTCTTTCCCTGTTCCGAGGGCTTTGATGGCATTGCGTTTCAGGGCGGAGTCGGGACTGAGTAGCGCCAGTTGATGGGTTTCCGGATCCAACTGACTGAGCCCGTCGAGGGCCCAGAGGGCATGGATGGCGGGGTTTCCTCCCTCTTTGACCAGGTTCCGAAGGGACGGAACGGCGTCTTGGCGGTCCTGTTGAACCAGAAGACGTTGGGCGGTTTGCCGCCAGAAGAGGTTGTCGTTCCCAAGGGCAGCGATCAGGTTTGTGGTATTTGCCTTATCCAAAGAGGTGATGCTGCTCTCTGGAGCCTGGTCCCAGATGACCCGGTAGATTCGACCATGTTGCTTGTCGCGATTGGGGTTCTCGTGCGCATTCCCGGTTCCGGTAACGGCATCGTAGCCCGCGCGTTCCACCGTGGGAGCCGGGATTGTGCTGGATGATAAAATTGTACCAGTCTGCCACCCAGAGATGGCCATCCGGACCCACTTCGGCGGCGACGGGAGAGACCCACTCGTCCGCACTAGCCAGGAAAGCGAAGTTGTTCTGGCTCAGAAACCCGGATCCTTCCGGGCGGACTTTGAACCTTCCCACCAGGTTCCCCGTTGGCCCACAGACAAAGGCCGTCGTCCCCCGGTAGGATTCCGGAAAAGCATCCGAAGTGGCGAAGGCGTGACCACAGCCGGCGGTGTATTGACCGAAGGCATCCACCTGGCGGATGCGCGGGGTGATGGGGTGAAACTCCGCGCTGCTGGCGATCATCTTGGCGCTCATGCGCTTGTCTCCCGAGTAGACCGTCTCGGGGATTCCGCAGAAGAAGCTGGGATTGCGATTGGCGGTGGAGCCAAAGACGTCGCCCTGCGGAGTGAAGCCAAGTCCCCAGGTGTTGTTGTTGAACTGGTGGAGAAACTCCAGGCGAGAGCCGTCCGGCTTGAACCGATAGACGCCGCTTCCGAACTTCAGGTTCTCGCCGCCAACCTCTCCATTGAAGCTGGAGTAGCCGACCGTTCCCCAGATCCAGTTGTCGAACCCATAACGCAGGTTGGAAGGGCCGGCATGCGTGTCCCTGGTTCCCCAACCCGTCATGAGAACGTCCCGGATATCAGCACGGTCGTCGCCATCCGTGTCCTTGAGAAAAAGGAAGTCAGGAGCCTGAGCCACGATGATGCCTCCGTTGGAAAAGGTGATGCTGGTGGGAATGTTCAGGTCCTCCGCAAAGACGGTCACCTTATCTGCCCGCCC
>JBHIXE010000065.1:7340-18307 GCA_041984905.1 Verrucomicrobiales bacterium | reverse complement strand
GGGAATCTGGTCGGAGCTCAAGGGAATCGAAGCGACTCTGGAGCCCTACAGCAAAGCGACCCTGATTGAGTTCTGATTAGAACAACAGCTCAGCCAGAGCCTCGTCATCGAGGTTGCTGGGATCGGAGACCATGAGCAGCTCATCCACGAAGGCCATGACTTCGACCTCCTCGGCAAAGGCTTCCACATATTGCTGCTGCACCGTAGCAGCTGGGTGGGCCACTAGGATTGGCTGTTCCTCGACCGCTTCGGGTGCGGTGACCTCCACCATCGAAGATGAATTGGAACGGTTGAAGATGCCAAAAGCCACTACCAGGATGGTAATCGCTGCGGCGCCAACCAATCCGGGGCTCAGGAGCCATTGCCAGAAACCGCCGGGTGATGGCTCGACTGCCTCCGCATTCGATAGCCTCACTTGTCGCAGGACGTTCTGCGAAAAGTCGCCTGAAGCACGCTGAGCAGGAACTCGCTTGAGCAACTCCCAGACCTGATCTTGTGATTCGGAATCCATTCTTGATCAATGGAACCGTTTCGGCAGAAAAAAGTTTCGGACAATCTTAAAGCTGAGACATCTCGAGGAATCCCTCCAGCTGTCGAATTCGCGTAGGATGCCGCATCTTCCGAAGCGCCTTCGCTTCGATCTGCCGAATCCGCTCCCGGGTAACCTGAAACTGTTTGCCCACTTCTTCAAGTGTGCGGCTGTAGCCATCGATGAGACCGAAGCGTTGCTCCAGCACTTGGCGTTCCCGCTCGGTCAAGGTTTCCAAGACGTCTTTGATCTTGTCCTTGAGCAGGCTGATGCCGGTCATCTCGCTGGGGTTGTCCGCCGCCTTGTCTTCGATGAAATCACCGAAATTGGTATCTTCACCCTCTCCCACAGGCGCCTGCAGAGAGATGGGCTGTTGGGCCATCTTGAGCACGGCACGCACACGTTCCACGGGAAGGTGGATTTCCTCCGCAATCTCATCGGGAGTGGGTTCGCGACCGTATTCCTGCACCAACTGCTTTTGCACCCGCATCAGCTTGTTGATGGTCTCGATCATGTGGACCGGAATCCGGATGGTCCGGGCCTGATCCGCGATCGAACGGGTAATGGCTTGGCGAATCCACCAGGTGGCGTAAGTGGAGAATTTGTATCCACGGCGATACTCGAATTTCTCGACCGCTTTCATGAGGCCCATATTGCCCTCCTGAATCAGGTCCAGGAAGGAGAGCCCGCGGTTGGTGTATTTCTTGGCGATGGAGATGACGAGACGAAGGTTGGCTTCGACCATCTCTTCCTTGGCCATCCGGGCATCTTCCATCCAACCCTGCAGCTCGTCGTAAGCCTTCTCGAATGAGGCGGGCGTATGCCAGGTGCGCTCCTCAAAGTCCACTTCGTCCGAACAGCCATCGGCGTTCAGTTGGAAGAACTCGTCATCGGCATAAGCGACGAACTCCTCGGTGATCTTCTGTTTGAAGTAGAATTTGTTGTAGGCGCGGTTGAGCGCGCTGACGGATTGCTTGAGGCCTTCTTCCACCTCCGCGGAATCGCTCTTCTTGGCCTTGGCCAGCTTCACCCGGAAGTCGCAGATATCCTGGCGCAATTGACTGAGTTGCTCGCAATTCTTGGGAAGGGTCTTCAGGTACCGGTCCCGGCTGTTGACCTTCTTGTCGATGATCACCCGGTCAAAACGTTCACGACCCTGGAGAAGCTTCTCGGCGAGATCGAGATAGGCGTCCGTAGTAAACCCGAAACTGTGAATGATCTTCTGCGCCTTCTGCTCCGCTTTCTCGATGCGTTTGGAGATGGCGACTTCCTGCTCGCGAGTCAGCAGAGGCACCTGGCCCATCTGCTTGAGATACATCCGGACCGGATCGTCCAGGACGTCGAGCTTGGTCTCTGACTTGGTTTCCCCGTCGTCATCCTTGGCGGGCTCTTTGACCTGATCGACCTCGGAAGCGTCGATAATTTCAAATTCCATGGCCGTGAGCCGCTCCAGGACTTCCTCGATGACTTCGGCGCTGACCACGTCCTTGGGGAGCGCTTCGTTGATGTCGTCGTAGGTGAGGTAATCCTGTTCCTTCGCCAGCTTAATCAAGTCACAAAGCTTTTGCTTGATGTTGCTGGAGCTATCGATTCCTTCAGCACCTCCAGCTTCGGTTTCAGGGGCGGGAACCACTTGTGAAGCCTCCTTCTTGGAAGGTTTTGCAGCCTTAGGCTTGGAGGAAGCCTTCTTCTTTTTGGTTCGAGAAGTGGAGGGGGGGACCGATTGCGCCATGGTTGGTTTCGGGAAGGGAAGAGGACACACTACTTCTAAAAAGTTGGCCGTGTCCGGGGTTTCGCGGGCGAAAAAATATCCTTTAGCTCCTTTTAGAGGTCAAGGACTTCTTTACTCGGCCTCAGCCATCACCTCAGGTGCGCTATAGTCGTCCGCCTTGGTCCTCGGAGGGGGCATTTCGCGAAGTTTGGTCTGGAGCCCGTTGTACTCTGATAGCAAGTCAGTTAGCTCTGCCACAAAGGCCGCCTTCGCCGCAGTATCGATTCCCTGCCGGCGAGATTTTTCCTGCACCTGTTCCATGCGTCCTTTGCACTGAAGGAGCTGGTTCTCCACGCTTCTGCGGAGAATCGCCAGATAGCAGTCTTTGGCTGATTCGCCATCGTTGCCTTCGCCCTCTTCCACCAGCAGGCGACTGGCGGCGCTCTGAACCGGTGGAGGAAGGGTCGCGAGAAAGGCGGAGACGGAGGCCGGGTTGTCGGCATCGGCCTGTCCCTCCCAGAGATACCCCAACAGTTCGGTCTCGGCGACGAAGTTGAGGATCTGCTGGTCACCTTCCTTTTGCAGGAAGGCCCGAGCCTCGTTGGAAGTCAGCAGCAGCCGGCACAAATTCTTCATGACGTTCCACCTGGGCAGGTTCATGACTGGCTCGCTCCTTATCTCGGGTCCATCGTCCCGACTGCGTCGGCGCTCCCGGGACTGACCCCGCTTCGCTTCCTTGACAATCTTGGCGATTTCCCCGGCGGACATGCCGAGCCGCCCCGCAAGTTTGTCGATGAGCAACTCCTGCTTCAGGGAGTCCTGCATCATGGCGACTTTCTCTGCGAGCCGGTGCGCCAGTTGCGCTCGATCCTTCACCGTGTCGCCGTCCGTATCGAAACCAGTCCGGATCTGAAAGTCGAAATATTCCTCCGCCTCCGAGGCGACCTTGCGAAAAGCCTCAGCTCCATTCTTGCGGATCAGGGAATCCGGATCTTCGCCGGCAGGCATCCTTGCAACTCGGACGATGCAGCCTGCGTGAGCAAGATGGTTGAAGGCTTCGTTCGTGGCCTTGAGCCCTGCGCGGTCTGCGTCATAGCAGATCACCACCTCTTCCGTATGTCGGCGCAGGAGCCGTGCGTGCTGCTCGGTGAAGGCCGTTCCCAGCGTGGCCACCACATTGGTGACGCCGTTCTCATAAACCGAGATCACGTCCAGCTGTCCTTCACAGAGGATGGCCTGCTGCGCCTGAAGGATGGAGCGCTTACTCTTTTGCAGGCCAAAGAAGGTCTTCGATTTCTGGAAGATCAAAGACTCTGGGGAGTTGACGTACTTGCCGCCTTTCTGGTCCGGGGAAAGGACGCGACCGCTAAAGGCGATGGTGTCGCCATAGTCGTTGGCGATCGGAAACATGAGCCGGTGCCGGAAATGGGCGTAATCGCCGCGGCCATCCTGGCTTTCCCGGAGAAGGCCGCATTTCAACAGGAGGAAGCGGGAGAAATTGTGACTCCGGGCCCACTCCTGAAAGTCCCGGGAGGAATTCGGAGCGTAGCCCAACTTCCATTCTTTCGCCGTTTCGATTCCAATCCCACGGCTCTTCAGGTATTCCCGGGCATCCGCAGCGGCCTGGTTCTTCAGCAGCAAATTGTGATACCACTCCGCCACAAGCCGGTGGACCTCTCGCATTTGGCGGCTCAGCTTCTGCTCGGCCGCTTCTTCCGCGGAGATTTCCTCATTGATGTGGATGCGGGCGCGATCCGCGAGCTTCCGAAGCGCCTCTTTGAAAGAGACGTTCTCGTAGGTCTGGATGAACTTGAAGACGTCGCCGCCCTGTTGAGAAGAGAAGCAGTAGTAGGCCTGCTTGGCGGGATCGACGTAGAACGATGGCGTGCGCTCGTTCGTAAAAGGACTGAGCGCTTTGAACTTGGATCCGGCGCGCTGGAGTGGGAAATACTCCCCGATGACGTCAACGATATCGTTGGCGGCGGCGACTTGTTCAATTACCTCACGCGATCCCATGGTGAATTTGCGGAAAGCCTTGACACCGAACGTTGCGGGTTGCGGTGTTGGCTCGTATCATAATTACTGGCAAACCCTGAAACGGCTAGTGGAACAAATCAACTTGGATTGGTAATCATGTTAGAACGTCATCGTCAAAAATTGGTTGGCTACCTGGCATTGGTTGCCTTGGGCCTGTTGGGCCTGGGACTGCAGAATCCGAACCAGGCGCAGGACGCAGAGGTCGAGTCTCAAGAAGGCGAAGCGCCTGCGGAAGAGGTCTCCGCTCCAAGTGCATCTCAGGCTGAAGATCCGGACTCCCTCAAAGGCAAGATCATCCAGCTTACCGTGGGAACTGCGGACCTGACGGATGGCGCCAAACTTCGCTCAATGCGCCAGCTCCTGGCCAAAGCGGAGGAAGACGAGGCCGCCGCGATCATTCTTGAGCTCAATACCAGTTCCGGTTACAGCGCAGAGGGAATTGGAGGTCTGGTCGATGTCGTTTCCGAGCTGGAGGTGCCTGTGTTTGCCTATGCTCATCCCTCTGCTTTGGGCGCGGGCGCGATTCTCGCTCTGGCCTGTGATGAAATCTACCTCGCTCCGAATTCGGTGATCGGTGGCGCCCGGCCCTTCGAGAAATTCTATGAGTCGGACAATACCCGTTCCGAGGTGGGCACCAGGCAAGAGATCTCCATCCTCCGAGCCAAGCTCCGCAATCTCTCTGACCAAAAGGGGCGACCTCCAGGTTTGGTGGACGCCATGATCAATGAGGCCGCCGAGTTTGAACTGAAACTGGATAGTGGTGGTGTCATCCAGGCTGGTGAAGGCGAGATTCTGACAATGACGGCCCGGGAAGCGTCTGGAATGACCGCATCTGGGGAGCCGGTCCTGGCCAAAGCGGTGGTGAAGTCTCTGGACGAGATTCTGGAGGCGGAGTCGTTGGATGGACCCAAGCTCGCCACCAATGCCCAAACCTGGCGCAACGATTTGAACCGGCTGAGAATTGTCGAGAAAGCCAAGGAGACTCCCAAAACCCCGGAGACGGCTGACTCAGAAGAAGAATCCGAAGAGACGGAGAAGGATCCGCCGCTCTTTGGCCGGGTCGATTCCGAGAACTACGCGGGCAAGATTCTGGTGGTGAAGGTGGGCGATCAGGACTTGATCAGCACGGCGAGGTTCCGCTTCATGGAACGGATTGTGGAGAAGGCCCGCGAAGAGGGGGCTTCGGCGTTGATTCTCGATATGCACACGCCCGGAGGCTACCTGTTCGAGACCCTGGACACGATGATGGGGACGCTTCAAGGCTTGCCCTTTCCCACTTATACCTTTGTGAACAATAAGGCCATCTCGGCGGGCTCCATGATCGCGATCTCCACCGATCACATCTATATGAAGCCCAACAGTACCATTGGCTCAGCCCTGCCGGTGAGTGGGACCGGTGAGGATGTGGGAGGAGCCATGGGCAAGAAGATCAAGGCCGCCATGGTGGCGGCGGTGGAGAGCGTCGCGCTTTCCAAGGGCCATGATCCGGAAGTCTGTGTGGCCTTTATCACCACGGATACCGAGCTGGTCCGTGACGGTGTCGTCATTTGTGAAGAAGGGGAAGTGCTCAACCTCAACGCGGTCGAGGCGACGGAGGTCTACAACGGCCGTCCGCTTCTCGCGAAAGGGATCGTGAACTCGGTCGAAGAGATTGTGGAGTTGGAAGGGCTGGAGGGCGAGATCCTCGAGATTGTGGCGAGCCCGCTGGAGCAGTTTGCTCAATGGGTGCAGGTGTTCTCCGTGCTGCTGATCGCCATTGGCCTCGCCGGCGCTTATGCGGAGATGAATGCACCAGGTTTTGGTGTGCCCGGCTTCATCTCGGTGATCGCCTTCACGATCTTTTTCTTTGGGAATTACATGGCCGGAAACCTGGCCGGTTATGAAACAGCGGTGATCTTTGTGTTGGGGCTGATCCTGGTGGCAGTGGAGATCCTCTTCCTGGGAGGCGGAACGGTCATCGTTGGAGCTGCGGGAGCGTGTCTCATGCTGGGAGCCCTCGGCTTTGCGCTCGTGGACCGCTTTGAATTCTCAGACATGATGGAAGGTGGCGAAAACGCGCCTTCTCTATTCAGTGTTGTGAAGTTTCCCGTGCTTACCCTGGCGGGGGGCATCATGACGGCGACCCTGCTCATCATTCTCCTGATGCGCTATCTGCCAGGCATCAAACTCTTCCAGGGATTCATCCTGCAGGAAGCCATTGCCGGGGGAAGCAATCCGCAGCTGTTAAATGGTGAAGACCAAGGGCGTGAAGATGGAAGCGGCAAGCACGGCCTGCTCGGAGCCGAAGGCAGCGCAACCAGTGATCTGCGTCCTGCAGGACTTGCCCGCATCCACGATCGCACGCTCGACGTCACCACGGATGGCGTCTTCGTTGCGAAAGGGTCCAAAGTCCAGGTCGTGGCCGTGTATGGCGACCGGATCGAGGTGGCAAAGGTAGAGGTGAAGGAAGAAGAGGGGAGTGAGGTCTAGAGCGATTTCAGTGGAGATGTAGCCGATGCAGCGAGGAGATTTTGGGGATTCAGCAAGACGTGGCGAGGGAGCAGAGCGAACTCTGTGACCGAGCCAGAACGCAGCTGAAACCCGAAAGATCCCGCTGTCTGTCTCTTTTCCGGCGAAGCCGCCTTTCCTAATCCCTATCCTCTTCCATCGGCTACAGATTTACTGAAAACGCTCTAGAGTCCTGTCACTTTCTCAGCTACCTCGTGCGGTTGAGGATGCGAAGTGGATTACCTCTCTCGCTCCCAGTAGGCCCGTTCGGTGGAGACCATAAGCGCCATGGCGCCTCCGCGATCGTCACGGCCATGAATCGCGCGGCGTTGGAAGTAGGCTTCCAGGGACTTCTGCTTGCCTGTGCCCTCACAAACTCCATCCAGGTGTTCCCCATCCAGCGCAATGCGCGCCTTGATGGCTTCCCAGCCACGATCGGCCACGGGCTCATAAGTGGCCCGATCCAGATACCCCTTCCGCATTCCGTGAAGGATGGCGTAGGTGATCATGCAGGTACAGCTGAATTCCGCGTAGCTCTCCGGGTGATCGATCACTTGATGCCACATGCCTTCTTCGTCCTGATGAGGAAGAAGCGCCGCCAGATGGTTCTGCAGGCTCGTCAGGATCTCCTTCCTTCCCTCAAAGCTTTCCGGAATATAGTCGAGCGCCCAAGTGAGTCCCAGGGCGGGAAATCCGTTGCCCCGTCCCCAGGCGGCTTCATCCAGGGGGGAATGGCGATAGATCCCATCTTCGCGAAGGCACAAGTTCTGAAGATCCCGCAAGTGCTCAAGGCAGGCATCGGCTTTTCCGGCAGCGGCCAGAATGGGGCAGCCCATAAAAACGCCGTCACTCATCTGGTTGTGATCCGGCGTGGTTTTGGCGGCATATTCCACCCGCTCGGCGACTCCCAACTCTGCAAACACCAGGTAACCCGCAGCTGCTGAGCCCCCCAGGTTAGCTGGATCGGGAGCCTGCAGCGCAATTTCTCGGACCTGCTCAGCCAATTTCTCATCGCCCGTTAGATCCGCCAAACGGGAACGCCCAACCAGTGCCAGGGCGGGAATGTAAGAGATCTTGTCCAACTGATGCCCATAGTGCTCGCTCAGTTGGGTGGCAACGGTGATGGGCAGCCGCTTCACTCGCTGGTCGCGATCTGCGGGCTCCGCCGCGGCCAATGTGGAGGCAATAAGCGAAAGGATAAGCACTAGGGGGATTCTCATACCTTCATCCACCTAGCACGACGGCTTTGTCGCGGCAATGCTTTTGCCAGTGGGGAATCCTGGCAGGGATGGAGAACCTGGTCTCCTAGCCGCCGGCGACCATCCTCACCAACTCCACCCGGTCTCCTTCCTGGAGATGGTGACTTTCAAACTGCCGCTTGAAGAGCGCCTCCCCATTGACCTCCACCAGCACGGGATAGCCGAGATTCAGTTCCTCCAGTAACGCCGCTACCGTGAGCGGGTCCTGTGCACAGTCGCGGGTCGTTCCATTGAGAGAGATTTTCATGCGAGATGGGCAACCTAACCGGTAGATGGATTCGATCAAGCCAGCGGCAATCCCAGGGAGAGGCTCAGTTTGCAGAACGCTGTGAGAGCCCGAAAATACCAGGGGCTTAGATTGCCCGATAGGCTCATCCAGAGGCTTCATTTCCTCACAAAGCCAAATTCTTGCTTTCGAGGGGATTGATTTTTGTTGCCAAACCTGAGAGTGGCCTGTATGGCTACCCTCAAAATTCACCTACCTACGGATTTATGGCGGAAGACATTGAAAGCAAGGTCAAGGACATCATCGTTGAGCAGCTCAGCGTCAACGAAGAACAAGTGACTCCAGAAGCGAAATTTATCGAGGACTTAGGCGCAGATTCGCTGGATACGGTGGAGCTTGTGATGGCATTTGAAGAAGAATTTGGAATTGAAGTTCCAGACGACGAAGCAGAAAAACTTCAAACGGTTGGCGACGTGCTCAACTATGTGAAGCAACGTCAGACCGACGAAGGCTGATCTGCTGTTCCCTGAAGCAATTTCTAACTCAAGGCGTCACGGCTTCGTGGCGCCTTTTTTTTGGCAATTCGGGAAACTCCGATAATTCTCCACGTCTCATGATTAGGGCTGGCATCGCATCCATGATGCGGTAGGCTTAGGATTACCTATGTATTCGGAAGACGACTTCCACTACGCTTTCGAGACCACGCGCGTTTTGTATGAGCCGGACCGCCGGATCGATACCTTCGGCTCGACCGCTTTCGATTTTACCTTGATTACCGAGTTGATGGATTCGGTGAACCAGGTCCGGATTCGGGAAGGCCGGATCAATGCAGAACGTCCTCAGATTCTTCGTCCGGACGGATCGTTCAACTTTGAACTGGAAGGCTTTTCGGAAGAGGCGGAGGCGTTCTCCAACTGGCTGCAGGAACACGCCCACCAGTTCGCATTCCTTCGCTATGGCTTCTCCTTTTCACGCAGCAACATCTCAGAAAGCATTGTTCACGATTCCCTGGAAGAGGTTTCCGACCGCGTGACGGAACGAGCTAAGAACGCCAACAATCCCATGGCGGCAGTGATCAGCGGAAGCGATGATGCTTGGGAATTCTGCCTGCTGAGATTTACAGTGGAGATGATTCAGAAATCCATCGATATTAATCACTTCGATCTACGCCGCAGAGGCTTGCTTTAGACAGATTCTTCTCCCTTCCCGACCATGGCTCGCAGTCAATTCCAGATTCTCTTCGGAGTGATCGTCTTTGGGATACTTTGTGGAGTCCTCATTACCCTGGTCTACTACTGGGAAAAGGTGCTGAAACCAGATCAGAAGGCCAAGCAGACCATCGTGGCCAAGGGCCCGGAATCAAAGTTGCCGCCACCGGACCCAGGCAAGAAGGAGTTCATGAAGGCCCTCGCCATGATCGAGGTCGACAATATCGAGGTGGCTCAGTTTCACCTGCAACGCGTGCTGCGCTACTACACCGATTCCTCGAAGTATGCCGAGGCCAAGCGCATCCTGGGGGAGATCAATGCGGACATGCTGCTCTCTGACGGCGAAGCCACGGGCAAACTCGAATACACGGTGAAGAGCGGAGATTCGCTATCGAGAATCGCATCCCGCAACGCCACCACGATTGACTACATCATGAGGGCGAATGGCCGCACTGGGACCGTCATCCACCCGGGGGATAAGCTATGGGTCGCGCCCCTGACCTTCCGGATGGAAGCCAGTGTGAGCAAGAAGACGCTGACGGTCTATCGCATCGAGCCGACGCATTCGCCGGCTCCAGGGAACGAGCCCGAGGTCATCGAGTCCTTTTTCAAGGAATATCCCATTGTGGATGTGAACCTGCCTCCCTCAGTCGGAGTGCCCACCACGACTGAGATCAGCGAAAAGTCCGCCTGGGAAGGCGGGAAGATCGTCCGATTTACCGAGGCGGCCTATCACCAGGCGCCAAAATGGTTGAATACCGAGCGCCGAGGACTTTTGCTGCGAACCGCTCCGCCTAACCCGGAAAGCGTAAATGAGGAGGACAAGATCGGAATTCTGTTGAATCCCGCCGATATCTCCGAACTGTTCGTTTACATCAGAACCGGGACGAAGCTGAGTCTCCTGAACTGAGTGCTAGCAAGGGAATGAATAAGGACATCGATCCATTAGAATTTGAGAAGCCGATCTGGGAACTGCAACGCCAGATCGCCCACCTGCGTCGCCAATCCGCGGAAGCGGGAACTGAGGAAGGACCAGAGGTCGCGAAGCTGGAACGAAAACTCTCCAAGATGAAGAAGCAGATTTATGAGAACCTGACTCCGTGGCAGCGGGTTCAGATCGCGCGCCATCCACAGCGGCCCTTTATGCTGGACTATGTGCAGCGCTGTTTTGAGGACTTCGTGGAACTGCACGGTGATCGTCATATTGGCGATGATGCAGCGATGCCCACTGGCTTCGCGACGATTGGCGGGCACAAAGTGGTGCTGACCGGCCATCAGAAAGGCCGCAATACCAAGGAGAATTTGCATCGCAACTTCGGCAGTGCTCATCCGGAAGGCTATCGCAAGGCCCTGCGCATCATGCGAATGGGCGAGAAATTCGGCCTGCCGATTGTCACCCTGATTGACACGCCCGGAGCGTTCCCGGGGATTGGCGCGGAAGAGCGGAACATTGCGGAAGCGATCGCCTACAACCTTCGCGAAATGGCCACACTGGATACGCCGATCATTT
>JBHIXE010000065.1:0-7330 GCA_041984905.1 Verrucomicrobiales bacterium | reverse complement strand
ATGGCCGGCCTCAAGACTCCCATCATCTCCGTAGTCGTGGGTGAAGGTGGTTCCGGTGGTGCCTTGGGCATTGGCGTGGCCGATCGCGTCCTCATGCTGGAGAACGCCTATTACTCCGTGATCAGCCCGGAAGGTTGCGCAGCCATTCTCTGGAAAGACCGGAAGTTCGCGCCGGACGCGGCAGCAGCCCTTCGGTTAACGGCCGAGGATCTCAAGGAATTAGGGATTGTGGATGAGGTGATTCCCGAACCGCCTGGCGGAGCGCACTACGATCACGAGGCCGCAGCAGCGTCCCTCAAGGAAGCGATCGTTCGCAACCTGGATGAGTTGAATGGCAAGGGTCAGGACGATCTTCTGGACAGGCGCTACGTGCGATTGCGCTCTTATGGCCAAATCAGCGAGCGGGCCAGCTAGGCTATCGGCCCAGCTCCTCTTCGTTGAGATCGCGAATGTAGTCCGTGACGGCTTGCTGGAGCTCGCCGGCAAAGTCGCATTTAGGCTTGGCGAAAGGCGGCACAAACCAGGGATAGTAGCCGACCAGGTCGTGAAACACCGTAATCTGGCCGCTGCACCCTGCTCCTGAGCCGATCCCGATGGTGGGCACATCGATGGCCTGGGTGATCTCGGCGGCAATCTTGGGGACCACGCTCTCGATCACGATTGCTGCGGCTCCGATCTTGGACAGAAACTGAGCGTCGCGCAGGAGTTGAGAGGCTTCCGCCTCGGTCTTGCCCTTCTTCTTGTAGCCTTTCTCGATCCGCACTCGCTGGGGAAGCATGCCAATGTGGCCGACCAGTGGGATGTCTTCGGCGCGGATCCGTTTGATCTGGTCCATCACAGCCTCGCCTCCTTCCAGCTTCACGGCATCAGCACCCGCCGCGATGAGTTTCCGGGCATTCTCAAGAGCCTGATCGGGCGTTTCGAAAGTCATATAAGGAAGATCAGAAACCAGCAACGCCCGCTTCACGCCACGGCGAACGACTTCTGTATGGTAAAGGATCTGATCCAGGGTCACCGAAGTGGTGTCTTCACATCCCGCAAAGACCATCCCCAGGGAGTCACCCACCAGGACGAGATCTGCCCCGGCTTCATCAATGATGCGCGCCGAAGGATAGTCGTAGGCGGTCAATGCTACGACTCGCTTGTTTCGCAGAGCCTCGATCTTGCTTTGTAGGTCCATAAGTTCTCGGTATCTGACTCTCAAAGTCTACCACAGCTGACAGCAAAGCCGAGGAGGTGATTCCAGCGACTGCCCCTTTTGCTCTGTCCACAATTCTAACACCGTTCCCGTCTGGCCCGGTAACCGCAGGGAAGGGCGGATGTCCGCGAGAGGAGCAAGGACAAAGAGCCGCTCGTGAATTCGTGGGTGCGGCAGCTTGAGGTCCTCCTGATCCAGGATCACATCTTCGGCATAGAGCAGATCGAGATCCAAAGGCCGTGGAGCATTCCGGATCGATTGAGCCATTCGCCCGCATTTCCTTTCGATCGACTGGGTGACGTCCAAGAGTTCACGCGCAGACAACTCGGTCTCGATCTCGAGGACGGAATTGTAGAAGGGTTCGGATCCTGGCGGACAATCGACTGGATCTGTCTCATAAACACCGCCTTGGGCCACGAGCTGAGCATCGGCCTGGTTCAGCAACTCGTCCCGGCCGAAGCGAAGGTTCGCGAGGCGGTCACCCAGATTGGATCCCAAGGCAATGCCAATACGCATGCGTCAGCGCAGACCGAGAACGTCCTGCATGTCGTAGATCCCCGCGGGCTTGTCCTGAAGCCAGACGGCAGCGCGGACGGAGCCGCCGGCGAAGGTCATGCGACTGGAGGCCTTGTGGGTCAGTTCCACACGTTCTCCCTCCGTGGCATAGATGACGGTGTGATCGCCCACGACATCTCCACCGCGCAGGGCGTGAACGCCGATTTCCGAGTCTGTCCGAGCGCCGACATCACCAAAGCGGCCGTGCCGGGTATCGGTGTCGTAACTCAGCTGGCGAGCCGTGGCAAGGATCTCGGTGAGACGCCGGGCGGTGCCGCTGGGGGCGTCCTTCTTGTGCCGGTGATGCATCTCCACGACTTCCAAATCGAAGCCCGGGCCAAGGATCTCGGCCGCTTTCTGAGTCAGCCAGAACAGGGTATTCACACCCACACTGAAGTTGGGTGCAAAGACGATCGGAATGGACCCGGCGGCCTTGTGAATTTGCTCCAGTTCTTCGTCCGTGTGGCCGGTCGTGCCCATCACCAGCTTCTTCTGCTGGCTGAGACAGGCTTCCAGGAGCTCAGGGGTGAAGCTATGAAAGGTGAAATCGATCACCGTGTCGCACTTGGCGATCGCATCCTTGAGGGAATCGCCCACATCGATCTGAGCGGCAACCTCGGCGCGAGGCTCAGCTTCCGCCGCCGCGATCACGGCTTGTCCCATGCGGCCTTTGCAGCCGGTAACGAGTAATTGAACCTGGGCCATGACTTAGAGAATGCCGAGTTCCGTGAGGATGTTGCGAAGCGTGCGCTGCTTCTCTTCGGGCATCCCGACAAGAGGCAGGCGCATCTCATCGGAAATCACGCCAGTCATCGCCAGAGCGCTCTTGATGACCACGGGATTGGTATCGAGCTTCAGCATCCCAGTAAAGAGCGGGTAATAGCGCCGGTGGAGCTTGGAAGCCTTGGCATAATCCCCCTGAAGGGCAGCGCCCACCATCTCCTGCATGACCCTGGGAATGATATTGGCAGCGACACTGATCAGGCCGACCGCTCCCACCGACAAAAACGGGAGCGTCATGGAGTCATCGCCCGACAACACCTCGAAGTTAGAGGGCGTCGCTGCGACCAGCTGGCTGACCCGTTCCGGTGTGCCGCCCGCTTCCTTCATGGAGATAATGTTGGAGCACTGCTCAGCGAGACGTGCGGTCGTCTCGACACTGATCTCGATTCCGCAACGACCCGGAATGCTGTAGAGGATCAGAGGGAGCGCAGTGGCTTCGGCAATGGCCTTGTAGTGAGCAAACAACCCTTCCTGAGAAGGCTTGTTGTAATAGGGACAAACCAGAAGCGCGGCATCCGCTCCGGCCTTCTCAGCCCGCTGCGTCAGCTGAATGGCTTCCGCGGTGGAATTGGAACCGGTCCCGGCAATGACCAGGCCCCTCTTGTTGGTGTGCTCGATTGCGAGTTCGATGACTCGCGCGTGTTCGTCATGGGTTAGGGTGGGGGATTCCCCCGTGGTTCCGACGGGAACAACTCCGGCGATGCCGCCATCAAACTGGGCATCAATCAGTTTTCGAAACGCCTCTTCGTCCAGTTCCTGGTTTTGGAATGGGGTAACGACGGCGGTGTGAACTCCTTCAAACATCTTCTCTGTGGTGGCTAACCGGTTCTTCGGTGGGTGAACCGAGGGTTATGGCCGGGAAAAATCTGCCCACGCTAGACTGACTTTACGGCCTGGACAAGCGGATTCACAAAGTCCGCTACCCCCTTGGCCAAGGCCTTGTCATCCATGGTCTTCTGTAATTCCTCAATCTGACGCACGATGGCGCTGCCAACAACGACTCCTTCCGCGACTTTCGCCACGGCAGAAGCTTGTTCCGGTTTGGAAATGCCAAATCCCACCACCACCGGGACCGATGCCGCCGCCTGAATCTTGGCCACCTGCTCTTCCAGGCCCTCGACAATGTCATCGCGAACACCGGTCACTCCTTCACGGGAGACGTAATAGATGAAGCCTTCGCTCCGGTCCGCAATCGAGCGGATCCGGTCCGGCGGGCTGGTTGGGGCGATCAGCCGGATGAGCCGCAGCCCCTCACTCGAGACCATCTCTTTGTTGGCGTCCTGTTCCTCGGGAGGCAAATCCAGCAGCAGCACTCCGTCCGCGCCCGCTTCACTGGCGTCCTTGAAGAAGTCCTCAAATCCATAGGCGTAGACCGGATTCAGGTAGGCGAAGAGCACGATGGGCATCTCCGAGTTCTTCCGGATCTCCCGAATCGTCTCGAACAGATCCGCCACGGTGGCGCCAGCCTTGAGCGCACGCTCCGCCGCCATCTGGTTGACGGTCCCATCCGCCATGGGATCGGAGAAAGCCACGCCCAACTCCAGGATGTCCACCCCAACGGATTCAAGCGACTTGGCAATTTCCACGGTTGCTTCCATGGACGGGTCCCCACCGCAGATGTAGGCGACGAAGGCCTTCTTTCCCTCCTGCTTGAGATTGGCAAACGTGGCGTCGATTCGGTTCATAGGCGAGGAGCGAAAATTGGGACTGAAGGTCAAGAGCTTCAAGTGGAATTGGTTGCGGTGTTCCGGAAGCGTGCTACTTCCTTCCCATGATCCGCAAAACCATGAGACTTCTCGGCACGATCACCTTGGCTCTCGGCTGTTTGGCTGTGTTCAGCAGTTGCGACAGACACAATTGGGAAGCCAGCACCTCTGCTCTCTTTGAAGAACATGGTCATGGCCATGCCGATAGCCACGAGGCTGAAGGCGATCATGCACCTTCAGGTGACCACGGCAAAGATGATCATGATACTCATGGTGCGGTGGACACTCACAAGGAAGAGAAGACTCACTCCACTGAGGAGAAGAAGGCGGATCATTGATCGAGTCGCCTCTGCTTCATCACCCCTTGAAGATAAATACCTTCCGGGAGATGAAGTTTACCGCTGTGGCGGTGACCATGAAGAGCACCTGGGCCAGCAGCGTGCTGATTCCGAAATAGCGGATTAGCAGCGGTCCCGCGAGAGCAGCGGCCAGAAACGCGAAGAGCGCTACCAGGGTGAAGAGCGCGAATTCCAGCCAGATCTGGTGCCGCCCACGCTCGAAGACCCAGATCACGTTGGAGAAGTAGGCGGTGAAATTGCTGAGGATAAAGCCCGCAGCATTCGCCAGGAGCACATTGGTCGCGCGAATTTCGTCGGAAATGGGCTGACCGTTGACGATCATCCCTTCGATGCCGGGAAGAGCGGTATTGATCAGAATCAGGACCGTTCCCAGGTGCGCGATGGTCGCCAGCCCTCCGCAGAGCCCGTATTTGACGAACTGCAGCATGGGATGGACATCCCGCCGGCAGAAGGCGGTCCAGACAGTTTGGGGATCATTCGTTCGGACAAAGCGGTAACCTTCGCGAATGGCGGCTAGCATGGGACGTGGGAAGTGGGAACGGACTGCTTGGTTCTGAAGAGCTCTTTCCAGGTAGGGAGAGCCTGCATAATATCGGCCTCATTATGCCTTTCACTCAACCTCCAAACGTACGGAATATTCCGCGAAAGCCTGGAAATTAGACTTCCAAAAGGAACAATGCCGGTAAATGGGACCTGATCCACTTGATTGGGCCAGCGCAAATCAGTGACATAAGCGCCCACTATCCGGTCGGCGTGCTCCGCGATGAGCTCGTCATGATCCAGGAGACCGAGATGCTCCTTGAACTGAGCGCTTTCAAAGTCGTGCCAGTATCCGAGAAACGCTTCCCCAGTATATTTCTGGAGGATCAGCCGCAGCTCGGCCTGACTGGGAAGGCTCTCATAGCTTCGATGGGTCGTGACGCCCAGCTTGATTTTGTGAGCGGTGGCATATTCCAGAGCGCGATCCAGGGTGCTGAGCGCCCGTGCCAGATACTTATCCGCGACCTTCTCCCTCTGCTGGAGACACTCGAGTTTGGCCCGGACGAAGTCACTCTTGTTGATCAGCCCCCCTTCCACCATCTTCAATAGTTTCTCGGTAAGCCCCTTGAGCGGGAGACTGCCCAGGCTCAAGACGACTGTCTCGGTTCCGAGTTCGCGGGCGAGGTCGATGGTCTGCTGGGTGAGTTCCAGCGCGCGCTTCTTCTCCGAACCTGCGCCGCAGAGTTGGTAGGAGATGTTGCCTCCCTGGGCCATCGCCAGGGGTAATGGGCAATAGGCACGGATACTTCCGACCCGCATGCCCTTCTGATTGATCGCCCGCTTCACACCTGGAAGAAGAGAGGCCTTGAGTTGGGAATCCAGCTCTACGTTCTCAAACCCAAGCTCCCGAATCTCCTCCATCATCGCCTCTCCATCGGTATGGCGGTGGCTGTTCCAACAGGTGGAAAAAGAAAGCATGGCTGCGGCGGGCGGCGAAGAATCAGTGTCCGTGGTCGAGTATAATTCTGCGCCTGAATTCTGTTAGTCAATTGGTTTCAGCCAGCGGGGGAGGGAGGTCCCGGAAATCACCAGGCAGATCTCGCCCTTGGGCGTCTTCTGCCGGTAGTGAGCCAACACCTCGCTGACGGGACTCCGCCGGTATTCCTGGAACATCTTGGTCAATTCCCGCGCCACGCAGACCAGGCGATTGGGATCGATCTCTTCAATCATCGCCAGCGTGTCGACAAGCCGGTAAGGCGACTCATAGAAGATGCTGGTGTATTCTCTCTCCATCGCGGCGCTGATAGCTTTTTGTCGCTGCCCCTTTTTGGTCGGGAGAAACCCGCCAAAGTAGAACTCAGCGGTGCCCAGGCCAGCCCCCACGGCTCCCAAGACCACGGCGGATGGTCCCGGCAGGATATCGTAGTGGATCCCTTTCTCGATTGCCCGGTGCACGAGTCGCTCACCAGGATCGGAGATTCCGGGGGTCCCGGCATCGCTCAGATAAGCGATCGACTCGCCCTCAGCGATCAGATCGAAAAGCTGATCCCCGCGAGAGGCCTCATTGTGGGCGTGAACGCTCAGGAGAGGTTTGGAGATCTCGAAGTGCTTGAGCAGCCGGCCGCTATGCCGGGTATCTTCGCAGGCGATCCGGTCGACCCGCCGGAGATAGTCCAGGGCACGCTGGGTGATGTCGCCGAGATTCCCGATGGGGGTGGAGATGAGGTAGAGACCTGGAGGCAATGGGTCCCCGTCCACGGCAATTTGAGGGTAAGGAAGTGTCCAGGGCCTACCAGCCGTCAGTCAACTTGCTGACAATCTGTTCAGCAGCGTCTTCCGCAGCCAGCGGGAACGCTTCCCGTTCGGAAAGCTGGAAGTTGGCATCCAGGAAGATCGTTGAACGTCCACTGACAACACCATCCTTCAACTTGCGGCCGGTGGCGAGATCCTCCAGATCGTCGTCGATCCCATAGGGATTGGCGGTCTGGAGCTCAGCTCCGGTGTGAATGTCTTCCAGGCGATAGGCGATATCCAGAGTCACAGCCAGTTCGCGGGTTCGCAGAATATTCGTGGAAGTGGAACGCTGTTGCTTGCGACGCACTTCTTTGATGGTTCCGCGTAGAACGGCATCCGCTTCCTCTTTGGTCGAGATCTGGTAAGTGCCATCCTGTTGCAGTTGGGAGATGACCGTATTGGTCACGAGCACCGCCAATCGGGGTTCCAGTGTCTCATTCTCGAAGGTGGGAACC
>JBHIXE010000064.1:0-18349 GCA_041984905.1 Verrucomicrobiales bacterium | reverse complement strand
GCCCGCACGAACCGAACTCTCGTCAAGCAGCTACATTCTCACTTAAAAGGCTCTAACGATACCTTTCGCCCACCTGATCCAGGATCTCTCCCACAATCAGCTCTTCCGTATCCTCCGCCAACCTTGCGGGCTTGCCATAATACACCCGGGAAGAGTCCACTTCATACCCGCCTTCCGGGAATAACCGTTTGGAAGGAATATAACAAGGCAGGTCATTGCAGTAGGCACTGACCCAGAGCCGGTCTTCATCGAGTTCCCTATAGAGCCGCAGCGAGTAGTCCACCACGACTTCCCCTGCCAAAAACACCATTGCGAGGTCATCGCCGAACGCCCAGCTTTGTACGGGATAGGCAAAGGCCGTCTCGATGGGCTCGTTGTTCTCCAATTTCTCCAGCATGACCCTGGCGATCACCGCCTCCCGCTTGCCTTCGGCGACCATGGCCTCCCACTCTTCGCGGGTGGGCAACTCCTGCAAGCTGATCTCGATCTCCTGGTAGCGTCCCTGAGGAACGGTTGTCAGCGGGCTCAGGTCCGTCTTGAGCAGGCGATCCACTTCATCCGCAATCGTCACGCCGTGTGCCTCCGCATTCTCGAGTTCCCCTCTTGGATTGGGGTTCTGGTCTGCGCCACAGCCAATCGCGACCATCGCGATCGCACCGGGATGCCGCTTCTCCATTTCTGCTTGGGCATAGCCCGCCCAGTCCGCATGGATCTGATTGAAGTTGCCGCCCAGCGTGGTGCAGTGGCAGGCATAATTCACCAGCACGCCGATCAACTTCCCGGATGCATCCATCACGCGCAGCATCGGCAAGGAGTGATCCACTGGACCGTCCTCTTGAGTGCCGAATCCCGCCCAGACACCGTCCTTCAAAACCCGGCGGTTCCCCGCAAAGGTGACTCTGCCCTTCCCCCAATCCACCTTGCCGGGTTGACGGTTCTCAATGGCTTTCAGGGCGACGGCTTCCAGCTTATCCAACAACCCATCGGTGAACTTATCCACCACGGCCTTCTCCTCCGGAGTGATGCCTTCAATGAACATGTAGGGAATGCAACCGTTCAGAGCAGGCCCCGCATGCGTGTGAGAAGCCGCGATTACCAACTGTTCGCGCTCCACTCCTTTCTTGGCCTTCAGCCTTTCGGAGACACCGGCAGTGACCCAGGCCGGCACCCCAATCGCATCCAGGGTGACCAAGACGGAGAGCGGTGAATCTTCCGAGCCATCGCCTATTGCCAACGCCTTTGCATGGAGAGGTTGGTTGATGCCTTCTGAAGGCGTCTTCCGGCTTCCATACCCGCTCAAGCGAATGGGTTCCTGCGGGGTAATTTCGATGCTCGAAATTCCTACCTGAATCCATTCTTCAGATCTTTGTTGAGCGCCGAGCCAGAGCGCACAGGCTCCAAACAAACAAAAAGGCAGCAGCCGAGCGATTAAACGAGGGTTCATCCTTCGATTCGATCAGAAGCGCCTGACGGAAGCAACCTCGTTTGCAGTTCGCTCCCTAAGGGCGAAGATTGCCTCACAAGCATCATGAAGACGCACATTGCTTTGTTTCGGGGAATCAATGTGGGAGGAAGAAACACCATTCCCATGGCAAAACTCCGAGACCTTCTTGAGGGCCTGGGCCTTGAGAAGGTCCAGACCTATATCCAGAGTGGCAATGCGGTCTTTCGGTGCCCAGCAACCCATGCAAGGTCTCTTGCGGAAGAGATCCAAAACACGATCGAAGCGGAAGTGGGATTCACCCCTGATGTGCAGGTGCTCAGCACCGAATTTCTCAGGTCCACCGTCGAGGCGAACCCTTTTCCGGAAGCAGAGTCTGCTCCAACATCGCTCCATCTCTTCTTTCTGAAGGCGGTGCCTGAGCAACCGGACCTGAAGGGGCTCGAAGATCTCAAAGCTTCCCATGAACGCTATGAGCTAATCGCTCAATGTTTCTATCTGCATGCACCGGACGGCATCGGAAAATCCAAGCTTGCGGCTCGGGCCGAACGATTGCTCGGGGTCTCGGCCACTGCGCGAAATTGGAAGACGGTGAAGCAGATTCTGGAGATGGCATCTGGCTGATTGGACCCTCCGCCGCAGGAGCAAGATCTGCGCAGATACTACCAAATGGCGCATACACAGGGCCGCAAGGAGGAGCGTGATATGAGGGTAGACCACTCTATCCTCCATGAAGTTCCCCTACTACATCCTCTCCCTGGCAGCCATTTCCTTTCTCAGCACTGCTACGGCGCTCGAGATACCAAATACGGCCTCTAATACCATCGACACCATTCTCGCCAAGGAATGGAAGGACGCCAAGGTGACGCCCAACCCCAAGGCCTGTGACGAAACCTTCCTCCGCCGGGTTTATCTGGACGTTACCGGGCGTATTCCGACCTACGAAGAGGCCACCCGCTTTCTGGAGTCCACGGCCTCCGACAAGCGCGCCCAACTCATCGACGAACTGCTCGATAGCGAGGGTTATGTGAACCACTTTTTCAACTACTGGGCCGACATCCTGCGGATCAATACGGCACAACCCGCCGCCCAGAACGTTGTCCCCTACTACATCAACTGGGTGCGCGATTCCCTGGCCGAAAACCGACCCTATGACGAGTTCGTCAGGGAACTGGTCACGGCTCGGGGCCAAGCCTGGGAGAACGGCGCCATCGGCTACTACGTGCGAGACCGAGGCATGCCGCTGGACAATATGGCGAATACCGTACGGATCTTCCTGGGTACCCGCTTGGAATGCGCCCAGTGCCATGACCATCCCTTTGATTCCTGGAGCCAAATGGACTTCTTCCACATGGCGGCCTTCACCTACGGCGTCAATCCTAACGGGACCCGCTATGGCGCCGTCAGCGATGCTCAACGCGCGATTCAAAAGGATGAAGAACTCAGCAAGGAACGGAAGAACGAACTGCGCCAGGCCATGTCCGAGGTCACCCGGCTGGTGCGAAACAACAATGATGTCACCTTTGCCCAGCGGCTCCCAAAGCTGCCTCACGACTACAAGTATGAGGACGGCAAGCCAAACCAATCGATCGAAGCGCGGACCATGTTCGGCGCGGATCCCGTCATCACCAAGGACAGCGACCGGCTCCAGATCTACTCCGACTGGATGACCTCTCCGGAGAATCCGCGCTTCACCACGGTAATTGCCAACCGCCTTTGGAAGAAACTCATGGGCGTTGGAGTCTACGAGCCCGTCGACGAGTTCATGGAGTCCTCGGCGCCCAGCAATGCCGAGCTGATGAGCTTCCTGGAGCAGCAGATGATCGCGAGCAAATACGATATGAAGGCCTTCCTGCGCATGATTCTGAATACGCAAACCTACCAACGGGAAACCACTGGACGAGACCTGGATCCCGGAGAGATCTATCACTTCACGGGGCCGGTATTGCGGCGTATGAACGCGGAACAGATCTGGGACTCCATGGTAGCCCTGGTCAACCCCACTCCAGAGATGACCAACTGGAAGCGGGACCAGCAATTTGAACTACGCATGGCCAACCAACAGGTCATGCAGGACGCCCTGGCATGCGCCTCCGCTGAAGATCTCGTCGCTCACGTCATGAAGATTGCCGACACCCAAACCGAGTTGGAGAAACTGGATCAGAAGCTGCGCGCCGAGATCGCCGAAGCGAAGGCCGCCAAGGACAATGAACTCGCCCAGAAGCTGCAACGTGAAGCCAACAGTTCTCGCAGCAAGCTGCGGGAAGAAGTCATGGATCTCGTATTCGAGCCGGTAATGAGAGAAATGGACGTGGAGATGGTCGCCATGAGAATGCCCAATGGGGAATCCATGGTAATGGATCCCATGGAGGTCGATCCCAGTTCCACTTCCTCTTCTGAGCTCCGCAAGTTACAGGCAGATGCCGAGTCCGAACTCATCGATGCGGAGATGGAAGAGATGGGCCTGACCGACTCCAAGCAGCGGAGCGCCTACGCCAGCTTCCGGAAGAGCGCCTCTGCGAACATGCTGCGTGCCGCCCACCTGAATTCGCCGGCGCCGCTGGGTCACTTTCTGCGCGAGTTTGGGCAGTCTGACCGCGATACCATCGAGAACGCCAACTTCGACGCCTCCGTGCCACAGGCTCTGCAGCTTCTGAACGGAAGCGCCTTTGGACAGATCGCCAATTCCTATTCGGTGGTCAGCCAGACAATTGCCCAGGCGGAAACTCCGGAAAAGACCTTTGACGCCATCTTCCTGAGCGTCCTGACCCGCCTTCCCTCCGAAGACGAGCGCAAGGTGCTCTTCAATGCCCTGGAGATGCGGGGGACGAAAATCTATCAGGACACAGTCTTTGCCCTGCTCAACGGCCAGGAATTCTGGTTTGTGCAATAGCCCTTCTTCTCCACTTGCGAACCAATAACCAATTTCCTCCAATGAAAGAACTACTGAACCGTTCCTCAGAAGAATCCCGCCGCAATTTTATGGTCCGAGCAGCCAGTACGCTTCTAGGCGTAGGCTTGGGTCCGGCTGCCTTTGCCGCGGGTGCCGGCGCCAGTCCGCTGAAACAGATCGCGACCGCCAAGCGGGTGATCTATCTCTACATGAATGGCGGGATGAGCCATCTGGACACCTTTGACGTGAAACCGGGCATGGACACAATGGGGCCCACCAAGGCGATCAACACATCGGCCGATGGGGTTCAGATGTCTGAGTATCTGCCCCGTCTTGCCAAGCAGGCTCACCACCTTTGTCTGATCAACTCCATGCTCTCCGCCTCCGGGGCTCACCAGCAGGCCAACTACCTCATGCATACCAGTTATGCCATGCGCGGGACCATCAAGCATCCGGCATTGGGCGCCTGGCTCCTGACCTTCCAGGACCGCGCCAATCCCACCTTGCCGGGCAGCGTGGTCATTGGCGGAGACAGTCGCCATCCCGGAGCGGGATTCATGAAAGGCAAGTATGCCCCCCTCTTGATCAACAACCCGGCTCGAGGCCTTCAGAATGTCAGCAGCCGGTTTGGGGAGCAGGACTTCAACTTCCGCTATGGGCTGAGCCAGGATCTCGCCCAGGGATTCCGGGAGCGCTACGATCAAGTGAAGGCAGTACGATCCTACTCAGAAATGTATGACGACGCGGTCACCCTGATGCGCAGCACCGATCTCACCGCCTTTGACCTCACCAAGGAACCTGAAAGCGTCCGGAAATCTTACGGCGAGAGCAACTTTGGCCAAGGCTGTCTTCTGGCTCGCAGACTCGTGGAGAACGACGTGCGCTTTGTCGAAGTGACCCTGGGGAGCTGGGATACCCACACGAGCAACTTCGTACGGGTGCCCCAGTTGTGCGATCAACTCGACCAGGGTTTCTCGGCCTTGATTCGGGATCTGGATCAGCGTGGACTGTTGCATGACACGCTGGTGGTTCTGACTTCGGAATTCGGGAGAACACCCCGGATCAACCAGAACGTGGGCCGGGATCACTATCCCCAGGCCTTCTCAGGAGTCATGGCCGGGGGCGGAATCCGCGGAGGACTCCGCTACGGCAAGAGCGACGAAACCGGGGAGAACGTGGTGGAAGACGCCATGTCCATCTTTGATTTCAACGCAACAATTGCCTATGCCCTGGGCCTGCCCCTGGACCACGTTCTCTATAGTCCTTCCAAGCGGCCCTTTACCGTCGCCAGCAAGGGCAAGCCACACGTCAACTTGTTCGCGTAAGCAGGCTCTCAAGCCATCGGTCGGCCCATTCCTTTGCATCCCGGAATGAGGCCGACGATTAGCGCGTGGCAAGCATCGCTGAGAAGGATCGCGCAGGGATACCCAGGGTACTGCAAATTCGTCCCCATACGTATCTATGGGCGGGAGAGTTCTCTCCTCGTTTTTCAGTAATCCGAATCCCACTTTCCAATGTCCCCTCTTGAAGCGTTCCTCTTGATTCCCCTCATTCTCTTCCTCGTAGCCGCCATGATGGCCTACGCCTATGTCTCAGGCACCATGCGAACGAGGGAGGCCGAGCACCGTGACGATGCATCCCGTGAACGCGAGCTTTAAGACGCCGAAAAGGGCGGCCGATTACTCGGTCGCCCCTTCTGGTTGGATCTTGCTGCTGGCGGGTTGAAGGGCCAGCAGCTTCTTGGGAAACTTACAGTTCCACCTCAGCAGTAGCGCCGCGGTAAGTTACCTTGCGAGTCACTGCTTGATGTTCCGGGTGGAGGTTGGCTTGGGCGGTCACGCCCCGATAGCGAACCAGGCGAGTGCCTTGTTGCTGTTGCAGTTGGTCAACGCGGGGTTGAAGCTCAGACAGGTGGGCCTTGGCGCCGCGGTAGGTGATGATTGGGTCTTTCATTGTCTTGATGTGGTTTGAATTTTGGAAAGTTTCTTCAGCTTCTTTGCTGTATCTGCCTTTTAGTAATGCACTCTCCGTGCCAACTCTATTCACGCTATTATTAACTTCCTCATTGTGAGGGAATTAAAAATTCCCCGCCTTTTCTGAAACTGCCTTTCTTGGGAACTAGCTTACCCACTACTGGTAAGTCACTTACCACTCTTGGGACGAAAAAGGGCCATCCCTCGCTCCTCGAGGAATGACCCTTCTGGCAGGATTGCCTACGTAGTTGTTGAGAGATTAAAAGGCGCGCTGAAGCCCAATCGTGAACATCAGGTCACGCTCCATGCCCACACCATTGAGATCCTGCGCCAGCGGGAAGAGCACTTCCGCAGCGATGCGCTGCCCCTTCAGAAGCCCTTTGCGACCGTAGAAGTTCAGCCCGAAGCCACCTTCCAGGTAGTCCCCGCCATAGTTGGGTTGGAAGTGCGGAGGGGCGACGTGGCCATGGGGACCGTTGTAGTGCCCATTGATGTCATCCTGGTGGAAGTAGTTGAGGCGCGCCGAAACGCTCAGCCAATCCGACAGCATGTAGGCCAGCCAGCCAGTGGTGTTCACACTGTCCCCGACCTGGAACCCGCTCTCATTCTCGTCTTCCAACTGGAAGTTGGCCAAAGCTTGAGCGCCCCACGAGAAACGGTCCGCTTGACCCAGGTAGGTAATCCCGGGGATGAAGGACCAGGTTCCACGACCGAGCTGCATGCCGTAAGGCAGGAAAGATCCATCCTGCATTTGGTCGACATCAGCGGTAGGCAACCCCATCCCGAGATGCAGATGGATGCGCTGACGATTGGCGTCATAGATCTTGATCAAGCCGCCTACCGAGGTATCGCCGAACCCTTCAGAGCTATGCCCGAAGTTTCCGGTGTGGGCATGCCCACCATGGCCCATGGCGCCGTGCATCATCGGTGCCGCCGTGAGGTGCATGTCTTTCTGGATGTAGTTGGTCATGGCCATCAAGGTCAGCCAGTCCGTCGGCGCGAACATCAATCCAAGCATGTGCATATGCATGTCCATGCTCGTTGCTGCAGCGCCGAATCCCTGAGCAAATACTTCTTCGGAAGTAAGGCCATCGGTTCCCGCGCGATGTCCTCCCATCGCCATTTGCATATAGCGATAAGAGATCATGAACTCGCCGGCTTCGTGGGTGTGATCCCCCATCACGCCGATCGGCGCATGGCTATCCGGACGGGATGGATCCCAGAGGTTGGATTCGTATTCAATCACAGGGTTCTTGGACTGAATGATGGAATCCGGATCGGAGATAATGACTTCTCCAGCCAACGCCAGAGTGGGTGCGGCGAGAAGGGCCGTAAGAATGGAAAGATAGAAAGGTTTCATGTGTATCTAGTCTAGGTAAATAAATATTGCCCCTAAACACTGAGGCAGAGTGAAGTTTGTGCTGAGATCAGCACTGAGTCAGAGCGCACCCACGCGGGGCGGAGTCAGTCCAGACAGAATGACCAGGTAAGGCTGCGGGGTTTCGCAGCATGCGCAGGGGCGATTAGGCGATCAAACCCGACCACTGTGGTGGAGGCACCGACACGTCTTGAACGAGCGACCGAGGGGTCGCCAATGAGTCCACCAGCACGGGCGTTCTCGAGAAGTTCCCTGGAGGAACAAAGCAATGGAAAGTCAGCATGAGCGTCTCTGACTTCTTGATCTTCAGGGAGGTCTGAGAGGGCATCTCTTTATCTGGACGGTGCTCCTGCTGCTTGGCGGCGCGAATATTGCGGCACATTTCACAGGGCTTCTCCCCGCTCAGGGTCTCGGTCACGGCCACCGTAAATCCAACCTCCGGCGTGCTCTTTTGGATCATGGTGATCCAGGCATAGAACTGCATTGCATACCAGTGCCCCCCAAGACTGAACGTCAGGGCCATCACCATGATGCAATGGATAAGAAACCGGGACACGATGCGTAAAAATCAACCGAGAAACCTATCGATCCTGTTGTGGGATTGCCGGGAAGTCAACGAAAGTCGCACTTCGCGGCAAAGTTACTCCCCTACTCTACGGGCAATAACTGGATAGTATCCACGCCTACAAAACCATCCGTTCCTTCATTTCTTACCGTCACCACCGCAGGAGTTTCCGGCCCAAATGTGAACGTGCCGAGTGACAGGAAGATCCCGTCAATTGGCGGCTTCTTGGTTTGGTCCACCGTCAACTCCTCGACTCCACCTGCATGCTTCAGGCTGACCGGCACGTTGGTGGCACGATTCGGTGCTGAGGGATAGGACATGCGCACTTCATACTTTCCGGCCTTGGGAACCTGCACGGTGAAGACGGCTTTTGCCTCGCCCTTGCTGGCGTTGGCGTCATGACGGGCACCGCCATCAATCGGGTTTCCATAAGGACTGCTCTGCCAGAAGGCGGTGAACTCCGCATCCTGGTCATCCACCACGATACCCTCCAGATCCTCAAGGAAGAGGAGCTCATCCATGCCCTTGAGCATCATGACCTGCTTCTGCTCGCCGAGCTTCGCCTGCAACTGAGCCACGTCGATCTCCTGAACCGCTTGATTGGAAGCGATCGCCTGCACGGCGGCCAACCCGGCACTGTGCCCCATGGCCATGTAAACCGGCTCCATGCGAATCGTGCAGTAGGCGACGTGAGAGGCGGAGAGACAAACGGGCACCAGGAGATTCTCGCACTCTTCCTGCTTGGGAGTGATACAGCGGTAGGGCATCTGATACGTCCGCGCCGGGCCGTCAAAGGCCCCCTCATCGATCACGTTGCCCTCAGAATCCACCACCCTTTGGACGATGTGGGAGTCGATCACGAACGATCCCATCCCCACGCCATCCTCCTTAAGGATCTTCCGCTGAACGTCCTCTTGCGTCATGACATAGGCTCCCACCATGCGACGGGCTTCCCGGACATAGAGATGATAAGAGAAGTGGCCGTTGTCCTTGAATTCGTCCCGGCAAAGTCCCCAGGACTGAGTCTGCTGACGCAGAGCCTCCGGAACTCTCTCATCGTGAGAGAGGAACCAGAACAGCCCCTGCACATAATCGACATGCTCCTGCCAGATCCGGTCCCGGGTTGTGTAATCGCCATCCGGATAATCGGTATTCGCGCCCACAAAGTCCGTGGAGAAAAGGCCCTGCGCGTTCAGGTCATACTTACCATTGGTCAACTCGCCCAGGTGCACGATGCGGCCAAAGGGAATGCCTGGATAGGTCTCGATCAGGCGGAGCAATAGCGCGTAGTCCTCCACGCGATAATTCTTCGGTTTCGGCCAGGGCACCAACAGGTCCGGATCCTGGGTCACACAAAGCCGGAAATTGTAGGACTGGGTGTAGCGATCCGCCGAGCCCGGCTCCGCATTGGCCCTTACGATTCCGGGAAGAGGTTCACCGTTTGAGTCCAGCGCTGAGATATGTCCGGGAGATCCATGCACGTAGTGGGGGCCCTCGCCTCCCACACAGGCGCATTGCGAGGCCATCACCTCCTGGGAGAATCCACGAGCGAGGTTCGGGTGATAGCCCGCCAGTTCTTCACCGTATTGATCGCGGCTCTCGCGGCCATAGGTGTAGCCTACCCCTGCCTTCGCCATCAAGTCGCCTTCGTAGGTCGCATCGATGAAGACCTTCCCCGGCCAACTGCGCCCGTCCGCGGTTGTGAAACTGACAATCCGCCCTTCGCGGGTCTCCACCGACTTCAGCCGCAGGCTGGTATGAACCTCGAACCCGGCTTCCGCGACCATCTCCGCGAAGACCTTCTGGTAGACCTGCGGTTCGTTGAGCCACATGACCGGCGGATCGTAGTTCTCACTGCATCGAGTGAAGAACTCCCGAGCCAACCCGCCAATGGTCGATTCCTTGCCCTTGTCTGTGCGGGAAAGCCCACCAGCGACCATGCCGCCCATCCAGTTGGTGGGCTCGATTACTACCACGCTCGCTCCCTCCCGCGCTGCGGCCACTCCGGCCATCAGGCCCGCCGGTGAAGCGCCGTAGATCACCAGATCATGTTCCGGCTGAGGATCGGCAAAACTTTGAGTGACCAACGCCAAAAGCAGGAACCCTGCAAAGGCCCATTTGAGGGAGAGTTTGGGGAGCATGCCCCAGCCTAGCCAGGGATCGAAGAGACTCAACTTCTCAGTTCCGAGCGTTAGTGGCTTACCATCGGCGCCATCGCTTCGGCAAATCCGCGCCCAATCTGGGCCATGATCTTGGCGGAACCCAGGTAGTGGTATTCCTGGTTGGAGACGCTGTCCTTGAGGATGGTTAGTTCCCTGGGCGTAAAGTGATCGGCGTAGATCTGTTCCTGCGCGACGCTGGCCGCAGCCGGGGTCATCTCTTTGGCCTTCACCTTGGACTTCAGTTCATCCACCAGGGGGTTTACCTCATCCCTCTCCCTCTTCCTGAGTGCGGACACTTCCATATCCCAGAAAGGCGCCGTCTCTACGGCAACGACCGAACCCTGGAATTCGGGAAGCGCGGCCGGTGCCCGCATCGCGATGCGGAAGTTTTCGTGGGTTGACTGGTAGCGTTGCTGATCCGGCCCATAGAGCTCTGTGGGACCATTGACACCCATCACGCCAATGACAAAAGGAAGCTCCGGCGCGGCCAAGTCCTTTCGCACATCGCGAATGAATTGGGCCAGCAACTCGCTGTATTCCCCATAGCCCCCCTCTTTGTCGCGATTCGGGTAGGTGCCGCGATCCACCATGTCATTCCATCCCTGGAACCAGACAAATCCCGCAAGCTCAAGCCGTTGATTCACATCGTATCCCGGATAGACGCTCTTGGGATCTGCCAACACCGACCTGACATGCTCCAGCATGAGCCGGTAGTAGTGCCCCGTCGCTTCCGCTCGCTGGGCTTTCATCTGCGCCACGTCCTTGCCCTGCTTCTGGAACTGCTCCAGTTGCTCCTCCTTGAACCCATAGGGACCTGCACTGGGCGGGCGGAAATCCGTGTTCAGGCTCTTCCCTCCCCAGGCAGTCTTGATGATGAGGATCGGCTCATCCAAAAGCTTCTCCATGTAGATGCCAAAGGTGAATTCCGGGCCAATCTTGGGCCCACCCGCTTCGGCTCCGTAACCCACCGTCAGTTGCCCGGACTTCACTGACTCCGAGGATCCGATCGAAGAGATCCAGACATTCTCACAGACCCGCGGTGAGCCGTCTTCGTTTCGCATCTCCTTGAGCAGCGGGGCCATCTCAGGATCGAGCGCCATGGCGTCGATTGTCCGGACGTGAGCATGGCCCTGCATGTTCGACTGCCCCGCGAGGATGAAGACCTTAAGCGGTTTGGATTGGGCGGCGCAGACAAAGCCAGCGAGCGCCCAAAAGACAACCCCAACAATCCACGACCCTCTCGACCATTTCATGGAACGATCTTGGAAATCCCTGGCAGAGAGTCAAGATTCCTCAGGCTGAGAATTGAGCGCCAGCCCCTCAGGACCGACGCTCGAAGTTCGTGTCTTGCGAGGGAAAGCGATCCCCTACTTCTGTACATTCAGCACATCATCCTTGGTGCTGGCCACAACCGCGATGATCTGGTTGATCAGCTCTGGATCCACTTTCAGCTCTTCCAAAGTTGCGACCAGATGTTCTGCGATCGCATTGAAGTGGCTCTCTTCGAGATCCAGATTCTTGTGCGCTTCCTGCATGTCTTTGCCGGTCCATGGTTCGGGACCACCCAAGGCGGCCGAAAGGAAGGCTTTCTGCTGGTTGTGCTGGCGCATCATATTGATGTCTTCAAAGAAGAAGTTCACCCGCGGATCCTTCAGCACCTTCACGTAGAAAAGGTCAACGGCGGCGCTGATCGCAACCTTGCCCCCGATCTGATGATAGAGGCTCGCTTCCCGAGCCTGCTTGAATTCATCGAGGCAGGTCTCGTTACAGAACTGGTAGACCTTGTCTTCATAGGTGTAGCTGAACTTCGAGTCCGCCTTTTTACCATCGACCGGACAGGAATCCGCCGCTTTGGCTTCTGCGGAAGCAGGAGCATCCGACGCGGAAAGCGGGAAGGCCATGGCCATCAGGATGAATCCGAGGAACAGGGGTGTTTTCATGATTTGATGTGTGTTTAGGTTTTGTATTTGGGAGTGAGAGATATAGGGGTCCGCATACTCACGAATTGTTAGTTCGGCGGCTCTTTCGCCCTCGGTTGTTGCTTCTGAAATCGCCAGTGCGCGATCCACCAGAGCACCACCACCGAGACCCAGAGCAATGCGGCATAGGAATGGTGAGAGATCATGAGCTTGGCCTTCAGGTCCGCTGCGACGCGGGTGGCGGCGGCCAGGAGGATGAGTCCAGCCGCCCATCTCCAAAGAAGGGATCGAGCCGGCACCACCTCCAGAAGGTCGCTATGACCCAGGACGACCCGGTCAGCCACCAGGAGGAGCACCAGTCCAAATCCCCCGAGAAAGAGCAAGTGCTGCAAGGCATATCCAGGTCCAGGCCAGATCCCCCGAACCACAAAGGATGCCAGTATGGTTCCGAGTCCAAGACGCAGCGCCCAGGCGCGACTCGAAGGCGCTCGGCCTTTCCAAATGCTCGGGACGGCGAGGAACATCCAGAGCCCCATCGCCCCGCCCCGGAGAAGGTTTCCCAGGCGCACCCAGCCTGACGCTTCCAAGGCAAAGGATACGATCACAAGCAATGCCGGAATCCATACCGCGATTGCTCGTCTTGCTTTTGAAACTGAGGCTTGCGACGCCCCACTCTCCCCGGTCGAAAAAAAGCGGGGAAACAAGTACGATCCCACCCCGAGTATGGGCAAAAGTAGAAGCCCTTGATAAGCCACCAGCTTGGAGAACTGGAGGTAAAAAGGATTCAGATGCGGAGCCCAGAACCAACTCACTCCAATGATCGCGCCACAAAGCACGGTCATGAAAGCGAGGGAAAAACCCGGCGGAGGCAAGGTCTTACCTGGCTTCAACCGAGTCAGCAGCAGTGAGACGAGAACCAGTCCTGTCAGCCCAAAGGCCAGGTCCCCGCGCTGCAACTGATTGACGAGGTAGAAGCCCTGAGCGATCAACCACCCTACTAGTAGACAGGCAAGCTCCCAACGACGAAGGGCTCTTGCCTCCAGAAACCGGGGCCAAGCCGTTCCCAGGAATCCGGTTATGAAGGCGAAGCCGAATCCGAAGATCATCAGCCGGGGATGCTGGAGGTGCGGTGGATAAGGCCAGAACCCACCGTAATACAAAGGCCAAATCGATACCCCAACGACCGAGGCCACCAATCCCAGCGGAAAGAACACCCGAAAGGGTTCCGCCACCCACAGGGGTGCTTGCGTTGGCTCTGCGAGATGACGAGTCACGGAGACAGTTGAAGTGAGGATGTGCTTGAAGCGAGGCTAATTGTTGCATATGATGTGCATATTTTATGCTTTGGCAATCTTCATCTCTTGTCTTTTTCACTTCACTCGATTCCCGGCTCAGGGCAGAACGCTCGTCTGAACTCAATGCCAGGATCCAGATCTTGAGCTTGTGCTCTGTCCCACTATCTTAATCACCATGGAACTCAGCCAGTTCTCCGACTACTCACTCCGGGTGCTCATCTATGTGGCACTCAAAGACGGAGAAATGACCTCTGCCCGGCAAGTGGCCGAATCCTACGATATCTCCCTCAATCACGTGGTGAAAGTGGTGCACAAGTTGGGTAGCCTGGGCTACCTCTCCAATCAGCGCGGACGCAGCGGGGGTATTCTCCTGGGGATGCCGGCCGACCAAATCGTGGTGGGAGATGTCGTTCGGAAAACGGAGAATCTGGGGCTGGTCGAGTGCATGCCCGGTCGAAGCGGCCAGTGCGTCATCACGCCGGTCTGCAAGCTCAAGGGAGCCTTGACCAGGGCTCGCGATGCCTTCCTGCGCGAGCTGGATCAATACACCCTCGCCGATCTCCTCAAGCCCCGGGCGAAGCTCAAGGAGCACCTGGCGATTCCTCCCGCCTGAAGAAGTCCTGTGGCTACTTCTTGAAGTCCCACTCCTTGACCACTGCGTTCGAGCCCTTGGCCACATAGCGGATCGACTGGATTTCCACAGGCTTCTCGGCAGCGGGCAGATAGAGCCGGATAGTCGAGGACCGGCCTTCGACCGGGACTTCCACGGTGATGTCCTGCCAGCCTTCACCTGCTGGAATCTCGAATGCCACCTGTTGCCCCGTTGCGGCAAAGTCTTCCTGATCTGAGGTCTTCCACTGCACCTTTCCAGTCCCTCCCACCTCGCTGCGCGCCTGAAGATTCAGGGTCATCGGCCCCACGTGCTTCACCTGAGCGGTCCCCAGGAAAGGTGCCCGTCCATCGGCCTCAACCCGGAGGAATCCGTCCTGCACGCTGATTTTGGAACTCTTGGGGACGAGTCCAGCTTCCGGGATTTGAGTCGTCAGGCTCTCGTTGTAAGCGGGATTCGGAATCGGCACCAAGGCGTCCGTGTCCTTCACAAACTTGGCAATCAAGGCTTCCAGCTCGGCCACCTTTTCCGGATGAGCCGAAGCCAGGTTCTTGGTTTCCCCAATGTCTTCCCGCAAGTTGTAGAGTTCCCGTGTCTCGGGATACACCGGGTGAGATTCCCAACGCTGAATCAGCTTCCAGTCCCCTTTCCGCACGGAGGCGGCCGGGATCAGGTGAGGGAACCAGGTGAAGTAGGTGTCTCGCTCCAAGGTCTCCTTGCCTTCCAGCACCGAAAGGATGGAAGTCCCGTCGACGATGTGATCCGCTGGCTTCGACACGTTCAGTGCATCCAGAATCGTGGGGTAAAGATCAATGGCGCCCACAATGGCATCTTCATTGACGGTGCCACCTTGGATGTGGCCAGGCCAACGCACCATGAAGGGAACCCGTTGCCCGCCTTCATAGATGCGGCCTTTGCCCTCGCGGAGCGGAGCATTGTTCGTTGGAGGTTCCGGTCCGGCCCATTTTTCCCAGTCTTTGAAGAACTCCTGCTTTGGGTGATCCTTGGGAAGATTGCCACGCTTGCGGTCGTCCGGGGTATTGCTGTGGGTGTTCCCACCATTGTCTGAAAAGAACACAAAGAGCGTATTCTCAGCGAGTCCCAGTTCGTCCAGCTTATCCATCACGCGGCCGAGGCTCTCGTCGACACTCTTGAGCATGGACGCCATGATGGGGTTCTTCTGAAAACCTCTCGGGTCGTCCTTCTTGGCGAACTCTCGGGTGTATTCCTCTTTGTGGCCCCAGGGACCATGCACCCCGTACTGCCAGAGATTGAGGAAGAAGGCCTCCTCCTTGTGCGCCTCAATGAATGCCAGCGCTTCGTCGGTGAGCCGGTCCGTGATGTATTCGCCATCCGGGCCATCTGTGATGTTGCCCACGCGCACCTTGCCTGGCCGGCCTTCCGGAACCACGCCATAGGGAGAGAAGTAGCTCGGCGGACCGGGGTCCGGAGCACACTGCCAGGTTGTCTCGAATCCATGGTGAGCCGGCCGATACTCCTCGGTCAAGCCGAGGTGCCACTTGCCAAAATGCCCCGTGCGATAGCCCGCATCTTTCAAGACTTCCGCCAATGATGCGAAGCTGGGATCCAGGTAATTCTTACTCTGGGCATAGATGTACTTCTTGTTCGGAGACGCCTTTTCTGGATAGAGCGACGCTCCCGGCTCCTGAGGTGTCTGATGCCCGGAAGCGCTCGTGACGCGGTGGCGAGCGGAATGCTGACCGGTCAGAATGGTAGCCCGAGTGGGAGAACAGAGTGGCACGGCGTAAGCCTCCGTAAAGCGCATCGACTGCTTGGCGAGCCGCTCCATGTTCGGCGTCTCGTAGTATTCAGAGCCGTAAACCGACGTATCCATCCAGCCCATGTCATCGACCAGAAAGAGCACCACGTTGGGTTTATCCGGTGCGGCCTGCAGGGTGAAGCCCAGCAATCCAAGGGCCAGGCAGAAAAATCGAAGGGAG
This sequence comes from Verrucomicrobiales bacterium, assembly GCA_041984905.1. Taxonomy (GTDB): domain Bacteria; phylum Verrucomicrobiota; class Verrucomicrobiia; order Verrucomicrobiales; family DEV007; genus JBHIXE01. Next base: position 2,152 of record JBHIXE010000064.1, on the reverse strand, counting down.
AGTTTCATGTGGAATTGGAGTCTTTGGAAGAACTGAGCACACACCAAGAAGTTGCGCTAGTTCTCGGAGAAAAAGGAAAGTTGCGCGAAGAGGCAAATAAAACTGGCCTCGACAGTTGCGTTGTGGCGAAACTATCACATGGTGCCAGCCTTCGTCACCAACCTCGACACTCCCTGCCATGAAATCGCTATGTTCCCACGGGGCGCTCCTCGCCCTCTTTCTATCGTTAGTCCTCGTGAGCGCCGGCTGTTCCGGCTCGAACAGCGAGCAAACCCTGACCATCACGGGTTCCAGCACCGTGGCTCCTGTGGTCGCTGATGCGGCGAAGAAATACGAGGCAGCGCATCCAGAGGTGCGGATTGAAGTGCAGACGGGTGGCTCCTCCCGAGGCATTGCCGATGCGCGAGCTGGTCTGGCGGATCTCGGCATGATTTCCCGGAGCCTCAAAGAGGACGAGACGGATTTGCAGGCCCATCGGATCGCCATGGATGGGGTTGGCCTGATTGTTCATGAGAGCAATCCCCTTGCGGAACTCTCTCGGCAGCAGATCATCGATATCTACACCGGCAAGATCGGCACCTGGAATGAACTCGGAGGGGCGGCCGAAGACATTGTGGTCATCAGCAAGGCCGAAGGCCGGGCCACATTGGAAGTCTTCCTGAGCTACACCGGCCTGGATAGCGCGGACATCCAGAAAGACGTGGAAGTGGGAGAGAATCAGCACGCCATCAAAACCGTAGCCGGCAATCCTCATGCGATCGGTTACGTGTCCATTGGTGCCGCAGCCAGCGAGGCCGATGCCGGCACTCCTATCAAACTGGTGACTTGCGATGGAATTCCTGCGACGTCCGAGGCGGTTGCCAAGGGGGAATTCCCTATTACTCGCCCTCTCCAGGTAGTGTTCAAGGGGGAACTTTCGGAGCTATCCGCCGACTTCCTGGAATTTCTGCAATCCCCGGACATCAAGGAAATCGTTGAAAACCATCTCTATGTTCCGGTCGCGGATTGATCGTGCCGTAGCGCTGGCATTTGGCGCGTCGGCACTGCTGGCGGGAAGCCTGGTTTTCTTGATTGTGTGGTTCCTGCTTCAGGGAGCGCTCCCAGCATTGACCGACGGCCGGCTACCGGATCTGCTCACCGATAGCGAGTGGCAGCCCGGCTCCGAACGAGACCCACAGTATGGTATCGTCCCCATGCTGGTGGCCTCTCTGCTCGTGACCCTTTGCGCCGCAGTCCTGGCAGGCCCCTTGGGAATCGCCGGTGCGGTGTTCCATCGATTCTACGCGCCAGCCGGACTGACCAGTTGGAATCACCGGCTACTCGAAATCCTCAACGGAGTGCCCTCCGTCGTGTTTGGATTTTGGGGACTCACCGTTCTGGTCCCCATGATCAATCGCATCGAGCCCCCCGGCCAAAGCCTGTTGGCGGCTGCGATCGTGCTAGCACTTATGATTCTCCCCACGGTCGCTCTCACCAGTCAATCGGCCCTGGCTGCGGTTCCCGCTTCTCAGCTCCAGGCCGCCGCAGCCTTGGGCCTGGGGCGGGTGCGAACCATCTGGAGCATCGCCTTGCCCGCAGCAAGAGGCGGCATCTCATCCGGCGTGCTGCTGGCTCTGGCACGAGCCATTGGAGAAACCATGGCCGTGGTTATGGTCTGCGGAAACATCGCGCAACTACCCGGCAGCGTCTTCGATCCCATCCGCCCCGTCACCGCCCCCATCGCGCTGGAGCTGGGCTATGCCTCCTCCGCTCACAAGGCGCTCCTCTACGCCTGCGGGCTCATCCTGGTGCTCTGCACGGCGGGCCTGGTAGGCTGGCGCGCCTTTCATCAGCCCAAGACCTCGCCCGGCGAGCCCTTGATTCCATGAGTGTCCCGCCTCCAGATGCCAGTAGACTGACGCGGCACCGAGCCTTCGACCGGGCGGTGGAAATCTGTGGTGCATTGGCCTCTTCCGTGACCGTTCTGGTGCTGGCCTGGATCATCTGGGATTTGCTCCGGCTCGGCCTTCCGCACCTCTCCTGGCAATTTCTCACCGGCGAAGTCGAAAGTTCCGGGCGAGAAGGGGGCATCGGACCGATCCTGGTATCCACGGTCTTGATCCTGGTCAGTTGTCTGAGTGTAGCCATCCCACTCGGAATCGGCTGCGCAGTC
>JBHIXE010000063.1:8189-18462 GCA_041984905.1 Verrucomicrobiales bacterium | reverse complement strand
GACCATTCAGAAGTATCGCGAGATCTATGATCTCCGGGATCGCGATTGGTTGCTGGAACAATGGCAACAGAACCAGTCCAAGCTCAATGTCTACGTTCACAGCCCCTTCTGCTCCAGCATCTGCAAGTTCTGCTATTACAAGGGCACCCTCTTTGATGCCAAAACCCAGGGGCCGATCTACGACCGGTTCTATCACGACTACCTCCCTGAGTCGGTAAAGCCCTTCACGCCACTCCTGGAAGAGCGCCGAGTGAACAACTACTTCTTTGGCGGGGGCACACCGAGTCTGATGACGCCGCAGACAATGGAGAGCACCTTCAAGCTATTCCCCCGTTTTGAGGAAGCAGCATCGAAGACTTTCGAAGTCCATCCCGCGATTTGGAGCCGGGAACAGATCGATCTCCTGGCCGATTATGGGTTCAACTGCGTCATCATTGGTATCCAGTCCTTTGACAAAGCGGTGCAGGATCGTCAAACGCGACTCCATGCCTCGTTTGAGGAAGTACGAGAACTGGCAGACTACGTCAGAAGTAAGGGCATGTATCTGGCCATCGACCTCATCTACTTCATGGACCGGATCGATCCCGACCCTATCTTTGCCCAAGACTGCCTTTATGCCCGGGAGCTCGATCCACATGTGATGAGTCTGCAGCTGAACTATGACCTCGGTTTCAGCGCCAATCACCACGTCAAGTTCTTCGAACACATCGAGAACGCAGGGCTCATGGATCGATACTACTGGGAGTATGCCCATGAGATGGAACTGACCGTAGCCTATAAGAAGATCCTCAAGTGTTTCCGCCTCGTGCGAAACGACCTTCCCCTAAAGATCTACGATGAGTTCGTGTTCCCCTTTCGCGACTCCATTGACGAAGGGACCAAGTTGGCAAGCTCCGGACGAAAAGACCTCCCCTCCCTTCTTGGAGTTGGCTCGTACAAGAATCCCCGCAAGAATACGTTTTCGATCATCCGGGATGATGACTCGGTCCTGGAATACATCGAGGTCAATAACGATTGGAATCCGGAATACTACGTCGTCTACCATAGCACTCGCGACAGCTTCTTTGACGACGCCATCACCGAACTGAACAAGCTCCGGGAAATTGGCCCTCCGCCGATTGGTTTCTACGTCTCCCTGGAGAACAAGGTCAGCGTGAGGAATGAGAATCACATCACCCGCCAACCTGATGGTCAGGCCCGGCTCTCGGTTCGCTGGGAATACATGAACGCGGATATCGAGGAATATATCCGTAAGCTCAAAAAGCTCTTTCCCCACTGGAAATGGCGCGCTGATCAAACGCCGCAGAAATGATGGAGACCGCCACCATGTCTCAGATGATTCCCGTACGGTTGATTCATGATCCGCTGCGGATCCTTTGTCAGGATGTATCTCAGGCGGACTTCACTCAGGCGACCTTCGACCGGGGATTGCCACAGGATGGAGCCACGCTGGAATGGTCGCTCGATGAGCTGCGCTCATCCCGGAATCCTGAATCGTCCCTAAGACCGGGGCTCTTCGTCTTTCACATGTCCCGCTGCGGATCGACCTTGCTGGCGCGAGTCCTGGCCAAGTCGCCGCGACACTTCGTCATTTCTGAGGCAGACATCATCAACCAGCTTCTGTATCTCTTGGCCGAAGAGAATGTCTCCAATCCTCCACGGGACCCGCAGTCTGCAAATCTCCTACGAAATCTCATTCTGGAAATGACTCGAGATCTTGGAGTCGGGCAGCAGCGGTTCTTCGTCAAATTTAGCAGTTGGAATATACTACTCTTACCCTTGATTCAGCGCGCCTTTCCGCATGTTCCCTGTCTGTTTCTTTATCGCCGCCCCGAGGAAGTGCTGGTCTCAGGCCTAAGCCAACCCCCATCGTTTCTCGCCGACAAAGACAGCGAGTTTGGCCGCGATCTCAGCGGTGTTTCCCTGACGCGAATCCGTTCCATGCCGGTCGTGGAATACGGATCGATCTGCCTTCGCCGGATGATGATTGCAGCCTTGGCCAGCAACGTCCGTTTTCTAAACTACGACCGGCTCACACCCAAGTGCTTGGCGAGAACGCTGGACCACTTTCACCTCCCCTATGAACCCCAGGAATTGGCGACCATGCAGGCCGCGTTCCAAGTTGATTCCAAGCGTGATACCCGCTTCGAGGACGACCGCGAACGCAAGCAACGCGCTGTTACGCCAGAAATCCGTGAATCTGTAGCTCGTCTCCTGGAGGGTTGCTATCAACGGATGGAGCAGTCTCCACGCAACCTTTTTCACGACTTGAACGCTTCCTGACATGCCCGCCGAAACCTGGTTTCCCACCGTCATCTTCTACGAGGACTTTCAATTGGACCCGGCGCTAAAGTCCGGTGTGATGGAGGCCATTCAAGAGCGTCGCCAGGAAGAAACCTTCCAGATGCATGGAGGCATCACCGCCAGCAACACGCCCAATGATCTGCATCTGGACCCACGCGTCGCACGGCTCTTCAAGATCTTTCAACCGGCCATCGAGGGTTTCCTCTACGATACCATGGCCTTCGATCCCAAGCGCATGGAAGTCTATCTGGGGCGTAGCTGGCCAGTCATCCAAATCGACAATGGATTCAGCGGCGCCTTCCACTTCCATCGGGGCGCTGCCTTCTCCGGCGTCTTCTATCTCCAGGCCCCTCCTGGATCGGGATCCCTGGAGTTCCGCAAACCAGGACGCCAGCTCCTTGACGGTCTTCCCCGTGCCAAAGACAATACCTACAACTACACCCGTACGACCTATCAAGCAGTCGAGCATCGCTTGATCCTCTTCAATTCCGAGATCGAGCACCGGCGCCTCGCCAATGAGGATTCAGAGACGGGCGACCGCATCGCCATCGCTTTCGACCTTTTTACCATGAGCAATCTGCTCGACTACGAATCCGGTTTGCCAGGATACGAATACCTCCAAAAAATCGGCTAACCCTTCCCCACTCGCGCACTCATGCAAGCCACCCAAGGCAATCGAGAAGACTGGTTCCCCACCTCCGTCTGGTACTTCGACTGGCCGGAAGCTGCCGCCCATCGCCAATCCATGCTGGACGCGCTCTACTCCATGAGACAGGAAGACGGAGCCGGCATCACGGACCGGTCTACCGTTCTGGGATGGCACAGCCAAGACGATCTGGAAAAGCGCGCCCCCTTTGAAGCGCTCATCGCCGAGATCCTCTCCAACGCCGCCACAGTAGGCGAATTCGAGAAATGGGACCTGGCGAACTATCGCATCTATGTGATGAACTCCTGGGGCATCATCAACGGCAAGTATGCCTACAACTCGATGCACAACCACCCCAATGCGATGCTGAGCGGCGTCTACTACATCCAGGCGCCCAAAGACTGTGGCAACCTTGAGTTCCGCGACCCGCGCGAGGCCCGGCTCATGAAAAGCATCCCTACCACCGGCCATCATCGCGGCACTTACAAGACCATCTATTATGAGCCTATTGAGGGGCGGATGGTCCTCTTCCCCAGTTGGCTCCTCCACTCCGTCCGCCCAAATCTCTCCGAGGAAGAGCGTGTCTGCGTCAGTTTCAATCTGGACCTCGTAAGGCGGTAGCGACCTTTCATGTCCCGCATATACCCCAGACCGAGACACGACCCGTCAATCCGACAGGAGATTCCACCTCAAGCAGCGCAGCGACAACGAAGGTGCGGGTGTAGAGCATCTCCTGCTCTAACCGCTGAGCAATGGCCGATTGGCCATCGCTGGAGGTGACCTTGGCACACAGAATCGTGAGATGCGTGTCGTCCCTTCCTTTCATTGTTCCGCTTCGGTTAGGATCGCGCTGAACGTTCATTTTGCCACGGCCACCTTCCCTGGGTCAGGTCAAACCTCATTTAGAGAGCGTTCCACCGTAAACGGCTACCACTTCCCCGAAGGGCTATCCCTCGTCTCCTGCGAAGCCCTGGACACCGTCCTACGAAAATCCCGTACAGGAACTAGTGAGAGCACACGATATATCACAAGCAAAGTTGCCGGTTTCAACTCCATCCCCAGTACCCTAGCATAGTAACTGAAATCTAGCTCTCAGACCCTCTTTATTCATCCAAACAACTATGCAAACACAACTCTCACGCAGAACTGCGCCCATTGAAAACTGGGATCCCTTCCGGGAACTGAACGAAGTTCAAAACCAGGTTTCCTCCCTCCTCTCGAGAAGGTTTGGAAACGGCTGGTCCACAGAACCGACCATCCAACCGGACTGGGCTCCCGCAGTGGACATCACCGAAGATGAGAATTCCTTCCAGATCCAGGCCGATCTCCCCGATGTTAAGAAAGAAGACGTCGAAGTCTCGGTAGAGAAAGGCATTCTCACCATTTCCGGTGAACGCAAACAGGAAAAGGAAGAGAAGAAACAGAAGTACCATCGCATGGAGCGAACCTGGGGCCGCTACGAGCGTAGCTTCCAACTTCCGGATGGAGTCAACGCTGACAAGGTGGATGCCCAGTTCAAGAATGGCGTCCTCACGCTGCGCGTCCCCAAGACCAAGCAGTACAAGGAAGAGCATCGCAAAATCGAGATCCACGACTAAGGCCAGGGGCATCCTCAGGACTCTTGACTACGGTCATTGCAACCGACCCGGGCGTCCCCCGCCGCAGCGGCGGGGGATTCCATCATCCAACCTGAGTTCACCCATCGGCAATCACGCAGCATTATGAAAGATTCCATTACCAGAAAGCTCGAAGGAGCGGTGCAGAAAACCTGCGAGTGGCTACTCGACGTCGAAACCGCGATGGAAACCATCGATCGACCAACCGCGTACCACGCACTCCGAGCAGTTCTTCATGCCCTCCGCGACAGACTTGCGCCTGAAGAGGCTGCAGACCTTGCTTCGGAACTGCCCGTCCTGATTCGGGGCATCTTTTATGAGGGTTGGTCCCCTGCCCACAAACCGGAGAAACTCAGCAGGGAGGAGTTTCTTGAACGAATCATGGACGAGACGTCTGCCAGTCCCTGGGAGTTTGATCCGGAAAAGGCTGCGTGCGCCGTGTTTGCGGTCCTTCAAAAGCGGATCTCCAGCGGAGAGATTCGGGACATCCAAGGAGCTCTTCCCAGAAAGTTTGAAGAGCTTTGGATTCGAGGTTGAAGGGACGTTGACGTCAGGTGCCATGCGGTCCCTCGACCAGGCATGACAGCTGACAGAACCTGCCAACTGCACCCGATTCCATGACGGAGAGGTCGCCCTAGATCCCTACCGTGGCATACAACGTCCAACTTGATCTAGCCTTCGCGGAAGTCCCATGACGATAACGGTTCCAAAGCTCGGTTTAAAGGCCTCCATCCTCTACGATGATTCCCATCTGGCCCAACTCGCCCGGGAGAATCTACGCCTGATTGAAGAACATGTTAAGGAGGTGCATATCCAGACCATTGAGGAGATGGATCTCACCCTGTTATCCCAGAAAGGTAGGAGTCGAGACGCGGTGTCCCTGATCGTTGACGCTGACATCGTGTTTGTCGCCTTGAACCATACGCTCCAGCTACCAGATCCATGGAGGCTCTGGTTCTGGAAATGGGCTCAGGTTCGGACGGCCAAGCGAAGTGTGCTTCTCTGCCTTCTTGGACCGGCCGCAGCGGACAACCGCGGGTCCGACCTTCGGAAATTCTTCAAGGAAGTGGCGCGTATTGGAGGCCTGGATTTTCTCTGCCAATCCGCGGAACAAGTTGATGAGACAGGTTCCGAAGATGCCTGGGATTTCCTAAGCCACACCTAAAGTGTTGACCTAAACTACCACTCTGACCCATCACCTTCAGGATCTCCAGTGAAGCCACTCACGAAACTTAAGCTTGGAATTCTCGTGCTCGTTGTCCTGGCCATGATGATCTTCATTGCTCTCAACACTCAGGTAATAGAACTCAATCTCCTCGTCGCCAGAGTCAGCATGAGCCGGTCCCTGCTATTGATCGCCATTCTTTTCGCCGGTTTTGTTCTGGGCTGGATCTCCAGATCCTTTGGCTCACTTCGCGAGCACCTTAGTAAACTCAATTAGATTCTAGTCTAAGCCGTCCCTCAGAGGGCGCCTCGCCATCTATTTTGGAACCGCATACGGAAGCAACCAATGAACACAGCCATCAAAGAGAAGATTCTTGAGATCCTCGCTGCTCACCGGATCATGACCATAGCGACTCTGCGACCGGACGGCTGGCCTCAGGCGACCACGGTCGGCTACGCCAATGACGGATTGACGCTCTACTTTCTCTGCTCGCCCGATAGTCAAAAAGCCGCCAATCTTGAACACGACGCACGCGTTTCACTGACGGTCGATCACGACACCGAATCTGTGATGGAAATCACCGGTCTCTCGATGGCTGCGCATGCCCACCTGGTCAGCGACGCCTCTGAGGCAGAGCAGGCCCTTAAACTTCTTCTGAGCAAGTACCCCGAAGCCCAGTCCCTCCCCTTGCCCATGCCTAAACCAGAGGACGTTGCGATCTTTCGTGTAACCCCCACAGTCGTATCTTTGCTCGACTATACAAAAGGCTTTGGGCACACAGAACTAGTCCCAGTCGAATGATCAGAGCGGGTCGAAGCGATGCCGCCTGCCTCCTCCTCCAGTCCATCGCTGACTCCGCAGCCCAAAAGTCCATCATGGTTGATGAGGACTCCAGTCGAGGGCCCACTTTGGAGAGGACTGCCCCCATATTAGGTTTTCGCCAGGGATGCAACCGGCCTGCTAGTGGGGACTTGCCAGATTCCCCCCATTCACGCTCGATGGGAATTGCATAGCTGCCAGTGATCTGCCCATCCGCCTTGTCCACACGGGATCCGTCTGCTTGAGAGAACTCTCGTTGAGAGTCTCTTCCAGTATCGACCGAATATAGGGATCGGTTCTTCTCCGCATTGCTTCAAACAACGGTTCCCCCAAAGCCGGACGAGCAGCAATAATTAGACCCAACCCTCGAACCAATTCGGTTCGCAGAGAACCGAACGACGGACAGGCTGGATGTTGCTCAAGGCTGGGGATCGAGTCGATAACGTCCTTGAGAAACAGGAGAGTGGCCAGGACAGGTGTCTCCTCTTTCCACAAAGAGGGCGCGCAAAGCCCTGCGACGGCAACTTGCCTCTCCAAAACCGTTCCCCGCTTCCATGTGTTCAGTTCCCCCATCAATCCCTCGAAGTCTCGCTTGCCAATCTCCTGGATCGCGATCACTACCCCCATCCTAACTCGCTCTCTAGGATCATTAGAGAGCTTCCGTAGCGTGGCATAGTATTCCGTCTTCCCCTGGGCCACCAGCCTGCCCAGGCCAGCAGCTCCGCACATGGCCACAAATTCTCCAGGACTATTCGGCGGAGCCTTGCTCTCCGAAACCTGGATCCACTCTCGAAAGAGGGGTTCGTTGCCTGACTGGCAGGCCTGTTGCACCAGGCCCAGGTCAATCTCTTCATCTTGAAAGCCGGACTGCCTTTCAAGATATCGAATCCATTGCTGTGGGCTTTTCCGGGAAGATGCATGTGAGTGAGTTTTCATTATAACTTTCGTAGGTTCCACGCTCAATCAACGGACATCCCCGAAGAAAGCAAGCCGCTTGCACTACAAAGAAGGCCTAGTCGATTTCAGTACGCCCTCCTCGTGAAACCTCGGGACAGAGGAGATCCCAACACTAGGACTCTAGTGGTACCGCGTACGGATACTAGTGCTTCCCGACGTGGCCGGTCCGGAAAACAACCAAGTGCAAAGCCGATGCATCTCATCAAAGGTAGGCTCATACCCCACTCACTTGCTCCCCCCTGCGGCTCTTCCTCTGAGCTCCAGGCGCCAACAATCCTCTCGCAATCCACTCTCACTGTCCGATCCAATGAACTCAGACTCCAATGCGGCTCTCCGAGACTATGAAACTTCCCTGGAAGCCAACATCCTAGATTGTCAGCGAATGCTAAGGCTGGGTCTTGAGGCCGGCCTGAAACAGCTTCAGGAGACTCAGAATGAAGCACGGATCTTCACCAAGAGTGCTGAACTGGATCTCCGGAAAATTGCGGGCGAAGCCGAAGCAGACATCGCCGCGGTTCAGAAGCAGTTGGGAAAGCTCAACTACTTGCTGGCCGAGGACGCTCACTTCATCAATAGCCCCGAAGAGTTTGCTCCGTGGCGCGACAGAATCACGAAGGCGTTACATGAAGCTTATGATTCTGTGAAGCAACTAGATCTCCAGGAGGATACAGAATGGCATACCAACCGATCCGTTCTCATTGAAGCATGGAGTAAACTCCACCAGCAACTGGAGATCATACACGCTCGTCTTGCGCTTGATTCCCAAATCGCCTCCGAGAGGAGCGTCTTGATCGAACGCCAACTTCAGGGAAGCCTGAAGGACTTTCAGGAAGACCTGCGTGCAGGCAGGGAACAACCGGGGAAAGTCGCCGACCGGTTCCGCCAGGTGCTGAACGAGCTTTGCCCTGAAATGACATATTGGCTCAAAGCTCTTCTAATGTATTACGAAGACCAACCTCCTCCGAAAAAGTAGGCTCAGAAAGGAACCGTCCTCCTCCGGGGTTCAACCCTTCAACGACGCTTGTTCCAATGGCAAACAACCCTGGTTCCTCCCCCTCTTCGTGGTTGAATGGAGAGACCCGCACCTATGGATCGAGCCCGGTAATTCATGATGCGAAGGCCCAATCCGTCGCTACCGAACTCACCCCGGTTAAAACCTCTGCCGTTATCCGTCACACTTAGGGAGATTTGATCGTCCTCTCCCTTCACCTGAATGGTGATGTGAGATCCGCCGCTATGGCGCAGGGCATTCTGCACGGCTTCTTCCGCAATCCGAAAGAGTTGGTTAGCGGTCACTATGTCATCTGGTGCGACCGGCTCCTTAGGTGCCAGCAACCGGCATTGTACCTGACGGCTGAGCCGGGTGCGTTCCGCAAGCCTCCGAAACGCGTCTATGAATTCGTGAGGCTTATTGCCTGCTGGCTGCAATCCTCTTGCTAACGTCCGTGCTTGTTGGATCGCTTCCCTGAGTTGTCTGGTGATGCCCTCCGACTCATGCGCTTCCGGGGTCAATCGCATGTTGTCGAGCCGTCGGGTCAACGCAGTTGCTCGGCAACTAATTGCCGTCAGCAATGCCCCCTGGCTGTCATGCAGGTCCTGACTAATGCGCTGCTTCTCCTCCTCCGCCGCTTCGGCCACTTCCCTCTCGAGAGCCTTCCTCTCACTGACATCCCGGATGATCCCCGTGAAGAGATTCAGGTGGTCCACCTCGCTGACTGTTAAGTCGATCGGAAAGACACTGCCATCCTTACGCTGCGCCTCAACTTCGCGACCGGTGTCGATGATCCTAGCCTCTTTGGTATCACGATAGTGCTCCAGATACTGATCGTGCGCTTCGCGATAGGGCGACGGCATCAAAATACGGACATTTTGTCCAATCAGCTCATCCCGGGTGTAGCCAAACATACGCTCCGTGGCGCGATTGACGTCCGTAATCTGCCCACGATTGTCAATGGTGATGATGGCATCCGCGGCGGTGTTCAGAATCGCCCTCTTCTTCTCCTCGCTATCTCGCAGATTTTTCTCCGCTCGATTACGATATGTGACATCCTGACCGATGCAGACCAACCCGATTACATTCCCTTTGGCATCCGTTAGAAGCGAATCGGACCATTCAATCTCGCGCTCCTGACCTTCCCGGGTCAGGATGGGATTGACGTTGCCACGGGTGCGATGCCCGTTCAGACCTTGATGAAACAGAGTTCGAATCTGGTCCCGCTCACTTTCGGGGAGGAAGGTATCGAACCAGTCACGTCCTTTGACTTCATTGAGCTTCCATCCGGACAACTCTTCCATATAGGCGTTGTAACGTACTATCCGCCCCTGTGGATCAAGCAACAGGATGATATTTTGAGCCGCTTCAATGATTCCTTCGCTCAGGCTATGCTCTCGATGCAACGCCTCCTCGGCCAACTTGCGCTCGGTCACGTCGCGATGGACGGAGACGAAATTGGTGCGATGTCCCTCGAGATCAAACAAGGGGCTAATGAACACCTCAGCGTCAAAGGGTTCTCCGTCCTTGCGATAGTTGACCAGTTCGCCATGGAAGGGAGAACCCGCACTCAAAGTCTGCCTTAGTAGTTCGAGGGTATCCCGGTTGGTGAGCGCTCCCTGTAATATGCGGGGCGTTTGCCCGACCAGCTCGTCAGCTGTGTAACCGGTGATTCTGCACATGGCATCATTGACGAATACGATCTGGGGGCCGGGCCACTCCAAGTCTTCTACGGTGATGAGAACCCCTTCCTCCATATTCGCCACCGCCATCGC
>JBHIXE010000063.1:0-8179 GCA_041984905.1 Verrucomicrobiales bacterium | reverse complement strand
GGTACGCTGGCGGCGACCAGTAGAACGTACCGGGTCTCGCCCTTCCGCTGGTACTTCCGAAGGTCTCGCATCGTGCAGTCGTACACGGCCCAGATAGCCGCTAGTAAGGATTTACCGCCCCTCCTACCACAGGCCAAAGCAACAAGCTGGTAGACCGCCATCGCCAGCAAGGCCACCTCCTCGACTCTCCTCTCCAACTCGAAAGTGCGCTGCTGAACGCGATCCTCCAACTCTACGTTCTGGTCGAGCACCACTTGCTGAGCCAGTTTCCGCAGCGTGATATCCCTCAGCAGGCCATCATAGGCCACTAACTCGTCCCGTTCGTTGTATTGCGGAGAAACGACGCTCTGCACCCAGCGCAGTTCCCCGTCCTTTCTCCGGATACGCGTTTCAACAGGTGAAGCAAGCTGACCAGACAAGACCTGGGCCACCTGGCGCTCCACTGCCGCGCGGTCGATCTCAGGAACCATCTCGATCCACAAGGAAGGATTCGCAGTGAACTCCTCGGGAGAATATCCCAAGACGGTCTCACAGCCCACTTCGTGAACCGTTTCCACTCCCATCCCGTCTTCCACCCGGACACGATAGACATAGTCAGTGACCGCCTCAGTCAAGCGGCGGAAGCGCCTTTCACTATCCTGAAGCTGAAGACTGATACGTCGAGCTTCGCTGACGTCCACCAACGCACTTCGGAATCTGGTTTCTCCGCTTTGTTGGTCAATGAAGCGCAGAGTCTCCAGTTTCACCCATGCAGGCTCCGCTTCAGGATTTCGAAGTTGGACCACCACAGCCTGGCGCTCTCCCGCCTCCTCGTCGATCATTTGACTCAGGTTCTGGCGCCACCCGTCTTGACTCCCCGGAGCAACATACTTCCTGAAGCGGCTTCCCATCACGATGGATCTCTTAGCACCCAGCATTCCACACGCGGTCAGATTGGCCTCTAGCACCTTACCCACCGCGTTCAGGGTCAAATATCCAACCGGTGCAGAGTCATACAGTTCTGCATACCTGTCCCGGTCCAGGGCAAGATCCTGTTGCGTTTGAAGAAGTCCTTCATTCTGCAATTCCAGTTCCATCTGGTGGACCTGCATGTCACGAATCAACGCTTTGATGTCTTCTGCTGGAATCGCGGTTAGATCAGGTCCCGGCGTTGCAAGCAAACTCTCGACACGTTGATGCAGAGACTTGGATGAGCTGGCTCTAGAGGTTGGCATAGTCTGTCTCTCCCCCCGTATTGAAGCACTTCATGCTGGTTTTTAGGAGCGAAACAGCTTGGCTCCGCATCGTTGGAACGCCAAGCAACAAAGACTCTCAGGTTCCAAGCCTCACCTCAAGATCCCGTTCGCCGATGCTTAAGAGGCTTTCTTGAGCCAATCCACTTCCGTTCTGCGGGATGGGGATGCCCCCTTCATCCTGCGGGTCCAGGTCTCCCGCCTTTGATCAGCCAATGCGATTCTAGAGAGCAACCGCTTCGCAACACGAATCTCTCCCGTGACCGGGTTCACGGGATACCCCCTCATGGCTTTCGCATACCAGTCGCAGAGCGTCTTTGAGAATTCTATCTCAGGCTGACCATCCACCATGCCAACAATGGAACCATCCTTACGAGGATGAATTCTAACCGAAATCCCTGGAAGCAAGAGACGCTTTAACGCAAGGCTGATTGCGTTCTGGCTGGGAGGATCAGCCATTGGCGATTCATTCAGCCAGAAATCCATGGCCTCAATATCCCTCCCCCGTATCTCACAGCATATCGTGGCGATTTCGTTATCATCAGCGGCAAGGCACTGGTTATATTGGGAGGAGGTCACTTTCATGACGAGGTAAGGTGGTCTCAAAACGGGTTCAGGGAACCAAACGCCGAGAGTGAGTTTACACGCATCCCAAGATGCAAGACGTCTCAGGTTCCTGGCACCCCTACCTTAGCCACTCAAGCCGATTAAAGTAACTGTGAGTTCCCCCGCAGGAAATCTAGCATTGAGAAGTACAACACGTACGAAATCTGCGTACAGATAGTGCTCGACGTGCTAGCGGAGCGTCTCCTTCATCATCCATCGTCTCGCACAGCTCATTGCGCTGAAGGCCCTTCCAGAGGGGGAATGCCTTTCTTTTCTCCTTCAAGAGTCCGTTGCCAGCCTCAGAAGCTACACCGGCCTTCAGCACTCTAGAGGGGCTGGAAACCGCCTTGCCTTTCGAGAGTTGGGCCTTTCGATCGGCCTTCACGCCGTCGAGCGAATCGATGCCTTGCTGAAGAAGCATCCAACCCACTTTCCCTTGGTTGCCATTCACGACACGCTTTCCCGGATGACTCCATTCCTCCCTCTGGCGGAATCCATTGAACAAGATTGGCTGAACCGAGATCAACAGCGGGAGCAGATCTGGAACGCCAACCTGGATATCAACAGCGTCATGCTTGCCACCAGTTTGGCCCCAGATGGTTTTCTCCTGGTAAACCAGTAGATCCCCCTCCCAACTGGCATTGGGCACCACTTCCCCCAAGAGTTCCGTTTTCAAGGAGCGAGCCTCAAGCCCTCACAACCCGTTCGAAGTCAGAGCCAGCCTCACCATCGGTTCGTCACGAATCCAGAATCCGGTCGGGATCTGAGTAAGGTCGACCATCTTTTTCGTTGTCTTCCGGGCCCTCCTCTATGTCTCCGCCTCCTTTGAAATGCCCCGTATCTGCCCGGACGATCTCTCCCCCGGACAAAGCCCCCACTAACGCGTTGGTAATGGCGACTTCCTCACCAATCGGAATGGGATAGGCGCCCGCTGGTCTAGTCTGATTCAACTTGAACCGTATGTCTGGATCGCCACCGCTCCATCCCACTGGATGTTCGTAGGTGTAGTAGTGCTCCTGATGCTTGATGGTGACCGCCATGATTAACTCCCAAATTTCATTGTCTGTATGCTCAGTGGGCCACCACGATGGGATACTGTTCCGCGTGATCCAGATGTTCCACTAAGTGCCGGTTCTGCAGCATCCTGTCGCGATAAGCTCGAGGTTTCTCGTTCATATAGTGGGCAAACAGCTTGTTGAACTCTGGCGTGGTCCTGCATCCCGCGAGTTCAGCGATCAATGAGAGCTCGGCGTGCCTGTTCAATGCGACGGCGTGCGACATACTCCTCAAAGGTGAGCCCCGTTGAAGTCTCAAAGAGCCAACTAAAGCTATCCGACGCCATGTTGCATCGAAGTGAGGCTTCCTCCAGTTTGACCTCTTCCGGCTGATGAGCGCTCACGAGGGACTTGGCGAGCCTTACTGCCTCCGGCTCATTCTCGTCATCTTCTATAACGATCGAGTTGAGATGTCCGCTAAGCAGTTCCGCAAATCCTTGAAGCAGGATGACGGCCTCTTCAAATTCCTCACGTTCCACCACTTGGGTGGCTCCGAAAGCAGCCTGTAGCTCTGCCAAATCGCCTTTCCACTCGATCTCGTTCGTTGCCCAGGTGAGAGCCTCACCCAGCCCCTGGTCCGGATTGTCGTTGGCGGATTGAAACTGACCCGATACCAGCAACGCTACGGACTGGTCTCCAAGGTGAATGGGGGCGGCAATAGAATGGAGACCTGCTCGACAACGCGCCAACACCAATTCATGCCTCGACCTTTCCGCGAAGTCTGACGGACTCATCGGGCAGCGAATGCACGAAAATTTCCGATGCGGCTGGTTGAGCAATTGGCAGAACTGATTCGAATCTCCACACTCGTCGAAGGTAAATCTACACTTCCCTGATTCGACAATTAGGGGTAGTCCGGTAGCGTCTCTAAAGGCGCGTTGATAGGTGTGATAGAGCGGGCTCTTAACAAGTTTTCCGCAAATCAACTCCGCGCGGAGGCCAGGGTCGATCTCGGTCGGAAGGCCCAACTCTTGGTTTGTCTTTTTCACGGTCATATGAATGGGTTTTCAACTCACTATACGGCCGCTTTGCTCTTCATAGGAATAGGCGGTCGAGGAGATTGTACCTTAGTGATAGTGCGTACAACAGTTGTCCCCACTGCACTCGAAGCTGTCTTCCTCGGCGAGCATCGAAGTCAGACGTGAACTGCTCTAACGAGCGCCGGGCCATAACCAAAAAGAGTGGGAACCAAGGGCGAGTACGCAAATTGCGTATCCTTTCCCTGCAGAATCCTCCAGACATCGCCGAGAAGACTATTCTATTTCGTCCCCACCCTGCCTGCTTAAGAGTGGAATACTTTCCTGACTGAAAGACAAGGATTCAACTCCATCCACCTGCTACCATGATTCAAACAACGCTCCCGAAAAGGCTTCTGCTCCCTGAATTCTCAACCGCTGGAGTCCAAGACCGAAGAGTGCCCAGCCCCTGCGAGATCAAGGCGGATCCTGACGATCCGGAGACGGAGCTCCAACTGGACGCCACAATCATTTACAATGACCCCTCCCTTGCGGGACGGGCTTGGGAAAAGCTCTTTCTCCTCGAAAAGAATGTCGATGGCGTCAAACTTCGCAAGGTTAGCGGAGTCAACCTGGAAACGATGTTTGATGAAGGGAATGAGGCGGCCGCCGCATTCGATGCAACCCAGGCGGATCTGGTCTTTGTGGCCATCAACATCAGCCACCTCCCAGACCAATGGAAACGTTGGTTCCAACTCTGGGCCTTCGCCCGTGAACCCAAATTGGGAGCTCTCGTCATTCTCCTGGGAGGCCCCGCCAGCGACTGGAACGGGACTCAACTGCGGGATTACTTCGAAGGAATCGCAACAACCGGCTCCATGCACATGCTCCACCATACCTACGACGAAGCGACTGGGGAACATCGGTGATATTCCGACAGACGGTTCTTGACCCCAACCCAGTCCAGGCCACAAATGGTTTGTCAGGGGGGCCCTTTTTCACAACCACACCTAGACCTCAGAGCTATGGGACCGGCCAAACGCGTCGTCATCGTTGACGACCATCCCGTTCTTCGGGATGGCCTCACCTTTCTGTTGAACCCAGAAGAGGACATCGAGATCTGCGCCCAAGCGGGCAGCGCTAAGGAGGCACTCGATGCAGTCAACGCCACCCACCCTGACCTGGTGGTGACGGACTTGACTTTGCCTGACCGAAATGGCATCGAGCTCATCAAAGACCTCAAGGCACTTCATCCCAAAATCTACGTGCTGGTCGTGTCCATGCATGATGAGCTGCTCTATGCGGAACGTGTCCTCCGTGCTGGCGGAAGAGGTTACGTGATGAAGGAGTCCACTTCCCAGTTTCTGGTGGAGGCCATTCGTTGCGTTGCCCAAGGCAAGATCTACGTAAGCGATGCTGTAACTGCCCATTTTCTGGATAGCCTTTCCGGTGGACAGGCAGGAGGAAGTCTCAGCTTTCCCCTCAACCGTTTGACTGACCGGGAATTGGAGATTTTTGAGCGCATCGGCCACGGCAAGGGGCTCGACGAAATTGCTTCAGCGCTCGGCATCAGCGTCCGCACGGTCGATGCCCATCGCTCTCAGATCCGCAAGAAGTTGCGTATCGCTGACAGTAACGAATTGCTGCGCTTCGCAGTTCGCTGGGTGGAATCTGGAGAGGCCGTCTGACCCACCTGAAACTTGGGCCCACGAGCCGAAGAAGAGGGCACTCGCCCCTGCCATGGCCCGTACGCCCACTAGGTATTTTCCACAAGGGTGAACAGGAGATTTTGGAGGGTTTCGCGGGACTCTCCTCGGGGCGAGTTTTGAGAAGGTCATCCCCCAGGTTCAACCCATGCCAGTTCTCTTCAAAAATCCGCAGAGCGCCGGAACCCTCCGTGGTTGTTCTTGCCCTCCCCAGGGGAGGATTACCAATGGCCTTCCCATCCCCAAAGACTTGAACGCTGACCTTGGACGTCCTCGATGAGTAGCAGAATTTCCTCCCAGACCATCAAGATTCCAGCGGGATCTGATAGCGTTTCTGGCGTCCTTTGCCGCCCTGAAAAGGGACTCGGGCTCGTCGTCTTTGCCCACGGCAGCGGGAGCAATCGTCGTAGCCCCCGCAATCGGTTCATCGCGCAATCCTTGAATCGGAGAGGCTTCGCCAGCTTGATCTTTGATCTCCTGACCCCGAAAGAGGCTAAGCAGGACAAGCTGACTCATGACTTGCGCTTTGACTTTAACTTCCTTGCCGCACGTCTCATCCTGACATTGGAATGGTTGGCGCAGCAACCTGGATTAGAACTTCTGCCAGTGGGCATTCTGGGTTCCAGCACGGGAGCCGCTGTCGCCTTGATCGCGGCCTCAATCCGCCCGAATCTTGTCCAAGCCATCGTTTCCCGCGGGGGCCGGCCAGATCTGGCAGGCCACGCCCTCAGGAAAATCCAAGCCCCCACTCTACTCATCGTTGGCTCCAAGGACCGACCCGTCCTGGAAGTGAACCGTCAGGCTTGCGAGACCCTTCAGAAGGACACTGAACTGCTCGAGATTTCCGGAGCCACCCATCTTTTTGAGGAGCCAGGAACGCTTCAGAAAGCCGCGGAGTTAGCGGGAGACTGGTTTGAACGATACCTCCAATCACCGGACCATCCACACTCACAAACCTACGTTGATGAATAAGTTAATCATTGTGGCCAATCTCGGTTGGGTGAAAGCCTATTTGGCTACCCAGCAAGATGGAGACAACAAGCCCTCCATCGAACTCAACAAAGCGGTCGACTTGCCCGACCTCCACAGCCGGTATGCCTCCCGGGACACTGACGAAGTCGGTCGATTTCCTCAAGGTTCTCCCTGCCGTGATCAATCGGGAATGAGCTACGGTGAACGACACAACGAAGCCCTGGAGGCGGAACGCAGCCAGTTAGACCATATGGTTCAAGTGATTGTCGATCTGATGGAGTCCCGCCAGGATTGCGAAGTCTTAATGGCAATACCAAAGACCATTCACGACCAAGTCTTGGCACGAATCCCCGAGGAACGAAGCCTGCAGATCGAGAGGACGTTGGAGTTGGACTTGGTCAAGGCCTCTAAGGCGGATCTCCTTCGCCGGTTTCAATTGGTCCACCAACATCAATAGGTTGCTGAAAGCCCTGGCCCTGTTGCTAGTCTCTGCCTATGGCCTGTTACCAGCGCCACTTATAGCACAGGCATGGCAAGTCGAGCGTTCCTGGACCTCACAGGAGGAGCGTGCCTTCGGCGAATGGGTCCGGCAAATCGGAGCCAGAGAATGGACTTCTACGGATCAGGCCATCCGCAGTCGCCAATTCAATTCCCTTTTTGATCCCTCCGATCTAGAACTGAGTTTCTTTGCGGATTGCGCAGACCTGCCGATTGTCCTCCGCGCTTATTACTCCTACAAGCGCAAGCTGCCCTTCATTTACAACGCTGTCAGTGGACCGCGCTATACCAGCACGCCCAACTACACCACCGCTACCGTCGACAACGTATCCTTTGAGGGCTCTGTTCAGGAATTTTTTCAGTCCCTTGTCCAGACCGTCCACACAGGGAACTACCGGACCGCGCCAGAGGCGCCAGATTCCATCACCTATCCCATCCGCATCACTCGCAAAGATTTGGGACCTGGGGCAGTGTATTACAGCCCGGAAGGACATGTCGCGCTTGTTACCGAGGTTAGTCAAGATGGGGATATCTTCCTTATGGATGCGCACCCTGACCAATCCGTCACCCGCATCCGCTTCTCTCCCAAACTGACCTGGCGCTCGGTCACGAGATCTGGAGGTTTCCGTGCCTTTCGCCCCGTCCTCGTCTCCAAGAACGGCTCCGTCCACTTCCATTCAGACAATCTCTCCCTATCGAGATATAGCATAGAGCAATACTCATTTTCTGGGGACTACTACAGCACCATTCGAGAGCGGCTCGCGACTTCAACACAGGTTGATCCCCTCGAGGCCTTGGAGAACTACATTCGACAGGACATCTTTTCCGAAGTTCTCGACCGGCGGAAATCGGTGGAGCGCGCCTGGAAATTCGCCCAGGAGAGAGCCATCCCGATCCCCCCCAATATCTATGACAGCGAAGGTGACTGGGAGACCTATTCTTCCCCCTCCCGGGACCTGCGATTGCGAAGGGCATTCATGCACTTGCCGGACGAGGTGGAAAGCCTGCTTCGACTGTGCAGGGAAAACCCAACTCGCTTGCCTCCAGCCCACCGCAACCCGGCAGAACTGGGAAAGACTCTCCTTGCCAGGCAACAACAGCTCTTCCGGAAACTGTCCTTTACTTACACCAATTCCACAAACAAGAAGGTACGG